>CAZRCS010000501.1:0-1006 GCA_964598645.1 uncultured bacterium | reverse complement strand
CCCAACCTGGTGGAACCATGAAAACCCTCTCAGATAAAACCCGCATGAGGGGTAACATTCTGGTCGCATTGCTGTTCGTCATGCTGTTCGCCACTCTCTCCATCACTCTCCTGACACACTCCATCGGCCATCAACGCATCATGCGAATTCGAACCCTGCGATCCCGCGCATTGTCTTCCGTCCGGGACGATCTGAATATGGAAATGCATCATGTTTTTTCCACGACAAACCATATGGACCTGAGCGCATTGGTCCAACCATCCAGGGGGATTTTTTCCACAGAGAACTTTCCTTCCAGACAGACAAACATGACGGACCTTGCACATGATTTTACATTCAGGGATTCAAGCTGCGCCGGAATGGAGCATCACGACGTCATCGACCGGATTCGCGCAACCGCGCGTCACGATCCCTATGAAATGGAAGGAGAAATTCAATGTCGTATCCTGAGCGGGGCCATTCCCCTCCGCCTGGTACCGATTTTTCTAACCGGGGAGCTCCCCGCGTCCACAAGCGCCAGAGAATGGCTGCGGCTTCGGAATGTCTCTGTGGACGACAGCATCGTTCCCATTGTCCGGGAGACACCGATAACCCTGGACATCAAGCGTATTGCCATCAATGCATTACACCTGGAGGGGACGGATCTGACCTGGTCGGAAATCCGCTCCAGGCTGGGCTTGCCGATCATGGAGGCGCCCCCGCCCCCGGGCGTATATCTGCTCAGGGATCTCGAGCGGATTGACGCGATTCTGGTTCAGGGAGATCTGACACGATTGTGCTTTTGTCGCACCGATGCCGGCCAGGCGATCCACCTGGAGCAGGGAGGGCATACCTATGTACTGGAATACGAACCGGAAGGTACGGTTGTGGACTGCTGGGATATGGCGCCCATCTCCACCACGGTTTTCAGTGAATGCATCGTGGTCAACGGAAATTGTCCGCGGATCTCCACCATCCAGGACAAAGAAAAGCCGGGCAAAGCGTTCCACCCGGACAGCGACATCGT
>CAZRCS010000500.1:0-1006 GCA_964598645.1 uncultured bacterium | reverse complement strand
ATGTCATTCTTCAGATGAGCGGAAGTATCGGCGAGGAAGCAGGAAACGAACAATATGTTTTCGGAGCCATCGAATCCATGTGTGAAACCCCCGATGGAAACATAGCCCTTCTGGACCGGGCATACTCCGAAGTCCGTGTTTTCTCTCCGCAGGGTGATTACATCAGAACCATTGGAGCAGAGGGATCAGGTCCGGGCGAGATGAGCATGACCATTTACATGGGGATCAGCCATGACGGAGACCTTTTCGTCTCACAGAGAAGCGGCTGCAATCAGTTCGACTGCGAAACCGGTGAATGGATCACCATGGAAACATTCAACGGGCCGCCTCCAATCTCCATTACAGGTTCAACTGACTCGTGCTTCGTGGCTATCAGAATGGAAATGGTGGAAACAGATCAGGGCCTGGGTATCGATTGCTCTGTGAGCAGATTTACAGGCTGCTATACTTCGGACATAGCCTATGAAGGTGACTTTTTCGAACTCAACCCCATGGACATGAGCAGTTTCTTCCAGAAGGGCTGGTATGGCTACAGCTTCGATGTTGACCAAATGGGAAACGTATTCATAGCAAAGGCTTCTGAAACCGACTATCTCATAACCGGGTACTCTCCGGAAGGTGAAGTTTTCCTGACCATTGAAAAACCCTTCTCGCCCGTGCCCAAGACGGAAGATTCCGCGGCGGAGGAAAAAAGGTTCTATGAGGCCAGATTCCAATCACTGGGTATGGGTCAGATGGGATACACACCCCTTCAGAACTGGACCGCAATAAGAGCTCTGGGTGTGGACGGACTGAACAGGATATGGGCTCTCAGGGGAACTGAACAGGTACCCACCTTCGATGTATACGATATGCAGGGTAACGAGCTTTTCACCGCGGTTCTCCCCGAAGCCGGTGAAGAGGGCAGATTCTGGAGATTCGCCGTGGAGAGGGATTTCATTCTTGCATGGTCAGACAACCCGGAATCAGGCTGGCAGCAGTTCCACGTGATTTCCCTTCCTGAATA
>CAZRCS010000499.1:0-1015 GCA_964598645.1 uncultured bacterium | reverse complement strand
GTGAAGAATCCCGGACCGCAGCCTATGTCTATGGCCGTGTCGCCCTCTTTGATGAAGGGTTTCAGGATCTTCCCCGGGTTATGGATGATTTTTCTCAGGCTGTTGTCTAAACTTCTGTGTAAACTCACTGGACAGACCCGGTCTTTCCTGCTGCTCATTCATCCCTCTCTGTTTTCACCGCCGGCCATTGCTGACCGGCGGTGTCCGTTGTGTATTTTTTTACTCTTCGCTGTTATCCCGGCCATGAAGCCAGTCTGTGAAAGCGTCTCTGCCGTGTTCTTTCCAGAACTCCCTGAAAGAATCCCATTCCATGTCATGGCTGATCGATTCACCGCAGACTTCCGATTTAGCTTTCACAGCCTTCTTTCTGGATGGATGGTGACTTGAACCGTGGTGGTGCCCTCCAAAGAGTATGTGTGAAAGAACGACTATACCCACAGCCTGCCAGTAGCTGATCTCGGGAAGACCGAAGATGTCCGGCATCACCTGATTCCACAGCCACTGTATAACAAGGCCGAAGACTATGGCCAGAACTGCAGCTCCGATGATTCCCATGAGTACAAGAGCTGTAACCTTTGCCACCTTTGCGGCTGGGCTGCCGTGTATTTCTTTGTTACCTACCCTAACATGTCCCATGGTATTCCTCCTTTATGTGTTTGAACCTTTTCTGAATGATTCTAAGACCCCTGTGTTTCCGTGCCAGCAGTGTACCCTGTGGTGTGCCAGTACGCTCTGACAAAGCGCTGATCCGTGTGCCGTTGAACTCGGTTTCCATGATCACTTCCCGTTGTTTTTCCGGAAGTGAATCGATTGCCTCACGGATCTCCTTCCTGAGTTCTTCCCTTTTGTAAGAGTTTCTCGGCTCGTACTTCAGGTCAGGAAGGATGTCATTCAGGGTAAGTTCCTCCTCAACCGGTTCGTCCATGGAGTTTACCGTTCTCCGCGGTTTACGGTACTCATCGATGATCCTGTTCCGGAGGGCACGGAAGACATAGGCTGAAAGGTTTACAATGGT
>CAZRCS010000498.1:0-1021 GCA_964598645.1 uncultured bacterium | reverse complement strand
TGGTGAAAGAACTGACCGGGCGCACCGTGAATGGGTCCACTTTTGAATTGACCGGATTTGTCCTGACCGGGAACATGAAGCAGATTGGTACGATTAAGATCAATGCCGATCAGCTTGCTGAGGAATGGGAATTTCTGGGAAGCTCGGAGTTGATCAACTGCACTTCGATGCCATTGAACACGGCCACGGAAACATTTTCCGTCACCACCCGGGACACGGTGACCGTGACCAAGACCATGAACATGTCATACACCCAGCACGGCGAAGCCAAGGTGGCCATTGAGATTATTGAGATAGGGGGGGGATGGTCGGCTACGGTGGGTTACTCGCAATCCTGGGAGGATTCCAGTTTCGAACAGGTCAGCGTCACCCACACCCTGACCGCCGATCAGATTCCGCCCGGAAAAGGGCTTCTCAAGGTGCTGGAATGGAAAAAGACCGTTGCCGATCAGATCCCCTATTCCGCCACTTTTGAACCCACCAATAACACCACCATCATCATCGCCATGAAGGGGGTCAACGGTTCCGCGAATCTTTATGAACACTGGAATTATTCAGGTACTCAAGCCAGCCTCGACTGGAACCAGAGCGTGCCGGATCTGAGCCAGTGTCCATTCCAGAACTTGAAGAACCTGAACAAACAGATCTCTTCGTTGAAGGTGTTCGGAGGCGCGCAGCTGGTGCTGTACTCAAAACCCAACTACAGCGGAGACAACCGCCTGTACACCGCACATACCAACAAGATCGTGGATTTCAACGACAAGTGCCGATCCATCAAAATGGCGCCCGTGGTCATTCTGAAGACCGTGAAGTTCAGCCAGATCAAAAACCTTCTGCCCATGAATATCCGCCAGTTCAAGTCCACGGGTTATGTCAAGGTCAACAAGAATTTTGGAGACATGGTTCGGGTTATGCCATATGAGTATACCCAGGAAGAGTTCAACAAGAAATGCGGAATTGCCGGGCAGGCGGGAACCCAGGCCATGGCGGGAGCGGGGCAGAACGGGCCGAAGTCGATGCG
>CAZRCS010000497.1:0-1022 GCA_964598645.1 uncultured bacterium | reverse complement strand
AACCCCGTGGATGAGGGCTGGAAGGCCGTGGAGAATCTTGAATACGCATTCAACATGAAAGACCTGGACCTGCTTGATGAAACACTTGACCAGGATTTCGGCCTGGCCCTTCAAGAAGAGGACTGGGACGACTACGACGGAGATGGCATAATTGACAGCTCACTCGACGAAGAATATTTCCTGCAGACAGTTTCCTGTATGTTCAATGGCTACGAGGTCATAGAACTGATCCTTAGCGGAAGCGGGGAGATCATCTGGCCCGGGGATCCCACAGGAGAGACCCTTCAGTACCAGCGAAGCTACAACATGAAAGCGTACAACTGGGTGGGAGGACAGCAGGAAGGCTGGAGCAGACTTGGCGAAACAAGTTTCCTTTGCAAGGCAGACGAAACAGGCATCTGGCATGTTACCGGCATAGAAGACACCACTGAGGAGTAAGTCACAGGTATCATAACAGGGCTGTTGCGTATTTCACTACTTATGCGTATATTTACAACAGTACATTGCATAACCATAAGGAGTTGAAATGAATAACAGAACCCTTGTCGTTGTGAACTACGGCGCTCTGCTGATGATGAACGTTACCTTTTACTATGCATTCATCAAAGACCCTCCGCACATGGTGGATTTCTTCGGCATATTCTGCCTGATCGTTACCGCTGTTACCTTTCGCCCTCTGTTCTGGAAAACCGGCATCTGGAAACTCACCCATGCCAGGCAGGATGTTCTGGATGAGAGGGAGATAAAGGTTACACAGTCCGCCCTCAGTGAGTCCTACGGATGGTTCGCGGTGGTTTGTCTTCTCATCATGCTTGCACAGGCAACGGTATCAAGGCTGAACATCTGCCCTAAGTACTCCATTACAGCACCCCTCGTGGCAAGCCTCATTTACCTGTCCCATACCCTCCCCGGGGCATTCATAGCCTGGAGGAACCAGGGGTGAACACAAGAAAGCTATACAACAGGATCGCCGCCCTCAGGGTTGAGAGGGGCATCTCGAGGAAAGAGCTTGCTGAAGCCAT
>CAZRCS010000496.1:0-1025 GCA_964598645.1 uncultured bacterium | reverse complement strand
CAAACACCATTCCAATCATCTCAATGAAGACCGGGCAGGATGCAACTTCACAGGACATTACGCTTGATGTTATCTGCAACCTGCTCTGGCACAACTTCGACGGGATATGGATAGCCGGGTGGCTGACTGAGTCGGGTTATCAGAGGGTGCCTTGCCAGCTCTGTGACAGTACAGGAGCAGTTGTAGTTATCGCTCCTTCAGAAATCCTGTCTCTGGGATCAACACCGCCATTCACCTATGCAAGATTTGACAGTGTAGAGATTCAGGATGACAGTGCATTCATCTATACAGATGCCGATTTCCATTCTATCATCCAGACACGGACAGCAGGCGAATTCATCTCATTGCTGGAAAACAGGTGCGGGCTTCTTGAAGACGGAGCATCTCTTTTCAACTGCCTGTGGTACTTCGATGGTTTCAATGAGGGCCCTTCCTGGCAGCTAGCAAGAATGCAGAATGACAGTTCAGCCCTTGATGACTACTATCCCAGCCTGTACACCCAGGACACCCTCATGAACAAAATTGACACCGATGGGGTTTTCTCATGGACCAAGTTCAAATCAGACAGCATTTTCGACCATTCCTTGACTCTCTCTATTTGCTTCGGGATGCTGCACACGATTGAGGATAGTGTATGGGCAGGGCTGGATAAGGGTGTTCATCTCGGCAACGATACTATCCAGGCCAACTCAGTACAGGCATACTTCAGCACTCAGTATCTCATGTATGACTCAGCAGCTCCCTACGACTCTTGTGAAAACTTCCCCGAGAGAATGGACTTGAATACCTATCCGGTGAGATTGGCCGGGTATCACTGGCAAACAGTTACTGTCGATTCAATAACCGTTCTCGGCAGCGCAACCGATCTCTGGATGCTTGATCACTTCGAAGCACTGATGGATTCGTCGTTCATCCCAGCTGCAACACATGAGAATGGGCCCTTTCCGGTGTACTACCACCCACAGGCGTTCGGGAGAACCGGAGGAACGGCAATTTGGACGATAATACCACATGATCCCCCTACT
>CAZRCS010000495.1:0-1032 GCA_964598645.1 uncultured bacterium | reverse complement strand
CCCGAGCAAAAGAAAAGAAAACTATATCACTCTACTTCACGAAAATCAATCTTACCCCCCCTTTGGCTTTGAAATTCACACCCAGCTATGTTATTTCTCTTGTATGAGAAAGTTTCTTGTCACGGTTTTACTGATTCTGTCAGGCGCCCTCCTTCAGGGAAACGATGATTGCTTTACAGTTCTGGTGGGCCGGAATGCCAGTGAGGCCGGATGCGTTCTTGTGGCCCATAATGAGGATGACCGGGGAAACACTCTTTTCGTCAACCTGCACCACCTGAAACCGCGAAAGGGGGGGGACGCTCCTCCTTTCATGCTGCGTAACGGAGCGACCCTCCCGCGACCCTCCGTTTCCCCGGGACTTTTCTGGATTGAAATTCCGGAGACCGCATATGCGGACTCATATGTGAACTCAAACGGCGTGGCCCTGGTATCCAATGCCACGCCTTCCAAGGAAACCCGTGCCGACATCTCTAATGGAGGGATCGGATTCATGCTGCGGAGAATCCTTGCGGAAAACGCGGAAAATGCCAGAGACGCGGTTCTATTGGCCGGCAGGCTGGTGGAAAGATTCGGCTATATCGATTCCGGCCGCACACTCTGTATCGCGGATTCCAAGGAAGCCTGGATATTTCACCTGATCCGGGGACGCAGGTGGCTCGCGCAGCGCGTGCCCGATGATCATGTCGCGGTCATTCCCAATGCGTATACCATTACCCGGATCGATATGTCTGACAAGCAGAATTTTCTGGGATCACCCGACTTGATCGCCCATGCGACAGAATCAGGCTGGTACTCTCCCCAACCCGGCACGGAGTTCGACTTCGCCGCCGCATATTCAAGAGTCCACCTCCCGAAAAGCCGGGGGAATTACCTGAGACAGCGCCGCGCCATCTCGCTGCTCTCCAAGGATCGTTTCAATCCCTCCGAGCCATACCCATTTTCCTTTACACCGCGCCACAAGATTCGTATTCAGGAATTGTTCTCCCTGCTTCGAGACCATTACGAGGGAACGCAACTGGATCTTTCCGACGG
>CAZRCS010000494.1:0-1033 GCA_964598645.1 uncultured bacterium | reverse complement strand
GATTCGAAGCTGTTACAGCACTATAGTTTACGACCTACAGAAGAGATACAAGACTCTAACACTTCTTCTACAATTCCCTGCATTCCAAGACATTGGAAGAAGAATGATTCACCCTGGGAAAGGGTGTCTTATACAGAATCAATACAACTATCCCACAGTTCTGAGCATAACAAGTGTGCCGTATACGTGCCCACTGATGAAATTCCTCTTGACCTTCAACTTGTCTGCAATGCTTGGGGGAATCTTCTGAAGGCAACACGAACCAGGATTGTTCAGCTTGTTTTAGAGGTGTTGGAGTGATTTCACACTAAGACTCGCTGACAGAATTGACAATATCAGCAATTTCACATTAAAGCTGTCCTGCTTGAGGGGAAGCCCTCTGTCCCCTGCACTCCGGGTAATTAGAGCATCAGCGATCCAGATCTGTTTCAGAAGCACAGCCTAAAGTTGTCTTCTACGTATGAAGTATGGAGAAGGATGTTTCAATAAGGAGAAATAGTAAAGGTCAACTTATAGCTTGACGTCAATCTGATCATGGGCGATAGTAAATAAGGATGCATAAGCCGTTAGACACTGGAACACCACCGCCACCTACGCTGCAAGTGGTACGCCAGATGTGAAGTAGATAGAGGTTTACAATTTTTTAGGGGCGGTATTAATCGTCCCTTTTTAGGTAAGGAGATATCTAATGTCCAAGAATTTCAACATCAGTTCTTCCGATATAGAAAACGGCAAAGCAATGGCTGGAGTGGCATACCTCTTTGAGCCTATCGGTTTTCTTATTGCTTTACTCACGAGCAAAGAGAACAAATATGTTATGTATCATGCTCAACAGGCCGCAATTATTATGATATTCTGGGTTGTAGGAAATATATTTTGGGTAGCAACAGTGATTCCAATAATAGGATGGCTTATTGATATCTTAATTATTATTGCTGACATAGTGTTATTGGTATTTTGGATAATGGGAATAATTAATGGATTTACAGGAAAAGTTCAGCCGGTTCCACTTATTGGCGAACTGGCCTATAAA
>CAZRCS010000493.1:0-1036 GCA_964598645.1 uncultured bacterium | reverse complement strand
TCTCGGGATGGGTGCGCTTGTTCTTGGTAGTGGTGTAGTTCCTGCGCTTGCACTCAGTGCAGGCCAGTGTTGCTATAATCCTCACCGCTAACCTACTTGATCACTTTTGTAACAACTCCGGCGCCAACGGTGCGTCCACCTTCGCGAATAGCGAAACGGAGACCTTCTTCCATGGCGATGGGAGTAATAAGCTCAACTGTCATCCTGATGTTATCGCCGGGCATGACCATTTCAGTTCCCTCGGGAAGCTTGATGGAGCCTGTAACATCTGTTGTTCTGAAATAGAACTGGGGTCTGTATCCATTGAAGAAGGGCTTGTGTCTTCCGCCTTCCTTCTGACTCAGAATGTAGGTTTCACCCTCAAAAACGGTGTGAGGAGTGATTGAACCGGGCTTGGCGATAACCTGACCGCGCTCTATTTCTTCTTTGCCCACGCCTCTGAGAAGCAGACCAACGTTGTCTCCGGCCATGCCCTCGTCGAGGATCTTGCGGAACATCTCCACACCGGTGCAGACAGTGGGACGGGTCTCACGGATACCCACAAGCTCGATCTTGTCCTGGGTGTGAACGATCCCGCGCTCGATACGGCCTGTTGCAACTGTACCGCGGCCGGGGATGGAGAACACATCTTCAACAGGCATAAGGAAAGGCTTGTCTGTGTCACGCTCGGGGGTGGGGATCCACTCGTCGACTGCGTTCATGAGTTCGTAAACGCATGCCGCATCAGCGTCATCGGGAGTTCCAGAGGAGTTGAGAGCCTTGAGAGCGGAACCGCGGATAATGGGGCTGTCCTCTTCGAATTCGTACTTGACGAGGAGCTCCTGTACTTCCATTTCAACGAGATCGATGAGTTCTTCGTCATCAACCATGTCAACTTTGTTGAGGAAGACCACTATACGGGGAACGTTCACCTGACGTGCAAGAAGAACGTGCTCTTTTGTCTGGGCCATAACACCGTCGTTTGCACCGATAACGAGAATGGCGCCGTCCATCTGGGCTGCACCTGTGATCATGTTCTTGATGTAGTCGGCGTGAC
>CAZRCS010000492.1:0-1041 GCA_964598645.1 uncultured bacterium | reverse complement strand
CCAGGTCGCTTTCTATTTCCGTGGTAAAGTGAAGCTCCTGGCGAGCACTCATTACTGCAATTCCGTGGCGGCCGATGTCTCCGCTCAATATCACGGCGTCTCCGGGTTCAACGGATCCGGGACCAATGGTTTTGACCCCTTCAGGCAAAACACCGATCCCCGAGGTATTTATGTAAATGCCGTCGGCTTTTCCCCTCTCCACTACCTTGGTGTCCCCGGTGACCACTCTCACTCCAGCGCTGTCGGCGGCGGAAGCAACGGAAAGAAGAACCCTCTCCAGGGTTTCCATGGGAAGCCCTTCCTCGATGATCAGCCCCAGGCTGATCCACCTGGGAACCGCCCCGCACATGGCAAGATCGTTCAGCGTACCGTATACACAAAGTTTCCCGATGTCACCGCCGGGAAAGAAAAGGGGAGTTACCACATAGGAATCAGTGGTATAGGCTATTCTGGAAGCTTCTGTGGTGATAACGGCGCCGTCATGCTCTCCGAGACCGCCGCCTCTCTCCAGCAGAGGTTTGATCAGGCTGTGGATAAGATCGTTCATCAGTCTTCCGCCACCGCCGTGAGCCATGGTGACCACAGGGTATCTGGATATGAACACGGGACAGGTCAAATCAGCCATTTCCTCCTCCTCTGTACCTGTAATAGGCCGCACATGCTCCCTCGGATGAAACCATTGGAGCACCCAGAGGGTTCTCAGGTGTGCAGTCCTTTCCGAAGGATTCGCATCTGTCCGGTGTTATCAGCCCCATGAGAACCTCACCGCTTCTGCAGAGAGTATTGCCGGTGGTCACCGGTTCATCCACGGAAAATCTGTTCATTGCATCGAACTCCCCATAGGCATCCCGTATTCTGAATCCTCCGTTCTCAACAGTCCCCAGTCCACGCCATTCCATGTGAGAGAACTCGAACACGGACTGTGCTATCTGCCAGGCTTTTCCGCTTTCCCTGTTCACGACCCGGCTGTACTGGTTTTCCACCTGGGACTTTCCTGATTCCAGCTGCCGGACGGTCATGAGAATCCCCTGAAGGATGTCC
>CAZRCS010000491.1:0-1043 GCA_964598645.1 uncultured bacterium | reverse complement strand
AGCAGCCAGAAGCAGCAGTATGCCTGCAGCCAGGAAATACTGGAACCTTCTTGCCCCGGAAGCTCCTGCTATGTCTGCATCCACATCGGCGGAACTCCTGCTCAACATTTCCCGGAGAGGTTCTGAAAGGTCACCGGCTTCGGATATTCTGGTGTAGAATCCTCCGGTTTCCTCTGCAAGTGTCCGCAGAACCTCATCTTCAAGAACGGTTTTTATGGTATCTCCCTGCCAGACAAGGGGACCATTGTCGCCGGGTACGGTTACCGGCGTATCTCCGCCTACTCCTACAGTGACAAGGGAAA
Source organism: uncultured bacterium (assembly GCA_964598645.1). Lineage (GTDB taxonomy): Bacteria > Fermentibacterota > Fermentibacteria > Fermentibacterales > JCC-6 > Sabulitectum. The sequence continues at coordinate 741 of CAZRCS010000491.1, read as the reverse complement.
TCCTTCTATCGAGTGCCTCATTCACAGCCTCATTCAAGGTGTAGTCGTGGAAGCCACCATCAGAGAATATGATGCCTACCTGCCCTTCAAGATCCATGTCGGGAAGCGCAGTTACCATAACGTCAACCAGGTTGCTCAGAGTGGTTCCCTGTGGAAGCGATGTGTCGTCCGAGGGGTTCGATGGGATCTTGTCCAGGATAAATTCAGTGTCCAGGGTGATTGGAACGGCAAGTCTTGCTCTGCCGCTGAAAACAACCAGGCTGAACCTGGTATCCGGCATGGACTCGATGAGCCTTCTTATCTCGAGGGCAGCCCGTCCCAGCCTGGTTGGGGCCTCATCATCGCACCACATCGACCTGGATACGTCCAGAGCTATGACCACGTTCTCGCCGCCCCGTGGTATGTATGCCTCGGATTTACCCCATACGGGTCCTGCTGCAGCAACGGCAAAGCAGGCAAGGGCAATGGATATGAGAACCCTTGTGAATGTGTGCTGGGAAGGAGGTTCTATGCCTACCCTTTCCCAGAGTACCGGGCGGACAAACCTTCTTAATCTCTTCTCGTCTTCACGCAGCCATCTTAAGCGAAGCCACCAGTATAGAGGAGCAATAAGGGCCAGAAGAATGAGCCATGGTTTCTGAAATTCCATCAGTTGCCCCCTCCTGTGACCCTGAATGCCTTCCAACGGCAGTATTCGCCTATTGCCAGAAGAATCAGACCGGCCACGAGCCAGCCGAAATA
>CAZRCS010000490.1:0-1045 GCA_964598645.1 uncultured bacterium | reverse complement strand
GCAAATGAGGAGACCTATGACTGCATCTTCTTCACGAGTGCCCTCCCCGCCCGTCACATCGGGCCACTCCTGAAGACGTCGGCACGTATCATCGCAATAGGTCCCCAGACAGCAGAGTATCTGGAGGATGGGGGCATCACCTCTGAAACCCTTCCATCCCATTACTCCCGTGATTTTGTACCCTATCTCGGGGACTGGATAGCAGGAAAAGTGATCGGCATTCCCCGCGCCGATGTCCCGAACCCTGTGCTTCTGGATGCCATCACAGACGCAGGAGGACTTGCATGTGAGCTGCCGGTCTATTCACTGGAACCCACAAATGTAGATCTTGATACAGCAGATGCAGACGCCATTCTCTTCACAAGCGCCAACTCCTACTCATATGCCAAATACCGGAAAGAAGGGCTGCTCCACATAGCAATCGGCGAAATCACGGCAGACCGGATGAGGGAGGACGGAACCGAGCCTGCTGTAATCGGGAACGGAACCCTCACAGGTACCCTCGCAGCACTGAACCACTATCTGGAAGATAACAGGGGTCCTTCTGCCGGCCTTGATATGGACATGCCACGCGGAGGCATCATCGCAGTGGACAAACCACGGGGACCGTCCAGCCACGAGGTGGCCGCATGGGTCCGTGATATGCTGGGTATGCCCTGCGGTCATGGCGGGACACTCGACCCGGATGTCTCCGGTGTCCTCCTCGTCATGGTGGGCAGAGCTGCCCGCCTGGCACCGGTGATTCTCAGTCATGAGAAGGAATATATTGCCCTCCTCCGTCTCCACGGGGATGCAACAGAGGAGCAAATCCGGGAGACGGCGAGAGAATTTATCGGAAAGAACTACCAGCGCCCGCCCCTCAAAAGTGCAGTCGCCCGGGCACTCCGTATCCGGACAATGTATGAAATTGACGTGCTTGGTATCGATGGAAGGGACGTGCTCCTCCGTGTCCGCTGTGAGGCGGGCACCTACATCCGGTCCCTCTGCCGCCATATCGGATTTGCCATCGGCACCGGCGGCCAGATGGTCGAACTCCGGCGGATAC
>CAZRCS010000489.1:0-1047 GCA_964598645.1 uncultured bacterium | reverse complement strand
GGCGGCAGCAGAAAACGGCTGGATTGATGAGAAGGCGGTTGCTCTGGAGAGTCTTCTTGCCATAAAACGGGCCGGTGCCGATCTCATCATCACCTACTTTGCGATGGATGCAGCGGGGTGGCTGAAGTGAGAAGTGAAGAGCTCTTTACTGAGGCACAGACCCTGATGCCCGGCGGCGTCTCCAGTCCGGTGCGTGCTATCAAACCGTATCCGTTCTATACCCGCAGTGCCTCCGGTTCGCGCCTCTTAACCGAGGACGGCGAGGAATTGATTGACTGCTGTCTCGGCTACGGCCCCCTGATTCTCGGGCATGCCCACCCGGTGGTGCGTGAAGCCATCTGCTCCTGCACGGAAGGCGGCTGGCTCTACGGTACTCCTGCAGAAAAGGAACTGACTCTCGCCCGGATGCTCATTGCCGATCACCCGTCGGTTGATATGGTCCGTTTTGTCTCGAGTGGCTCTGAGGCAACGATGGCCGCCATTCGCCTTGCCCGCGGATTTACCAACCGCGAGGATATCATCAAGATTGAGGGCGGGTTCCACGGCGCCCATGATGGTGTGCTCATCAAGGCAGGCTCCGGTGCGACGACGATGGGCGTGCCTGACTCCGCAGGAGTCATCCCGGATGTGGTGCGCCACACGTTGCAGGTGCCCTACAATGACACCGAAGCCCTCTCCGCCCTGCTGGATAATAACGACAATGTGGCGGCATTCATCCTCGAGCCGGTGCTCGGCAATGTCGGCCCGGTGCTTCCGGATGATGACTACCTCGCAGAGGTGCGCAGGATCACCGAGGAGCATGACGTCCTTTTGATCTTTGACGAGGTCATCACCGGCTACCGGCTGGGCATCGGCGGTGCACAGTTCAAATATGGCATTACTCCTGACCTGACAACCTTCGGCAAAATCATCGGTGGGGGTCTCCCCATCGGCTGTTTTGCAGGCAGGCGTGATATCATGGCGATGACGGCGCCTGCGGGCCCGGTCTATCAGGCAGGGACCTTCTCCGGCAATCCGCTCTCCCTTTCCGCAGGGATTGCGTGCCTG
>CAZRCS010000488.1:0-1049 GCA_964598645.1 uncultured bacterium | reverse complement strand
AAGTGGGGGCTGTGGCAGTCTTGCATACCTGGGGACAAACATTATCCTATCACCCGCACGTCCACATGATGGTTCCGGCGGGTGGGCTTTCCGAAGATGGAGTGGAATGGATCCAGGCTTCACGAAATTTTTTTGTTCCGGTAAAAGCATTATCAAAGATGTTTCGGGGCAGTATGATGCGACAATTAAAAGAGCTCAAAGAAAACAACGAACTAAAGTTGCCGGATACCTTGAGCAATTTCACTGCATTTAAAGAATGCCTCTATCAAAAATCATGGAATGTCTATTGCAAAAAGGCGCTTGGGGGAATGAATGGTGTATTGAAGTATCTGGGAAAATATACGCATCGCGTTGCTATATCAAATAACCGACTCATCAGCATCAAGAAGGATAAAGTATGTTTTAGGTATCGGGATTATCGAATGGAAGATCGCAGATCCCAACGTAAAACCATGACAATTGATGTTATAGAATTTGCACGACGGTTTATGCAGCATATACTTCCCTGCGGGTTTTATAAAATCAGGTATTATGGCATTTTGGCCACAGCGAATATTAAAACCAAAAGAGAGGAGGCAATAGCCATAATTGGCAAAACAATCTGGTTTTCAACGCTGGAAGGACTTACTGCCTATGAAGTACTTCGATCGCTATGCGAAGCAGACCCGGCTTTGTGTCCTGCATGCAAAAAGGGGATAATGCATTGGGGAAGCGGAAAGATCCAAAAAGAATGATTTTCTAAAACTAAAACGTTCATTGTTTCATTAAATAAAATCAACAGCCCGCAGAAAGCTGAAAGGGAAAACTATGTCAAATTGTAAGATAGAAAAACAAAAATCGACCAGATCAGGATGCTGCTATTGTAAAATACAGCATTTTGATAGCCAGAAACCTTCTTCCAACCTTACCCAGTACCTTAACAAGCCCATAGACCCCGGCGTCATCGTCCAACGATGTTTTATCCTTCATTAATAACTCCTTATTTCTTTTATATATCCAAAAAAACTTAATGTGTTGTGTTTTTTTACTAACTTGTACGCGGAAAGGAT
>CAZRCS010000487.1:0-1057 GCA_964598645.1 uncultured bacterium | reverse complement strand
ACCGGGGTGAAGAGCAGGTCAGTAAAAGCTCCGTCTCCAATGCCATTCGGATCCCAGAACAGCTCTATTTCGCGGAGCACGGGAGACAGCAGATCACCGGAACCTTGCAATTCCACTTTGTACTGAACGTACCTGTGGATCTGTCCGCTTAGATCCGCCCAGTCGGAAAACGGTTCGGACCATACGCCCAGGTCAGCGGGATCATCGGAACTTCTCCAGCGAAAAGAAAGACCGCAGCCCGGCGGTACATCCCCCTGGAACTGAAATGATGCCCACTGGGGATCTTCCGCGGTATCCAGCACAACACTCTCAAGCCATCCGCTTTCACAGAATCCGCAAAGGTCGAAAACGCTTGGGCCGTGTGACTCACCAGAGCCTGAGAGAACATCGGCTCCCGCTGCAAGACCGATCCTTCCACAGCCGCTGAAATCTCCCGCCGCAAGGGGCCAGGCCCCGTTGAACCCGGTCTTTACCGCCCGGGCATGCCAGTCTTCGCCTTCACCGTCAGTGTTTTCATACCAGACAACCCTGTCCAGCACCCAGCTTGCCCCTGCCACATCCAGATCGTTGTCTCCGTCGAAATCACAGGGAATGGCAGTGAGAACTCCAGTAAGACCGGGAGCAACGGTATGAGCTTCCCAGTTCGGGATAGCGGCACCATCGTTTTCCCACCACGTTATCTTTCCGTTGCTGAAAGAGGCTCCGAGAACGTCTATCTTCCCGTCCAGGTTCATGTCTACAGCTACCGTGTAGTGAGCACCGGGCATGTTTGAAGCCACCATGTGCTTCACCCATGGATCCGTTCTATTCCCGGGGTTCTCCCACCAGGCGAACTGGCCCAGTGTCAGAGAAGCGCCAACGGCATCGATATCCCCGTCTCCGTCTATGTCCCCGGGGGAAACCGACTGGGTACCGGTAAAAGTGGAATCAATGACCCTTTCTTCCCACTGGTCCTGGCCCAGCCCGTACCACACTGCTATCTCGTTGCACTCATTCCCCGCCGCCATGATGTCCGGAAACTCGTCTGAATCTGCATGGCATCCCACTGCATAGTGAA
>CAZRCS010000486.1:0-1058 GCA_964598645.1 uncultured bacterium | reverse complement strand
CGCACCACCTGATGTTCAGCCCTGCTTCCTGCTGGGATGGGATCATGTTCCTGAGAGAGTCTCTTATTTCTTCGGTATAGGCAACGAAGGTGTAGCCGCCCATGTGCCAGCCGATGTCTTCACCGTGCTTTTCCTGCCAGGTGGAGAAGGTTTTCAGGGAATGCAGGCACAGAGCAACCTTCGCAGGCTCTCCGTGGGTAGCCCTTATACCGCCGATGGCGCACTTGTTGTTGCCCTGACCGGATGAGCTTCGGGAATCTATGACCAGTGTCCTGACATTTCTCTCAGCAAGGGACATTGCGGTGGGAGTTCCAACTGAACCGGCCCCAATGATGATCACGTCGTACATCAGTTCTCCTCCTTCCCGCAGAAAATACCCAGTCGGGTTTCCGCGAAGAGGGGTCTTTCGGTGAATTCGGTTATCTCTTCCATGGGTATGCCCTCTGAGCGGATTATTCGGGGAATAAGGGTCTTGCAGGTTTTCCCGCCGCAGGATCCGAACCCGGCCCTTGTTCTTGCCTTGAGTTCGTTCATGTCGCGGACACCCTGCCGGAGAAGGGCTCTTATCTCCCCTGCAGTTACCCTCTCGCACCTGCAGACTATGGCATCGTCTGGTATAGGCAGCTCCGGCACCGTCTCTTCCGGTGCGGTGTCTTCCTGTGAAAGAATTCTTATTCCCGCAACCAGATTAGCCTTATCTCCGGGAACCTTCAGGTCCAGGAGCATTGTGCCGGGATAGCCCTGAGCTGCCCTGAGACCGATCACTTCACCCCGGCCCAGGATATCACCTTCCCAGCCTGTCAGTGTAACCGTTCCGCCCTGCTCCACCGTCCACTCGCCAAGCTCCCAGGGAATGGTTACCACCGGATTCTCTGGGTCTTTCCTGCGGTCAACGAGGGTTACAGCAAGGCCAGGACAGATGGCTACGCACTTCCTGCACCCGATGCAGCCTTCTGAGTATTCCGGAAGCCCCATCACTGGGTGTCCTTCCGTGGTGATAAGCCCCTTGGGGCAAACTGTCATGCAGGGGTTGCAGGGTATCTCCTGCAGGCAGTGGA
>CAZRCS010000485.1:0-1062 GCA_964598645.1 uncultured bacterium | reverse complement strand
AACCCACTTGTAATCAATTTGCGGAAAGAGAATAGAAAATCAAAAAAAATCAAAAATAAAAATCGAAGAACTGGATTGAAAAAGCAAGATTGAAAAGTGGTCAAAAAGTCAGACAAACAGGTAAAAAAACGAAAAAATAATGAATGTGTTTTGAAAACACATCCATTTCTCTTCAATCTTTTCTTTTTCCTGCGTACTCATCAAGGCAGCTGCCATCACAGAGCTTTACACCCATCCTGTAGGCCGCCCGGGCGATCATATGCCCGGAAATCGGAGAAGTAAGGAGGATGAAAAGCCCGACTGTAAAGGCTTTGATGCCCATGGGAGTGATACCTTCCTGGAAGATGATGCTCAAGAGAACTCCAAAAGCTCCCAGAGTACCGACCTTGGTCGTTGCGTGCAACCTGTTGTATACATCAGGCAGACGCAGAAGGCCGATCATACCCACAGAGAGGAAGAAGAGACCTACGAACAGGCTGATAATGCTCAGGATATCTGCCACGAGTGCCAGTTCACCTGCCATCAGATCACCTCCCCTTTATCGAGATACTTTGCAACCACAACTGTCCCCACGAAGGAGATAATTGCGAGAAGCATGGCGACGTCCATAAGGAAGATCGAGCTCGCCTGATAAGCATAGAGTGCGAATATCACCACAAGGGCATTACCCATGGCATCCTCAGCCGCAATCCTGTCAGCGAGGGTAGGACCGTACAGTACTCTGTATACGCAGGGTGCTGTTGCGGCTACCATAACTATCAGGGCAAGGAAGTCTGCTTGTTCCAGAGAAATCATTCGAATGCCTCCAGCACATACTTTTCAAGGTCATCCCGGATGGAATCACGGATCCCCTGAGGATCGGTTGAATCGATAGAGTGCACATAGAGCACTTTCTGGTCGTCCGAGATATCCACTGTCAGGGTTCCTGGAGTTAGAGTGATCGTGTTTGCAATCCCGGTGATTCCAATGTTGGTCTTTGTCCGAATAGGAACGGCGATAATCCCGGGTTTGATATCGATCTTGGGGCTGAGAACGATCTTTGCGACCACGATGTTCGCTTTT
>CAZRCS010000484.1:0-1067 GCA_964598645.1 uncultured bacterium | reverse complement strand
ACACCCTAATTGTAAGAAGTATGATACCCAGAGTTGAGGATAAAAGTAGTGAATTTATTTCCATTTTTCATGAACAGTCAGGTTGGAATCTGGCACGAGTAAAGTTCTTTGTTTTAGTTATTAGCGCGCTTTGTAAAGTGCAAACTGTTGGTTTCGAGAAACTTGCGACAGCCTTTGACAGTAGCGCCAGCACCAGCTCCTCCCTTCGGCGGATACAGCGGTTTATGGCGGGCTACATTCTCGATACGGATCTAATTGCAATGTTGATATTCAGGCTGTTACCACACAAACCCCCTTTCCGTTTGGCCATGGACAGGACGAACTGGAAGTTTGGGCAGCAGAATATCAACGTGCTGGTCATTGCAGTTGTTTACCACGGGGTTGCATTCCCTCTGATGTTCAGCATGCTGCCTAAGTTTGGTAACTCTAACACCGCAGAGCGAATAGCGCTGCTCGAGCGGTTCATTCGGCTCTTTGGCATCCAGGCGTTGGACTGCCTGACTGCTGACCGAGAGTTTGTGGGCGAAAGATGGATTAAGTATCTAAACGACAACAGCATCCGTTACCACATTCGCATTCGCGAGAACTTCTGGGTGCTGCAGCCGCACAACGGCAAGCTGGTCAAGGCAAGCTGGTTGTTTGCCGACTTGCCTTTAAATGGCTGTCGGGTGAACCGCCGGATCCTGTACCTGAACAACCAGCTGTGCTACCTCTCAGCCTCAAAGGTTAAGAACAAGGAAGGGAAGCCTGAGCTACAGGTACTTATCTCGTTCAACAAACCTGAGGATGCCCTTGAGGTATACAAGGAACGGTGGCAGATTGAAACGGCTTTTAGGGCTTTGAAAACAAGCGGCTTTAATGTTGAGGATACCCACTTGACGGATATTGAAAGGATCGAAAAGCTCTTCGCGCTGGTAATTGTTGCTTTTACCTGGGCGTATTTGGTTGGGGTATATTTGCACACCTACATTAAGCCAATTCCGATTAAAAAGCATGGAAAAATGGCTAAAAGTTTATTCAAACATGGATTAACATACATCGCTTCATCATTGCTAAACGCTTTATTT
>CAZRCS010000483.1:0-1069 GCA_964598645.1 uncultured bacterium | reverse complement strand
CGGAGAGAAAAGGTGTTCTACGAGATTAACAGGCCTGCATTTGCCAGGCTAAAGCCTCCCCTCCCGAAAATCTGCCGATTTATTCCTTACCTGGAATTGAAGAAGGAAGTCGAGCAGATCGGAAACAGAATTCGTTACATGAGACAGGAGTTCATCTCAGAAATTGCAGAAAGCTGCGAGCCCGACTACACATAATCTACTTGCGGTCCTTCCAGCTCTGCTGCCATCATCCACCAGCCACGCGTCCGCACCCGCAAGCGAGGGAGGATACGGGCAGATGCCATTATTTGGGGAAACGGCTGGATAGGGATGGCACAAGAATCGAAAGAGAAATGGGCTATGATATTTCCCGTCCTGCTCACTTATGGTTTGTATATGCTAATGTCTTCTGCTAGCTGAAAATCGTTGTCATTAGTAGCTATATTGGAAATGCCGTTCATCTTCATGACAGCCAGGTGAGATGCATCTGATATGAAGAGCCCATATCTGCTCGAAAGATCTGTTGCCATATCCATTGTAGCCTTGTAGATGCTGTGGATGACCAAAGGATATGCTCTAATTACAGCGTAGGTCTTCCAGACCCTCGCAAGGCTTGAGATCGTTTCCGGCTTGTCTTCTATTAGTTTCCTGGCTTCGCTCTCACTTCGCAGATGATATGTCTTTGTAGTCTCGGCTAGAATGAGCTTGTGGATGATCTCGTTTAAGACTAGGGCAGAAGTGGCTGCAAAATAGGTGCCGGATTCAATATTTTGCAGGAACGCACGACATGTAGCTCGGTATTTTGTATAGTCCAGTGCACCATACAAAAATATGTTCGTATCTATAAATATATTGGATTGGGGCGCAAGCGAATCCAGAGAGCTAATCACAGCTAATCCTCGGATTCGATTATCTCTTCTATAAGTTTTTGGTCATCTAATTTGATTGAGCCAATAAGTTGATCAGTAAGACTCTTGATCGGCTTGATGAGCAATTCTCCGCCTTTCACGCTCAGAGCTACTCGTTTGCCTTCACAAAGGTTAATCTCAGATAATATTGAACTCGGAAGCTCAATTATCCCGCCTTTCTT
>CAZRCS010000482.1:0-1072 GCA_964598645.1 uncultured bacterium | reverse complement strand
TTGGCTGAGAATAAGGCACTACTAACAGCGTATTGACAGAAAAACAGAAATGCTGTAGTCTTTAGTCAGTAAATAAAGGAGGACAGAATGTTAGCGGGTCTTTTATACATTGTGTTTCTTTGCTCAAATGCTCCAGATACTATTTCTCATACTTTTATATTTGAAGAAAACCAGCTCACATTCTCAGCAAAGCATGGATATGATTATGTCAGTATGAGTGATGCCATGTTTATACAGTTCCCAGGTTATCCCTCCCTGCCAAGAAAAGCACTGATATTCGCTATTCCTGCTGGCTCTCGAGTCGTTGCTGTTGAATCATCTGTCATTGATACTACTCTGATTAACGGTACATTCACCATTTTCCCCACTCAACCTCCGGTTTCCAGATCTAATCTAGACTCGATCCCCTTTACCTCTCCTGATTCAATAATCTATTCAATGATCAACCCATGGCCTTTAATCCCTGCAACAGGTTCTGAACTAGGCGCAATGGACTTAACGGAACTAGCTGTGATTGAAACCTTTCCCCTTGCATGGAATCCAGGAACTGGTGAATTAGTACTTAGAGAGACTATCCAAGTGAACATAATTCTTGAAGCAGATTCTTTACCTGCTCCAGAGCAGGTGTTAATGACCAATACAGAGTGGTTCAGAGAGATAGAGACACTCAAAAGACTTGTAGCTAATCCTGATTCAATTGAATCGTATTCCGTACAACCCAATCTAGTTAGTGAAAACACAAAGGGAACAGATAATCTGCCAGTTGTAATCGAGTACCTTATTATAACCAGAGCTGCGTGGAAAGATGCATGGCAACCTCTTGTCGATTGGAATATCAAGAAAGGGATGTTCACTACCGTATTGACCGTGGAGGAGATTGCTTCCGATGCTGGAGTAGTATGGCCACTGGGTAGAGACTGGCCTGAAACAGTCAGAAATTCAATCAGGTGGCACCACATTCATAGAGGTGTTCAGTATGTTTTACTAGGTACAGATACAACTCCACCTAGAGAGGGTGTCTATAACGAGAATGAAGCCCCGATGAGATACTGTAAATTGTACAAGGAGCTTC
>CAZRCS010000481.1:0-1072 GCA_964598645.1 uncultured bacterium | reverse complement strand
GGGAAATAAACGTAGTTGCCTTCAACCGCTGCGAGACCGGGGATAGCTGAAGGGTCTGAAGCTTCCAGGTTCAGGGGAAGGTCGCCTATTCTGCCCTCTATCATTCCTTCTCTGAGTACTCCGGAATAGGTTACACCGGTGGCAGCCATATTGACCTCCAGGGAGGGCGGTTCCCAGATTACGGTGCTCATCGGCATTTCACTGTACTGTTTACCCTCGTTGATGCAGTGGATAACTCCGGGACAGTCCTCTCCGGGCAAATTGAACCGGAAGACAAGTGTGTCATCTCCGGCAGGACCTGTCCACACTCCGGAATAGAGTGCCTCGGGATTCACCGACTCATCTCCACATGAAACCACCATGAGGATTCCCGTTAGAAGAGGGAAGTATCTCATTTTATGTCCTTTTCTTCAATGCTGTTGCCCATGCCCGGAACCTGAAATGCACCCGAAATTCCGGGTTCAGCTCTTCAGCTGGTACGATTACCGTCCATCTTCGCAGTTAGATCCCAGGCTGATTACACTGAAGCAGGAGATCAGAATGAGCCCTTGATGGCTGCCCATGTATCAGGTGTAAAGGATAACTCATCACCATATGCGGTAACTTTCACATGGGAAACGGTCCACCTGATAATGGATCCGAATTCACCCGGCCATCCGTATGCTCTGAATCTGATACCCAGCCAGTCTCCGCCGGTAAGCCATTCCGGGGTTACATCGTGGCTTAACCAGGCGTAAAGGTTGGGGTCCACATGACTGACATATTCGTACCAGAGAATTTCATAGGAATCCCGGTCACCAATTCGAACGCTGAATGTGAGTTCAGGATAGTCTCCTCCTGATATGTTTATGTTGTGCTCGATCTCTATCCGAACTGAATCCGTTCCATCGGGGATGAAGATATTCTGCTCCCACTCGGAGGTTTCTCCTGTCTGAAGATATGCTGACAGGTGGCCGAAACTGATCCAGTACAGATATGCTCCCGGATGGTTATATGTGAATTCTGTGGAGTACCAGTGTTCCGGTTGACTGCTGAAGTCTGTTTCGAAGAGCACGACCTCACCGGCAGCCGT
>CAZRCS010000480.1:0-1073 GCA_964598645.1 uncultured bacterium | reverse complement strand
GGCCTGCGTGAACCAATGGACGAGATTGCACAGGTCTATCAGGAACAGACCGGCACTGAAATTAAATACACGTACAGTGGATCAGCACAGCTGCTCTCCCAGATTGAACTTCTCCAGTCAGGCGACTGCTACATGCCGGGTGCAAAGTCATACATCGACTCCGCAGACGAGAAGGGTTTCATCAGTTCCAGCGAGGAGACCATCTATCACGTGCTTGCCATCGCTGTGGCACCTGACAACCCAAAGGATATCACCACGCTTGCAGACCTGACCAATGATGGTGTCCGTGTCGCAATCGGTGAACCCACCGGCCCTGCCGTTGGCAGTGCAGCAAAGAAGATGCTGGATAAGGCCGGCTACTGGGAGGATATACAGGACAACATTGTGGTACAGTCAGGAACCGTCAACGAACTGCTTGTCTACATGAACATGGATCAGGCAGATGCCGCTATCATCTGGGAAGACCTCCTTGACAACTCGGACCTCGTACAGGTTGACATCCCGATTGATGAAGGGTTCATCAAAGTGATCCCCATCGGCACACTCTCATTCTCTGAAAACCCTGACGATGCACAGGCATTTGCTGAATTCGTCTCATCAGACGAAGGCAAGGCCATCTTTGTGAAACACGGATTTGAAACATACCCGTCTGCAAAATACGGGGATGCATAATTTTTTTTCGATTTTTTTATCCCATTATACCTTCCTGATATCTGACAGAGACATCGCCCTCACTTTCATGGACCGTATTTTTTTGTTCATCCATCAGAATCCACACGTTCTCTGCCATCCATATGCACCCGGAGTGTCAGAGGAAATTGTTGATCATATTAACTACATGTAATTTACTCAACCACAAATCAACCATCTTTTTAAAACCCGCGCCCCACATAATGAGCATATGAGTAAAATACACTGGGCATTCGCTGCTCTCATAGCAGCCATCTGCCTCTGTATGGCATGTGGCTGCACATCCGAGGCATCAACAACAGATACACAGCAGTCTCTCACAGAAGAAAAATCACTGATCGTCTACTCCGGTGCAGGACTGCGTGAGCCAATGGACGAGATTG
>CAZRCS010000479.1:0-1073 GCA_964598645.1 uncultured bacterium | reverse complement strand
GGGGGCGCTGGCGACGCCTTCGAGCTGAATAAAGCCGCTTGCTTTTGGCCCGCCTGGCGCATATTTGTCTAATTATAAAACTTTAGGGCTTCTTCCGAGATCCGCCAGCACCACCGATGAGATCCTGCCAGATTCGGATTGGTCAAGATGTACAGAGCAATAGCCTTTGAGCCTTATTAAGATTAGCCGCAATATCAAGCCTGATGCCACCAGTCGACCTCTGCCGCCAATAGTATCCAAGCCTCCCCGGCGTTGAGGGGGCCTAGGGCATTAGCGCGGGAGGGCCGGAGGCCCGACTCGCGGCGTACCATAAAAAAAAACAGCTTGCTTAGATCAAAATTTGCCTTAATAACAGCTTGGATTCAGGAAATCGACCGTGGCATTATTCGATGTCTTTCACATCTCATGAAAGCAATTCAAACTTTGCATGGGTACGTCGGAAGAATTTAAGAATTAATATATTTTAATCAAAAACATCAAAGGTTCCGGTTTCTGAATCATATACCCTCCAGGCTCTGATTCCTCTAATCTTGCGCTCTCTCTCGAACTCTTTAAGCTCATCGAATCTTGCCCCAGAATCTAATCCGCTTTTCAATGATAAAATTGCAGAAAAAGCGAAAAATCCGAAAGATATAAGGGTCCATGCAGGAAATTTTAATCCAAGAAATTCAAATCCAATGAATTTAAATCCTAAGAATTCAAGCGGTGGTATATCTTTGCCAGATAGAAAAACTAAAAATACAATTGCAAGAGCAAGACAAACCATAAATCCCATTGGCCCGGAATCCGCACCGCTCTTCGCTGGGGTGATTGCACATCCGATATGATCACATTCCTCTGACGGAGAAGGCTTGTTTTTCCATTCCATGCCACATTCGGTAACATATTTTTCCGGCCCGCTGTCTCCACCACCTATACCATACACGGTTTGATATGCCCTAATCTTGCCATCCACAGTTTGTATCTTTACTACCATGGGCTTGCCGCTCCAAGCAGTGTGGTTATTCAAATTTTATTAGTCAATCTATTTATTACGGATTTTATCTTTTTATTATCTTAATCCCTTCCACAAA
>CAZRCS010000478.1:0-1074 GCA_964598645.1 uncultured bacterium | reverse complement strand
CAGGGTAGCTAAATATTCTTCCCTGATACGCTCTGTATTATTACCGACTATTACGCTGGCTCCTCCATGCTCCCTGAGGGTGATCGGCCTCTCCGTATTCCATCTCAAGGTCAGGCAGGGCGTACCCAGCACAGTACACTCTTCCTGCAGTCCCCCGCTGTCGGTCAGCATCAGCGAGGCCTCCATATTCAGCTTAAGCATCTCGTGGTAGCCCAGGGGATTAAGCAGTATTATTCTCTTACTGGCAACAAGTCCGTCCCACAGCTTAAACTCCTTCAGCATCTTCATTGTACGTGGATGAACAGTCCACACTAAAAGCATATCCTCTGTTACCTCATCTCTTAAAAAATCCACAATAGGCCCCAGCACTTCCTTTGAATCAACATTCGATGGCCGATGGAGGGTCACAACCGCGAACGGTTGTGAGGGAGTGAATGTGTGAGGGAGTGATCCTCCTTCGCTTAAGCTACGGAGGACGGAGGGGGTGATTGCATTGTTTTTGATTATATCTCCAATTTCTAATTTTCGCGCTCTCTCCCTGTTCGCTTCCAGTGTGTCGATCATGATGTTACCGACAAATTTGATCTTTTCCTCCAAAACCCCTTCCTTCCTGAGATTATCGCCGGACAGACGATCGGGAATAAGAAGTAAATCAGATAAGCGATCTGTTACCAGCCTGTTAATCTCTTCCGGCATAGACATATCGCCCGAGCGCAGGCCGGCCTCTATATGGCATACTCTTACTTCCTCTTTTTTTGCAGTTACAGAACAGGCCAGGGTGGCATTTACATCACCCACAACAACGACCCAGTCGGGCCTTTCCTTCTTTAGTACTTTTTCAAATTCCATCATGGTCCTGCCCACCTGTTCGGCATGTGTTCCAGAACCTATACCAAGATTAATATCTGCATCGGGTATATTCAGATCCTCAAAAAACTGCCTCGACATCCTGTCGTCGTAGTGCTGACCGGTATGCACCAGTATATGTTCAACAGGATCTTCCGGCGCACCGGCATTATGCTTATCTATTGCCTTAATAAATGGGGCTATCTTCATAAAATTTGGTCTGGCACC
>CAZRCS010000477.1:0-1084 GCA_964598645.1 uncultured bacterium | reverse complement strand
GGAACCTTGTGAAGTAGACTCCGTCTGCGGTGCCCTCATCGGGATACCACTGCATGAGACCCTCTGAGTCAGCAGTTCCTGAATAAACCCGTCTTCCTGCTGAATCGAAAACGGTGAATCCGGTTCCCGGCTCACCGGAAAAAACAAGGGCCGAAGAAAACGGATTACCACTCACGAGCTCGGGGAAGTTCACATTACCCGCTGAGCCGCCGCTTACACCGGTTGCGGAAACGGTGTAGCTGTTGAACCATGTTTCAGGAGCGAACTGAGGATGCGCCGATACCCTGCCGGAAGAGTCCTCTGCCCTTATGTAGTACTCAACGAGATCTCCGTTGGACTGCCCGGGGATCGAAGCGGTGTAGTTGTTCCCACCTGCTGCTGTCATATTCAGCTGGGAAAAAGATCCTGAGTTAACCCGGTAATGGACACTCGCCGAGGTAAGGGTGTTGGCTGGGTTGGGTCTGATGAAAGCGGTGATTGCCACAGGAAACCCTGACTGCTGGGTATCCACAGGTGTATGGATAACCTCAAGCATGTACCTGTCCATAACGTTCCTGCTTCTGCAGTGAAGAGCATCCGTGTTAACGAAAGTGTCATAGTAGATGGGAGTAATGGTGTAGCCGGGAAGAGCTTCCGAGAAAGAAGCAATTGCCGCAGCATCGTTTCCGGTGTTCCATATGGGCATATAGTAGGTATCATTGTGCAGAAGCCCGTTCACATACCCTTCCGTTCCGCTTGAGAAAACCCTGTACACGTCCCAGTCGGTGCCGTAGGGGCATGGGCTGGTATCTATGAAGTCTGCAATTGTTTCCAGAGCGGCATAATCAGGATTGGACGGAGGAACCTGCAGGATCATGATTCTGTCGGGGCTCAGCATCTTCGCCCAGCAGTCGATGTGATCGATGTAGCTTTCCTGGGGATCCTCGAACACGGTGTAATCGGTAACTCCCAGGTATTCTTCCATCTGCTGATCTACCCAGGTATCAGTATTGGGATCCTCAACGTAAACGAGATTAGTGGACATGGCCTCACCCAGTCCGCCTGACATGTAGTTTCCCCCCGTATGAACCAGATCTGAGATATA
>CAZRCS010000476.1:0-1090 GCA_964598645.1 uncultured bacterium | reverse complement strand
ACGCCGAATTCAAGGGCGGATTCCCTGTTGTGCATGAAGCTCTTCAGAACTCCTTTATCGATAATGGTAACGTCTTTTGCCGGAGTACCCTCGTCATCCACGTAAACCGGAACGGGACAGGTTTCGCCATGGGCTTTATTTGCATAATCAACCAGGGTAACCAGAGGAGATGCTGCACTTTTGCCCAGGTAGTCTCCTGCAACGGATCCGCCTCTTACGATATCGGCTTCGGTTGTGTGCCCTATTGCCTCATGGGAGAGGATCCCGGCCAGGTCCGCATCAAGAATACAGTCTGCTATTCCCGCTTTGGCGTGTACTCCTTCAGCCTTTTTAAGAAGATGTTCATAAGCCCGGTCAAGTTTTCCGTAAAATTCATCAGGATCTTTCAGAATATCACCGGGCTGTCCCATGCCGCCCAGGGATTCGTACAGGTCAACAGGACCCGATGGACTTTCAACGGTGAGCATGGTGTAAACAAGGGTTCTGGGAATAAGAGACCATGCTCTGGAGCCTCCTGAGGTGATTATCTGCTTCTCCATGTCGAGGGAATTCAGCACCGCAGTTCGGGAAATGAGCCTTGGAAAGCTCTTTTCCATATACGAATCGATTTCCTTGAGAAAGTCTATCATCTGCTTCTGAGTGAGGGGAGTTCCCTTATAGGAGTGGTCCCATTCACCGGAACCGTGTTCGCCGGGAAGATCTCCAAGTTTCCTATCAGCCTTCGAGTTCAAAAACTGGGCATTGAACGAGGCGGAAGAAATTACCTGCTTAATGGCATCGGAGGTTAGTTCCGAGCTGGAAGCAAAACCCCAGGAGCCCATCTTCCAGCACCTGGCGGAAACCCCGCTCTCTGAGTTTCTCCTGTTGCCCATCAGGGTTCCGTCAACAAGGGATATGCTTGTGCTTCGGTTCTCCTGAACACGAAGTTCTGTGTAACCCCTGAACAGGTCTTTGTAACCTTCTAGGTCTGTTCTTTTCATAATGAGAATGTCCTAACTGTATGAGCAGCAGTAGTCGGTGATTTTTATTACTTTCACCGTGAATGACGAGTCTGCGGGAACCTGGAAGGTTTCACCGCCATGGACCGTGC
>CAZRCS010000475.1:0-1091 GCA_964598645.1 uncultured bacterium | reverse complement strand
TAACTAATTGAACTATAGAATCCCGAAAATCTTGAATCTACGTTTGAGAAGGAACCCATGAGCATTTACACCAGCTATGCTTCTAAATCGTTGTACTACCATAGCCACTATTTACGCTACCATAAAGATCTACTTTCTTCACGTTAAAATAGATCGCGTAGTATTGATGACTACCACCTACATTAGGCCATAATCATAATATAACCATAGTAGAAGACAGGGTTGTCCCATTATCTCGGAAAAGTGTATATCACAAGAGACCCCTAAATTGGATTGGAGTAAATTAGGACAACCCCTAAAAAAAGTGCTATCATAAAGAGGTATAGATGCGGGGTACGGGAGTCGAGCCCGCGAACATCTTCGTGACAGAGTCCTAAGCCCTAACCCCGGCTATCCGGCTTGAAGAGCTTTCCGTGTTCATCTACACAAAGAAGAAGGGCAATAAGATCTATCTGTATTGGAAAGCAGAATGTAGAGGCCGCGATGGCAAGATGAAACAAGCTCAAAGCTTTTGATGAGGCCATTAGGCTAGATCCAAACAATGCCAATGACTGGTACGGCAAAGGCGTTGCTCTCAAGGATAAAGGCAAGTTCGATGAGGCCATCCAGGCTTATGACGAGGCCATCAGGATAGATTCAAACAATGCCAATGACTGGTACGGCAAAGGCGTTGCTCTCAAGGATAAAGGCAAGTTCGATGAGGCCATCCAGGCTTATGACGAGGCCATCAGGATAGATTCAAACAATGCCAAGGCCTGGAACAATAAAGGCTTTGCTCTATATCGCCGGGGCAAGTACGATGAGGCCCTCAAGGCTTATGATGAGGCCACCAGGCTGAATCCCAATTTTGCCGAAGCCTGGAACAACAAAGGCCTTGCTCTCTTCCGTAAATAGGGCAAGTAAAAAGGAGTGGCTATTAAGTTGCTCACACACTATGCGGCATTCGCCAAAGCCAAAGAGCTAGGGTACGGGTCTTGTAAGGAGATTATTACCGGTAATAACTTCCAAGTTGCAAGCTGCGGGGTATTCATTTTAAAATAAAATACAGCTTCCGAAACGCGGCCAGGTGGCCGCGCTTCTGAAACTGCTCC
>CAZRCS010000474.1:0-1096 GCA_964598645.1 uncultured bacterium | reverse complement strand
ACTAATTCTAGTGCAGCAACGTAATATCGCCCGTCTTCTTAAACGGCTTGCCATTGGCATACTTACCCTCTACGTACCAGACATATACTCCCTGCATACATAGGCTACCCTTATAATAGCCATTCCAGCCCTTGTTGATATCATCGCTCTGGTAGATAAGCACGCCCGACCGGTTAAAGATCTGCAGCTTATAATCACTAACCTGCTCCTTGATCGGCGGGAAGAACAGCAGGTCAACCTGGTCGCTGCTCAGATTCGTTACATCAGGATCTATCTCTCCTGTCCTGTTAGGCCTGAAGACATTGGCGAACCTTATCTCTCCTGCCGGCTGTACCGTTACTGCCGGTGATAGAGTATATGTATCGTAACATCCGTTGGCTGAGTATGCATGTAGGGTAATATCATACACTCCCTCTGCCATATACTTATGGAACGGATCTGCTATCATGGCAGTATCACCGTCACCAAATTCCCAGATATAACTATCAGCTCCCTCACTCAGGTTAAAGCACCTTACCTTCTCATCGTCTACATAGACCAGCTCCGGTGCCACCTGGAAGTAAGCTCTAGGAGTAAGCCATACCTCTATCAGCTTGGAAATGCTCCTTACTCCTCCCGGACCGGTTACTGTAAGGGTAATCCTGTAAGTACCTGATTCAAGATAAGTATAAGACGGATTCTCAGCATATGATACTCCGCCATCACCAAACTCCCAAACATAAGAATCGGCATACTGTGAATTATTAGTCATTGTAACCGTATATGGTGCACATGCTCCCGGCAGTGAATCAAAGTCAGGTACCGGAGGTGTAGGCATCAGGTTAAACATATGGAAGGTACTGTCGCTACATTGCGTGTTATTAGCAAATAACCATACCTCGTAATAACCAGGATCTGTATATGTATGAGTCGGACTGTTATCTGTCGATCCGTTACCATCACCAAAGGTCCATCTGTAATCCCATGTTCCCGGTGTTGATGTTGTATTGGTAAATGTCACCGTAGAATTAGGATAAACCTGGTCAGGAGGATCAAGGAAGGTAGGTACCGGCATCGGGTAAACCACCAGCGGGTACTCAATTGTATCCTTACATCC
>CAZRCS010000473.1:0-1099 GCA_964598645.1 uncultured bacterium | reverse complement strand
TCCGGGAAACCAAAGCCGGGCAGAACAGGAACTTTCTATTGCACTGGCTGTAAAGCAATAGTGTAATTAGAATAGTGGACTTGAGGGGGATATTTTGAGAATGCTGAACTGGTCACACGCCATTATCGGCTTTCTTCTTGGGATTGCTCTGGTCTTATACTTAAGTGGGAGCAAGGACGTTGAGGACTCCGCTAAGGATTCCTTTGAGGTTGTGGAGGTACAGACAGAATGACTGAGAAAGTAGTTTCTCTTTCCGGCGGGCTGGTGCTGGGAATGGCATTCGCGCTGTTTCTCAGTGTCAGTACGACCCAGACAGTTACTTCTCCCATGCACATGGAGTATCCGTCGGTGTCCGGTTTGATCGGGCTTAACGATCTCCAGAGCTACCGTTCTTCCAGTCCCGGCCAGGTAAGCGACACTACGCCGGCGGTTAGTGTTGCTCCTCCTGCACAAGACGAGGATCGGGGAAGAATCGTAAGAATAGCCACGGTGACTGAAACCGTCGACCCTGTGTTAACTGCTCATGCAACGGTTACGACAGCATCGGATCTTCCCAAAAACTTCAGCACAGCAGGAGCAAATGTAGACAGGGCCAGTACTCTTCAGCAGATGCATCAGCAGCATTCCTTCATTGAAAGGAATACCACAGGCAATTATTCCATGGTGACCCAGATAGCAAGGCAGTCGAATAACTTCTCAGCCATCGCCGACAACGGCCAGGGCCCGGGCTATTCGAACAGCGGCGGAGGCGATCAGCCCTCTGTTATAGACAACAAGCCCCATACAAGCGGTTCACCCTCCATTGCCCATAACGACCCCGGCGGGGAAGGGTCTGAAGAAGATGGACCTTCACTCACAGGCCACTCTCCCAAACCTTCAGGACCTGATGATGTGAACGACACCGAAAGGCACCACGTAGAGCCCTACAACCCCAGCGAGACCCATAACTACCATGGAGTCGGGGGAAACAGCGGCAATCACCCCAGCCAGAATGGCCCCCAGGGTTTTCAGCAGGGGCACGGCCCTCGAACCAGCTAAAACAAAACTCCAAAGGCCGGGGCGAAAGCTCCGGCCTTTTTTCAAAAGAGGAACAGAATGA
>CAZRCS010000472.1:0-1104 GCA_964598645.1 uncultured bacterium | reverse complement strand
CTACTCCCAGTAATGCGCATACCCCGCCTTTGCAAGCGGTTCCCCGTCCAGGTACACCCCAACACCCGCAGAAACCCGGCCAATAGAGGTGGCATCCACCCCTGCAACCGGGAACAGATCCTCAGGACAGGTGAAAAGAAGCCCAAAGTCGCCGCCGCCAAAAAGGGCATACCGGGCCGCGTCCCCAGCAGGCACCCCCTCCGGGCGGGGAATCGCGGCCTCCTCCACATCCAGCCGCACCCCGGATGCCTCGGCAAGGTCATGCAATGATATCGAGAGCCCGTCAGAGACGTCCATCATGGCCGTCGCACCGGCCCGCCCGAGGGCCTGCCCCTCTAAGACACCCGGCCGGGGCATGATGAGCGCCTTCCAGTACTCCGTATACCCGTCCAGCCCTGCCTGTGCCTGGCCGGGGACACCGGTCACCGCCACAATATCGCCGGGCTGTGCTCCCCGCCGCCGCACCAGACAATCACGGGAAACCCGCCCGAGGCCGGTTGATACCAGCGTACACTCAGAATGAGCGTCCATGTCACCGCCCATCAGCCGACAGCCGTATGCACGGCAGCAGTCGTCCGCACCACGGGTAATTTCCTCCACCCGGTCCGCACGGTCCACGCCTGCTGCCAGAAGAAGGGCGATGGGGAGAGCCCCCATCGACGCCACATCAGAGAGGGTGACCGCAGCCGCCATCCAGCCGCATTGATAATCCGTCATCCCCGCAGGAAAATCGGTCGTCTCATGGAGCATATCAGTTGACATCACAAGATAGTTTTCACCATCATCGATGACCGCACAGTCATCATCGGTGGCATCAGTACCTATGATCGCACGAATCGCCTTCACCAGTGCCCGGTCATCCATCCTTTTTTACCTCACGTTCCCGTTCTGTCCGGTACTCCCGGAAAATTGACTCAATCATCTCTGACTTCTTTCCCTGTTCATAGAGGGCGATCTCTTGTTGCCATGCCTCAACTGCCGCTGCAAACCGGGCTGCATCCACACTCCCGACCGGCCCACGGACCTCAAGACCGGTATCCTTTGGGCGGAGAAGCACAATGCCGCGTTCCAGGCAGGCGTCTTTCAGCCGCCCGTCCCCTCCCC
>CAZRCS010000471.1:0-1109 GCA_964598645.1 uncultured bacterium | reverse complement strand
TTTCAACTTCCTCCGGGGCACCACCCGGAAGAACGGTAAGAATCATTATCTCACCCAGGTCAACCTTTGGAAAGTAGTCCAGCCCAAGCTGGGTAAGTGCAAACAGACCTGCTCCACCCATTAGAATGAATATCATGAGAAAGGTGGTTTTCCTTTTAACGGATAGTTCCGGAAGATTCATCGGTTCACCACCCTTACCTTATCGCCTTCTGATACTATTGTGTGTCCAAGGGTTATCACACTGTCTCCAGGGGCTAGACCCGAGGTTATCTCATGTCTGTTTCCGTTTCTCAACCCCGTGGTCACCTGAACCATGTGTGCTTCTCCAC
Organism: uncultured bacterium; assembly: GCA_964598645.1. Classification (GTDB taxonomy): domain Bacteria; phylum Fermentibacterota; class Fermentibacteria; order Fermentibacterales; family JCC-6; genus Sabulitectum. The sequence goes on along the minus strand of CAZRCS010000471.1, from coordinate 780 downwards.
CTTGTATTGAAGCTGTTTCCCAGCAGCAGTCACCAACCGGGGTAAGGGCATTTTCGCCAAGCACCATAACACTGTCCCTGGTTTCCAGTGAAAGCATGGTGAGTCCTGAAAGTCCAGGCACAAGAATGCCGGATGTGTCGCTGAACTGAACCGACACGGATACCAGGCCGGAAACCGGGTCAGCTGACGGAGATACGGAAGTGACGTAACCGTTAAAGAATTCTCCTGGAAAATGATCGGTCATGAATACTGCGGGAATGCCCTCTGTCAGCCAGGGAATGTGCCTTGGTGCAACCAGGAGTTCCGCTTTGTATACATTACCTGCGAAGATACTCAACAGAGGCCCGGAAGCCGGATTCCCCTGGGTTGCCAGTATTCTGCCCACCGTACCGGAGAATGGGGCGGTTACGCAGCCGGTACCAGCTGAGGTCACAGCTGCGGTATACCCTGCCAGAGCCTGTGTGTAAGCTGCCTCTGCAGCCCTGGCTTCTGTTTCCCTGGTCTGGTACTGTTGAAGGCTCATGGCTCCCTCGTTGAAAAGTTCTTCTGCTCTGTCAAGATTGCTTCCCGCATACTCGCTTGAAGCTCTTGCGGCCTCGACCATAGCTGCAGCTGATGTTACCGAAGCCCTTCGCATGTCATCGGTCCTCAGCATGAGCAGGCGCTGCCCGGCGTATACTGTGTCACCTGTCTGCACCAGTACTTCCTCAACCACCGAAGGAACTGATACTGAAACCACCGCTTCAGAACCCGCCTCCAGCCTGCATGGGGCGTATACCG
>CAZRCS010000470.1:0-1115 GCA_964598645.1 uncultured bacterium | reverse complement strand
AACCAATGTCTGCAGAAGCCTGGTATACCAAGTCTCTGATACTAGGAAAGGAAGCGCAAAAGGCATTTGCCAAAGCAAAAGAGCTGGCACAAAAAAATCAAGGTGCTTCATGTCTCCCTTGAAATTTTTGCTTTGTATGATCCTTCTCATCGGATCAGGTGCTGCAGAAGATGTGCCTTTCGTTTTCGACGAAACGATATCAGATGTGGCTGATTATACATCGTCTCAAATTGAGCGACTCTATATCTCATCTCCTCAACTCGCTGGGATACCAACTGTGATCCAAGCTCTGGATAACGAGACAATGGTGTTTCCTATTACTGGTGGTGGCAGTACTCCTTTAGGTATAAAGGAGAAAAAAGTAGGCGAATTCAAGGCAGTTTTTAACTCCAGAGTGGAACCAGAAAATCCCAAGGTCCGTGAGGAAGCTCTTTTGTTTGCTGCCAAATATCCAGGAGATCTGACAATAGATCAGATCGGCTCAATCTATCATTATCTAAAAAATGGCGAAAATCCGATCAAGGGTTGGAGCTATATCAGAGATCCAAGAGGTACAGATTATTTTAATTATGCAAATGCGTCCCTGCGGATAGGAAAAGCGGCAGGATGTGCGGGGGCTGGAGATTGTGACGATTTTGCAATCCTTATGGCTGCCTTGGTCGAGTCTATTGGTGGAACTACACGAATTATCTTAGCCAATAACAATACGACAGGAGGACATGCATATGCTGAGGTCTATTTGGGTAACCTTAATGCTCCCGATAGCCAAGTCGAAGGTATTATTAGCTGGCTTAGGCAAGAGTATGAAACTGATAAAATCTACACACATATTGATACAGATACCAGAGAAGTCTGGTTAAATCTCGATTGGGGAAAGGATGAAAAAGGCAATTATCATCCAGGTGCCCCTATATTTCAGGGAGATAAGCATATAGTCATTTGCATCCGAGACGATATCGGTAAGACTCCATTAAAAATTCCAGAAAATTATAAATTCCAAGAAAAAGAAACATTTAAACCCCCATTATCTAGCAGAGTTTCCTCATCCCCCAATTCTCTAGATCATTCTGGAGATAAAGAATATGAAATCGACAATCCATTTGAGAAATCTAGTC
>CAZRCS010000469.1:0-1115 GCA_964598645.1 uncultured bacterium | reverse complement strand
TATCCATCCCTCCACAGGTGGCCGAAGCACTCAATTTAAAGGCTGGCGGATCGGTGGACATTATTGTCTCACCAGTCAAGAAAAGCATGTTTGAAGTCACCCTAAAACCGACACCGGTTGAATTAAGTCAATCCTTAAAAGAGGTGTAACACTTTGTTACGCTTTACCCGGACCATCTCCGTCAAGCATCACCCTTCTGGCGATCACTATGTTCTCTCTATTCCCAGGCCGGTAGCCGAAGCTTTGAACCTGCATGAAGAGGAAGGCGGTTTGGTCAGTATCGAGATAGTTAACAAATTTAACACCCATAAAAAGGAAGTCCGAGCACAGGCTGTCCTAAAGGCATATCGGGATGGTCCTATACCGTGGCGGGAAGCATTCAATCTCGCTGTGTGGAAGGATCCCAGCGTAGACACATTCAGGCCTGTTGTGGTTCCACCAAACACCTTAGGACCGTCGCGTCCCACGGCATGTGGCAAGGTGGTAGATATCCATGCATCACTCAGAGAGTCGCGCCTTGCACTTCAATATTTGCAGGCCATGAGAAAATTACTAAAACGCAAGATGTTCCCACATGGCTACAAGCGGGGTCCGAAGCCTAAGCGCCGATGGTGAAAGTTAAATCCCACCATGACATATAGGATCTTGACATGTTTGCTGAATATATTACGGCGGCACTATCTAAGGCCAATTATAAAATCCTTGACAACAGTGAGTATGTTGCTACCGTCCCTGGTCTGCAAGGTGTTTGGGCTACAGGCAAGACTATCGAGGGAGCACGTACCGAGCTTGTAGAGGTAATTGAAGGTTGGATAGCTTTACGCTTGAGATTGGGTTTGCCAATTCCATCAATGGATAACCAGGCCATAGAAGCATCTGCGGAGCCTATCACGAGTGTCTAGACTAACACCAGTATCCCGGCGTGAGCTGATTAAGCGATTAAGGAAGCTGGGATTTGATGGCCCGTATCCTGGTGGGAAACACGCCTACATGAAGCGAGGCACGGTAACTGCACGCATGCCAAATCCTCATCATGGTGAAGAGATAGATCCTTCCTTGCTGGACACTATTTTAGATGAGGCGGGGATCAGCAGAGAGGAATGGTTCTCAGTAGC
>CAZRCS010000468.1:0-1118 GCA_964598645.1 uncultured bacterium | reverse complement strand
TCTCCAACGTTCAGGGAATCCCCCGGCGAGAAAGCCCCCACCCTTATTCCTTCAATGGCTGAACTGTCCGCCGAAGACAGCACCGTTCCCGTGATGGTTACGTTCAACGAGGGAACGCCGTAGGTGGGTTCGGCCGCATGGTTGCAGCCGGCGGTTAGAACACCGGCAGCGCCGAGAAGACGTGTGGACAGCTTTGCAGCGAATCTTATAACCTGTCTTGCCATTTGAATCCCGCGCCTCCTTTGTCTGACTTAGTATACAGTGGTTGGAATAATTGTTCCAGGGCCGGTCAACAGGTACCTTGACAATTTCAGCGGGAAAAGCATGATACCGCCTATGGAAAAACTTACCGTTCCCTTTTCTTCCGTTCTTGTCAGCGTTTTCGCATGGCGCTGGTGGGCGGGTTCCTCCGCCCATAATTAACACTCTTTGACAAATACATCACTGCAATTGTAAACTACTTAATAGCAACTAGTTAAGGAGAGCGCTATGCGTAGATATTCTTCAAGGAACAACGATTTTCTGTCAACGAGGTACACCAACCTGAAACCCTTCCTTCCATCGCTTCCACCTCCTCCGGTGGATACCGAGGGAAACCCGGTGGATCCCGATGTACTTCAGGTTCTATTCCCCCAGGGAATGATCGAACACGAGATTACTCTGGCTCCGGAAGTGGACATCCCCGGAGAAGTTCTGGATGCCTACGGTGTTTTCAGACCGTCACCCCTCGTGAGGGCACTGGCCCTGGAAAAGGCGCTGAAGACCCCGGCGAGGATCTACTACAAGTACGAGGGCTCGAACCCTGCCGGAAGCCACAAGAGCAATACCGCCATCGCACAGGCTTTCTTCGCCGCCGGGGAAGGCTATGCCGGAATAACCACTGAAACCGGAGCAGGTCAGTGGGGCAGCGCCCTCTCTCAGGCCTGTTATCGGTTCGGGCTTGATCTGGATGTTTTCATGGTGCGCGCAAGCTACCTTCAGAAGCCCCTGAGAAAAACCTTCATCGGCATCCACGGGGGGAAGGTGCACGCCAGCCCCAGCAGCCTCACCAATTCAGGGCGCAGCTTCCTTGAGAGTGACCCAGAACACCCCGGCAGCCTGGGAATAGCCATAAGCGA
>CAZRCS010000467.1:0-1120 GCA_964598645.1 uncultured bacterium | reverse complement strand
GCGCTGTTCGCCCGTCAGGCCAGCCGGGACCTGTTCGATGCACACCGGCTGTTGACCGCCGCAAAACTCGATTCCGACCGATTACGGCTTGCCTTCATCCTTTACGGAGCCATGAACCGCCGCGACTGGCGAACCATCACGCTGGAAGATGTAGGATGCAATCCCCGCGAACTGGAGAACCAGCTTCTGCCGGTGTTGAGCAACTCCGTCCGAGAATCGCTTCAACCTGGTTGGGCAAAGCAAATGGTAAAAACCTGCCAGGAACACTTAACCAGTCTGGTGCAGTTTACCCCCTGCGAAGACGAATTCCTGGATCGCCTGCTGGACCATGGAGAGATCGTCCCCAGCCTTTTGACCGAAGATGCAGGAATGGCTGAGCGCATCCATGACCACCCGCTTTTGCGATGGAAAGCCTTGAATGTTCAGCGCCACCTATTAAGGTGAAGATCATGCAATCTGCGACCAGAAACTGTGTTATGAGTTCCGCCTCGGGAATTGGTGAAGCTAATGCGAATGGAATCCAATACCTAAACGCAAGTTGAATAATTTGCTCTCAGCAGAGTCCAACTACCCTAACCTGTGTTACTCCAACAACTCTTCTGAGGTCAGCCTTCGTCCGGTCATTCTGACCAAGGCCAGTGGAAGGATAACATTGCAGTCATCCCCCTTAATCTCCAGTCTGCCCCGGCTCTCCCCCTCTGAAGGGAACTGGCCGTTGACCGTTACCGCAAGGCCGGGTCTCTCAAAAGCGATGTGCCGGCAGTTCTGCACCTCCAGGCAGTCCTTCCCAACCTTGAACTCAGTTCCGGTGTCGAACACATAGGCCAGTCCGTCGGGATGGAAGCGGCCCTTGCCAGGGAATGTAACCGCCGTGTTGGGATTCCACCCCCCGCCTACGGGAATGCCCTTCGTATGTATCTCCACACGAAGCCCCTTTCCGGGGAAAGCTTCGGCAAGGGTCTTCTCCATAGTTTCTTGCCGCTTCCGAGCCTCGATTTCATGCCGGGCCAGTATCTCCCTGAAATCCATCTCCGGGTAAGTGTTTCTCTCCATGTCGGCAGTGTGTCCCATGGCCTCCGCCACCATATGCGCCATGGGGCGCCAGCCGGACCTCTGCCAG
>CAZRCS010000466.1:0-1121 GCA_964598645.1 uncultured bacterium | reverse complement strand
ATGTAACGTCGGATAAGATATATTATGTAAACCAAATAGAATATGGGACAAAAATTCGGCTGGTACGGTATGGAAATCAGATTTTGAGGTTTTTGATCCGCCCTTGTCTCAGGTCTTCAAGGAGCGCTTCAATGGTGGTGATCAGTTTTTCCCGCGTTACTTCCCCGGATTTGAAACTGAAGTCGATCTTCAGGGACTTGTCCGGCGCCACGAACTTAAAACGTTCTCTTCGTTTTTGTACGGCAGGATGGTCGGTTTTCTTTTTGTCCAGGGTTTCCGTGGCAGTGATCTTTCGCATTGCTTTCAGGGCGTCTCTGGAAAATGGCTCTTTCTCGTATTCATCCAGGATCCTGCCAATTATTTCGGCGTCCTCAAGCTTGACCAGTTCCAGCAGGAATGTTTTGGATTCGATAGCCAGTTCCTGGCAGCGTGATACAATATCGGCGGGAAGATCCGTCAGTCGGATCAACTCGCTCACCGTGACCCGTGATGTGCTGATTTTTTGCGCAATCTCTTCGTGCGTGTATCCATAAATATCGTTGAGTGATTTCAGCGAAAATGCGTGTTCAAACAGGTTCAGATCCTTTCTCTGAATGTTCTCGATGATGGATATTTCCAGGGCTTCGTTGTCCTGGATGTCATACTCAATGCCGGGTATCTCCTCAAGGCCGGCCAGTCGGGCGGCACGGAACCGGCGTTCTCCGGCAATGATCTCAAAATGTCCATTCCGGGGACGAAGTATGATGGGTTCGATCACCCCTTTTTCCTGGATGGACTGCGCGAGGGATTCCAGGTCGCCGAAATCCTTGCGGGGTTGCTGCGCGCCTGGAGAGATTCGATCCATTGGAATATATCGGATTACGCAGGTTCTGCTTTTGCGGGAGAGTTCGTCCACCAGGTGTTCATCGTGTTTCAAACGGATGGTTCCGGGGAGTCCGACTTTCCTAGCCATGGTTGAGGATCTCCCCGGCCAGCTTCTGGTACTCCCCCGCCCCGCGTGATTCGGGTGCGTATGTAAAAATCGATTCCTTGTACGCGGGGCTCTCTTCCAGCCGTACATTGCGGGAAATGACCGTTTTAAATACTTTATCGCCAAACATTCCCCGGATATGCTTCTCGCT
>CAZRCS010000465.1:0-1127 GCA_964598645.1 uncultured bacterium | reverse complement strand
TCATCATGGATCTCACCATTCCCGGGGGAATGGGCGGGGCAGAGGCAATGAAAGAGATACTGAAATTCGACCCGGACGCCAAGGCGATAGTATCCAGCGGTTATTCTGAAAGTCCTGTTATGTCGAACTATTCCGCATACGGCTTCAGAGGAGTAATGGCAAAACCCTATGCAATTCAGAAACTTAAGGAAACTCTTCTGCAGGTACTCGGAACCATTTAGATGGAATTCCGGAAATGACTGTATACGGCAATCAATGATTGTCTAATGGTCCGACTTCGTCATAAGTGGCGCTTTCTGCAGGCGTATGCTCAGCGAAGCGCGGTTGGGATTTCCTGTACAGGTATGATATTCCCAAAGCCCTGAGGAAAGGACTACAGCAATGAGAGTGTTTTCATTCGGCCTTGTAACCGCCCTTGCATTTCTTTCTTGCAGAACCCCTTCGGGAAACACAGTTCAAGCTTTGGACGCCGTTGTTTGCGATACCCTGAAGATTGTCCATGAAATAGGTAAGCTGATGGGCGACAGTCTTTATGTTTTTGGTGAGATAACAAGCGCAGAACCTGTCTCTGAAGGCGTTGCCATTCTGGACATACACTCATGCAGGATTTCATTCTTCAACCATCAGGGAGAGTTCATCAGGTACGTCGGAGGCCATGGAGAAGGTCCAGGTGAGTTTCTTCTTCCAATTGACTTTGCTGTGCTTTCAGATGGCAGAATTGCGGTAGCAGATCTGATTGGCAGAAAAATAGACATCCTTTCCGGAGATGGTGAATTCATAAGAACGTTGACTACCGGTGAGCAGATACTTCCTTACAGGATGGATGCAGTATCTGATTCCACGTTTTTCATCTACTACTACAGCACAGAACCCTATGGCGAAGAGGTTAGCCTGGGTTTTGAGGTGGAGCTCTGGAACACCTCGGGTTTCGTGGGTAATGTGTGGAGCAGCAGAAGGGAATACAATGGAGGGGATTTCAGCTTCTCTCCAGGTTACACACAGTGCTGTGCTGGAAACGGCTCGGTGTTTCTTTCTTTCATGGACAACCCTGAGTTCTGTATAGAGAGGCACTCGCTTTCGGGTATCGATCCACAGTTCATCACGGGAGAAGCAGTGGCTTTGATGTC
>CAZRCS010000464.1:0-1128 GCA_964598645.1 uncultured bacterium | reverse complement strand
TGACTAGCGCACCCTCCTGCAGCATAATGGATATTCAAACGAACAGATTTATAACTCCACGGAAGATAGACCATTTCATGGATTCTTTCCGTTTAGCTGCGTCGGCATTTTTAGTATTGGCTGCCTTGGTTTCGACGGCTCCAGCAGCCGAGGAAACTTTCGAATATTCTGGATGCGAAACGGTGGGGGACATAAAGATGTACTACGAAATCCACGGAGAAGGCAAACCGCTACTTTTGATCATGGGCCTTGGGGGACATATCCTCGATTGGGGATGGGTCCTGCCGGAAAAGCTGGCAGAAGGCCGCCAGGTGATCCTCTTTGATAACCGAGGTTCCGGTCGAAGCGACCAACCCGAAGGCCCTTACAGCATAATGCAAATGGCAAACGACACCGCCAGCTTGATGGACGCCATTGGGATAGAGCGGGCAGATATCTTCGGTGTCAGCATGGGAGGGATGATCGCCCAGCAGATGGCCTTGGATTATCCACATCATGTGGATAAGTTGATTCTAGGCAGCACTTCTGCGGGAGGCGACTTACAGGTTCTGACACCGCCAGAGATTCAGGCTTATTTGGAGCCGCGGCTGGATCTAACGCCCCACGAGGCCCTGTGGTGGACTGCGCCAGCTGGCTTTCCACAAGAGTTCATCGAAGCCAACCCAGAGATAATCGAGCGAAAGATCCAGGCAAATCTCGCTTATCCAAGCGAGCTTCACGCTTATGAGGCCCAGCTTGCTGCCTATAAATCCCACGACGTCTACGCGCGCCTTTCCTCTATCCAGTCGCCCACATTAGTGCTAACCGGCGATGCCGACGTCTTAATCCCACCAGAAAACAGCCACATGTTGGAAAAGAACATTCCCGATGCACAATTACGTGAAATCAAGGGCGCAGGACACCTGTTCTGGATTAGTCATCCCAACGAGACCTTCTCGGCGCTGGTAGATTTCCTGGACGAAGAAGATTCCACATGTAGTTAGAAGAGAATAGGTAGAGATACAAAGGAGGCTCTTTCAAAGCTCATAGCTCATAAGCTCAAAAAATGGCCCTTTAGGGCCCTTTTCTTTCAGCCCAGAACGCCCGGATACCCTGCTACCACGGCCCTGAGAAGCACGTCGACTATCA
>CAZRCS010000463.1:0-1132 GCA_964598645.1 uncultured bacterium | reverse complement strand
TTCCTCAGGATCACCATAAGCCTTTTGATACGAAATGCTTAGTTTTCGGTTGTAACCTCCATTCCCGAAAAATTATACCAAGGAAAAAGCTAAAGATGTTATAAAGAGGAGGATACAGAAGAAAAAGAGCTTGACAAGCGGCTGAATACTTGGTATAATTATACCAATGACAGAAGGGTGGGGGCAAGTTGTCGATTGTCAAGTTGAAAAACAAAAAGAACGGTATCACATATGTTTATGAATCCGAAGGTTATTGGGATAAGGAGAAACAACAGGCTAGAAACAAAAGGAAATGCATCGGAAAGCTTGATCCTGAAACGGGAGAGATCATCTACAATCAACGTTATCTTGAAGAACAGGAAAGAACCGCTGAAAAGAAAAGAGGCCCGACCCCTTCCACCCGTTATACCAGACTTTTTTGTGGTGCCACCGCCTTGTTCGATCAAATGGTAAAACAATTGGGAATGGATGTGCATTTAAAAAGGTGTTTTCCCGAAACCTATGAGCAGATATTATCCATTGCGTATTACCTGATCCTAGAGGAAAAAAGTCCCATGAGTCGTTTTGAAAGATGGGCCCGGACGCATAAGCATCCCTACGGCAAACTCATTCCTTCTCAGAGAAGCAGCGAATTGTTTTTAACCATTGATGAGGATGCCAAGCAACGCTTCTTCGATTTACGCAGTCAGTTGATTTGTGAAAAGGAATACCTTTTCTATGATACGACTTCCATTTCCTCTTACTCCGAACAGATTCCCCAGGTGAAGTACGGCAAGAACAAAGATCATGATCCGCTGGCACAAATCAATCTGGCATTGTTATTCGGAGAAAAGACAAGACAGCCTGTTTGCTATCGTAAGTTAGCGGGAAACATACCGGATGTAAAAACGATTCAGAAACTATTGCGTGATTTGAGTGATTTGCATATACCAAAGGTGAAACTGATCATGGACCGTGGTTTTTACAGTCAGGAAAATGTGAATGATCTTTACCGATGTCATTATAAATTTCTCATGGCCACCAGGATCTCACTGAAATTTGTCCAAGCGCTTCTGGATCCGATCAGAGATGAGATGGTGGCCCGGCAATATTACAGTTCAAGACACAAGTTGTATGTAAGAACACTTAAAAC
>CAZRCS010000462.1:0-1136 GCA_964598645.1 uncultured bacterium | reverse complement strand
TTCATGTCCCTGTTCGCCACTGCTATTGTGGTAAAGGCCTCGTCGATGAACTGGAGCCTCTTTATGAGAACGTCGGTGAAGCGGAGAAGCAGTTTGACGGCGATTGCCGGCTTCTTTTCCATGAATTCACTGAACCTGTCCCAGGACATGCTGTACAGAACGCTGTCTTCGGTTGCGATAACCGTTGCCGAGCGTGCTGAACCTTCCAGGAAAGACATTTCGCCGAAGACGTCCCATTCTGAAAATATGGCAAGGGGAACAGAGTCTTCGTCCCAGTTGTCGCTTGCGGTTGCAGCGCCCTGCTGTATGAGGAAGAGCTCCCTTGAGTTCTCACCTTTCCTGATTATCTCCTGGTCAGCCAGAAATACCTTCTTCTCACAGAATGAAAGAAACTCGGTTCTCTCTTCGTCGGTAAGTTCATCAAGAAACTTTCTTGCCACAATACCCTCCCTTGCAGTTTATGTTTAACAATAATATGAACAACGCCGGAAAAAGAAAAGGAGTAGAGAAATGAGAGTACTCATAGGATGCCTTTTTGCTTTGCTGATAATTGCTGCCGGGTGCGGAGACGGATTTGAAGGTACCCGCCCTGTGGACCAAATGACCAATGAGCCTGACACCCTGACCATAACAGCATTCGATACCCTGGGAACGGAAATGGGCGATACCCCGGATGTTTTCGCATTCATAGTTGACGCGGCATATACCCCGGATGGGAATGTTGCCGTTCTCGATGCAGGTAAAATAGTTCTGCAGGTGTTCACCTCCTCAGGAGAGGAACTTTTCACGGTGGGCAGGAAGGGTTCAGGCCCCGGAGAGTACCAGCTGCCGATAGGTCTCGCCGTAACCGATTACGGTTTCGTTCTTTCAGACATTTCAGGGGGAAAACTGCTGAGGTATGATACCTCGGGAGAACTCATCGACGAGATAACAGGGTTCTTTCCGGTGCCGCCGGTGAGGATCAGGGGTGCAGGAGACAGATTCCTTGCAACGGACATATTCATGAATGTTTCCGATGGAGATCTTCCTTCGGTGTCCATGGATTTCGTTGCATTCAGTGACAGCGTTGATCCCGTTCAGGTTTTCGAAAGCCATGCAATGGATATGAACGGCGGAATGGTAAATTCTGATGCGGC
>CAZRCS010000461.1:0-1139 GCA_964598645.1 uncultured bacterium | reverse complement strand
GTGGCGGGCATGATCAAGGGGCTCAACAATGTAATGAAGAACTACCAGGGCAAGATTGCGGACATGAACCGCATCCACTTCCTGGAGAATAAGCAAAAGCAGGAAAAGGCCCTGATGGAGTTCATCAACCGGGACGAAAAGACCAAGTCCCGATACGGAGATGTGCTGGAAAAGATTGGCGACCTGTATGCCGAACTGGGAAAAACCCGGGATTATGATGACGCATTTCTGCTTTTCAATGGACTGGGCGGCAACATGCTGGCCCTGGGCTCCCAGATTTACAACCTGGCCGAGGAACGGGCCAAGCCCGCCAGGGAACGCAACCCGGCATTTTCCGAGAAGGAAATAGCGCGGCGGGTCTCCCGGCTTAAGTATGCACTGATGTCTTTTTACGAACCCTCAGATAAAGGCATGCTGAAATTGGCCCTGGAAAAGGCGGGCCAGCTGCCTGAGGGGCAACGGATCAAGGGGCTGGAGTCGATCCTGTCCGGAGAAAAGGATCTGGACGCATTCATTGACAAGGCCTACAAGGAAACCCGGTTGAAGGATCTGGATTTTGTCAAATCCCTTTTCGCGAAGGGCACAACCGTGAATAAGCTGAAATCCCTCAATGATCCCTTTCTCAACCTGGCCGCGCGGGTCTATCCCGAATCGGAAGCCCTGCGTAAAAAAAATGAGAAATTCAACGCGGAAATCACCGAGTTGCGCAAACACTATATTGACACCCTGTCCGCCTGGAAGGGGGGCATGCTTTACCCCGACGCCAACCGCACCCTGCGTTTCACTTACGGCAAAGTGGCCGGCTACAAGGCCCGCGACGCGGTGTACTACAAACCCTTCACCACCCTCAAGGGCGTGATTGAAAAAAATACGGGGAAGGAACCGTTTAACGTTCCCGAAGCACTGCAGAAGGTGTATGCCGCCCGGGACTTCGGACGCTGGATGGACCCGACGCTCAAGGAAGTGCCCGTGGCTTTCGTGCACCGATGTGACATCACCGGCGGCAACAGCGGCAGCCCGGTACTTAACGCCAAAGGCGAGATGATCGGCATCGCCTTTGACGGCAACTGGGAAGCCATGAACGGCGACTGGCAGTATGACAATGACAAGCAGCGGACCATCTCCGTGGATATCCGTTA
>CAZRCS010000460.1:0-1142 GCA_964598645.1 uncultured bacterium | reverse complement strand
ACCTTTTACATTCATCTCATTAAGTAGTTTTGCTTTTGCCCTGGAAAGTTGTGACCTGGATGTGCTGCTTGATATATTAAGTATCTCGCTAATCTCATCGTGGTCGTATCCTTCAAGAAGGTACAGTGACAGGATGATCCTGTACCCGTCGGGCAATTCTTTTATTGCTTCCCGTACTTCCTCCACCCTCAGTTCTGCATCTTCTCCTCCATTGCTGTCGGCCGGCAGTGATTTGAGTTCGTGGTGAGTATCAATATCTTCAAAGATCGCTTTCTTTTTGTTCAGCATATCGAGGGACCTGTTAATCACAATCTTTTTGAGCCATGCTCCGAAACTAACTTTCCCCGAATATGTTTCAATCTTTTCAAAAGCTGAGAGGAATGCTTCCTGCATAATGTCCTCCGCTTCCATGGTGTCGCTCACAATTCTCAGGCTGGTGTTATACATTGCTTTGTAGTACAACTTATAGATCTGGAACTGTGCTTTTTGATCACCGGCTTTACATCCGTCGATCAGGTTCTGGTGTATGTTGCGAAATGCCGCCTCCGGTTCTCCCATATTAAATAGGCTTGTTGCTAATATGTGTAATGCTGCACCCACTCTGTTTTCTATTCAGTATAATGACGGAACAAAACAGATGATGCTGCATTAAGGTAGAAAAAAAAGATAGATTTCCTATAGGGGAAAGCAAAGAATTAATCCCTGGATAACTTCACCACTCGAATAATCCAGTTCAGAGCCAAACATACTATGAGGAATTGAGTAAACAAGCAGTAGAACAAATGCAGCCACTATTGTGAGTAATGGTTTATCCTTTTTACGATTGGCAACTACTGCCCATACCCAGAATAAGACCGCTATAAGTGTCTTGTTATCAGTCAGGTCCCATCCAAAAGGGATGCCGGTCCATGCAGCTCCAAAAGCATAATATTGTACTATGGGTCCAAGAATCATTCCCCCAAGCAGGATGAAGATAAGTGTAAGGGTCCCATATTTCTTATAGGACTTGTGTTTTCCGAGTGCCATTAAGCCAGCAAGAGTGGAAAGAAGCATGGCAATAAACATCAGTAGTATATGAGGAGTAAGAACAATTGGTGGTACGGCACCCTTATACCTGATCACAATTGGTTCTTCCTTTGCTA
>CAZRCS010000459.1:0-1145 GCA_964598645.1 uncultured bacterium | reverse complement strand
TGGTACATGAATGACTTCGTTCCCGAAGACAACATAGAGGGTTTCAGCATAATGCAGGACGGCACCGAACTGCAGAGCGAGTATTCCGTTTACAGCAATGACCAGTCTGCGGTTCGGGAATACGGAATGACCCTCTCCCTTCTGGAATGCAGCTATGTGACGGAACTGTCCTTCCAGGCAGGTGACACCTCGGTGGTGGAGGTGAACTACTCGGTCAGGGCAGCCTATGAGGACTGGGAGAGCTCGAAGGAGTTCTTTCCCGGATACGAGGACCGCAGGTTCACCTACGACCTCAGCCCGGCGGCATACTGGGGAAACGGCAGGGCAGGAACCTTCACATTCACACTTGACTGCAGGGAGCTGTTCGCCATGGGCGGAACAGCGGTGGAAACCCCAGAGGGGGGAAGGTGGATAACCGAGAAACTCTACCGCATGGAAGCGGAGAGTTTCCCAATGGACTCACTGCCCACACTGTTCGTGTCATGGGAAACCAGAATGGCCGCCAAGACAGCCTACCTGGAAAGTCACAGGATCTCGCCGGAGAACTACACCATCACCGTTTCATCCACCCTGGGTGAGGGCTACGGTGCTGAAAACCTCTCCGACGGCAGCCTTGAAACCGCCTGGTGCGAAGGGGAAGAGGGTATCACCGGAAGCTGGATACTCATCGAGTTCGACCCCGGGGTGAACGTCTCCTGGGTGGGAATAGTCCCGGGCTATGCAAAGAGCGAGCATATCTACTACGCCAACGCAAGGCCCTCTGCAGCAGATGTGGTGGTTTCCAGGGACGGCAGAGAATCGGAATGGGAAGAGGAGCTCAGGGAGATACACTGGGAAAACATTCAGAGGGGCCCTCTGATGGCCTCATACGCCTATGTATTCAGCCGGGGAGAGTCATTTCCCTATGACTGGATAAAGATCACATTTGCAGAGGCCATCCCCGGCACCGAATACGAAGACCTCTGTGTGTCCGAGCTGGTGGTAGCCGGGTGGAACTGAGCTGATCCAATTGGCATGGCTGCTCACCACCCTTCTTGGGGTTTTTGCCATTGACCCGGCGAACCGGGCCGGGGAATCCCTTGACTTCAGCACACCATGCACACTGGACGTGGCCGGTTGTCTGCTCATCGAACCGGTGAGAAACG
>CAZRCS010000458.1:0-1151 GCA_964598645.1 uncultured bacterium | reverse complement strand
AAGGGTGGGTGGATACCACGCCCTTGAGAACTTCACCCTTCCTGGTGTAGACCTTTACCGTATGACCGGCTATTGAACCGGGCATCCATCCGCCAACCGGGGAAATGGAGGCAAAGCCCTTTTCGTCTACGTTGTAGATAAGAAAACCGATCTCATCTATGTGCCCTGCGAGCATCACTCTGGGTCTCTCCCCGGGGGCGGTGCCCTTCTTCAGAGCTATGATATTCTTCATTGCGTCAACCCTGATCTCATGGGCGTGGTCTTTCAGCTCGTTCTTGAGAAGCTGTACTACGGCATCTTCCCTTCCGGAAATACCGTCGGTTTCACAGAGTTTTTTAAGGAGTTCCATTAAATCCTCTTTCCGTAATTGTCTCAGGGTGTATTTATCTGAAATCCTGCGCCGTCCATGTAACCGGTGCCCCGGCTGCCGGCAAATCTGATGTCAGTGAGAAGGGCTTCAGCGGCCTGAACTGGGGTCATTCCGTTCTCCAGGATCTGGTTCAGATAGTAAAACTCGATTATTGCGCTTCCTCCCCAGTCCACCGAAGTGGTGTAACCTGAAACGGCGAAGTCTTCATCCCAGTCGTTCCTTGCGCTTAGGATGGCCTCGTCGGTTCCACCTGCCATGATGAGGCAGCAGCTGAAGTGAACAAGCTTCAGGTTGGGCATTATGGAAACCGCCTGGGCTACCTGCCGGGGAGTCACCGTGCCTCCGTCCAATGAAATTCCTGCTTCCGTTCCATGGCTGGCAAACACCAGATAAACATCTCCGGGAAGCATTGCAGCCTCTGCACACATGTTGGCAACGTCTTCCGCATCGTGAACGAACCTGTGACGTATCTGAAGGTCCGGGAGCCTCCCCAGCCATGCGGCCAGCATTTCACCGAAGGAGTACTCGTTCTCGGTAAGGGATTCCTGCCACTCGGTTTCCAGTATCACAAGCCAGGTTGATGCCTCTCCTGTAGACCTGTGACCCTCCCAGGAACTCCATCTTCTGTCTCCTGTGGCGCGCCATTCGCCTTCGAAGGAGTTCCCGCTTTCTGAGAGCTGGAACCAGCCCTCGCCGGTGGCGGTGCCTTCGTCGTAGGTAAAGACAAGTCTTCCCTGCTGATCAACGGTTCCTTCGATACTGGACATTCCCCCGTAGCTGT
>CAZRCS010000457.1:0-1159 GCA_964598645.1 uncultured bacterium | reverse complement strand
GTCTTTGAACCATAGTCGTTGAGTCCAAGGCTTTGGCAGGTGAATGTCTCCCAGCCCCCAATCCAGTCGCGATTTGCGATGAGTTCACGACCTTCATTCAAAACATATGGCATTTCATTGACTCTACTTTCCAAGTTTTGATGAGAATAATACTAAAATTTTTATGCTAAAACCCCAATAATCTTATGGGGAGTTGCATGAATAAGCTTGTGAGGGTACCATTAAAGCTCAATCCATATTTAGCGAGCTTCTCTGATCTCTTTACCAGGCCAAGTTATGTATCATTCTGTCACGTGACCACGACTATAGCCGTATGTGATAAATCTAAGACCGTCTTCAATCTTCATGAAACCATGGCCGATGACAACAAGGACAAGAAAGGGCGATCTTCCTACAATTGGTTTATCACCAACGGTGACTGGGATGAGGATGAAATAGCCCAGAGGAAGGCAGATTTGTTCTTCGAAGAGCTGCACCTCAAAAAAGATAACCGAATACTGCTGATCATTGATGATACCTATAACGAGAAGAAAGGCAAACATACGGAGTACGTGTTTAGCTGGCCAGTCTTATGGTTAGCATTTGGAGACAATCCAATCCTCTCTGTCCCCATGTTGCCAGCGCCGTCATAATTAGCTCATGAATAGCAGTTCCCTTGCTATTTCTCAAAGTACCCAAGATTTTTCTTAGCACAACATGTGGCCGCAAAGCTCTCTCTGCCCGATTATTGGTCGGCTCCACCCCCGGATTGAGAATGAACGTGAACCAGTAGTCAAAGCCATTGCTGATTTTGCCGATGAATTTTTGGACCTTCACTTCCAAGTACTCTCTGTCGATCCAATGCTGCAGCACTTCTCGTGCCGATTGCCAGATATTTATTCTCACTTCTGGTGGAGGATCGCATTCTAGAGACTTGGTCAACGATTCATATAGCTCTTTGAGTGCTTCATGCAAAGGAACTGCTTCATCAAACTTCTCAGAAAGGTCTTTTGATTCTCGAAGTAGATGCGCCCAACATCGCTGCAACCTTTTTGTGAATCTAGTATACGGTTTCCATCCGTCACATACAATTATACCCTTGAACTTCCGCGTCAGGACTTCTATCCATTGGTCATCGGTTAAGCCCACCACTCAGCTCTAAAGCGTTCGCGGTTTACAT
>CAZRCS010000456.1:0-1161 GCA_964598645.1 uncultured bacterium | reverse complement strand
GGTTATGCTTCTATCTCAATTTCTCTGAAACCTACAGAGAACATCTTCTGCGAAATTGACTCCTATCAATTGATTTGATGAAGCAATGCCTGACACAAAGTTTACGGATGAATCAGGAAGGCAATAGCTGTCCAGGTAGATTCCATCCCAATCATATCTGTCAATCCCTGTAACGGGGGCAAAATCCAGGTAATCTGGGTCGCTAATGAAGGTGCCATCATCCATGTAGTTGCAGATGATAATATTCAACATATCCTCTGGACCGAGGAAAGCATTGCCTCCGATAGGGAAAAAGATTGTTCTTGTTTCTCCGTCGCTATTGGTGAAGGATTCTGGAGGTGTTGGCTCTGATGGATACTCCCGAGAACCCATATATATGCATTCTTCAGTTTCTATGTCATAAATGGCAAGAAGCCCTTCATATCTATTGAACACAGCAATCCGTTCACCATTTGAGCAAAGCCTCATGAGGTCAGGACGAAGCAACCCGTCATAATTGATCATATTCGCTTGACCGAAAGATCGCATGAAACCATGGCGAGCGTTAAGCAAGTGAAAATCCCCTCCTTGAGCTTCGGTAGAACCCACAATAAACGTCGTATCATCAATTGCAACAATATCTTGTGGCCTGTCTATAGGATAGCTTTTGAAGAATGAGCCATCTCTATGGAATAGATCGACCCTGCCTAAATGGATGTTCGGGGCAGCCACATACATCGAGGACACAGCAAGTGTTGATATCAAGCTGAACTCACCAGGACCTTCGCCCTCACCTCCGGTTTTCCACAGTACATTCCCGTCAATATCCAGGGCGACTATTTCCTTTGTGATTGCATCTGTAACAAATATGGTATCGGAATAGCAGCAAACTGCAAATGGTGAATAGACGGGAACATCAATACTTTCAACATCATAAAGGTGCCCCAAATCTCTATAGGACAGATGATGTTCAGCACTATCTTCCCAGAGACCGATGTCGCTGGATTGAAAGTACTCAACCCAGTCATCAACAACCGAGGGACTAACACCGTTTGACGAAAGTATCTCTGCATCAACCAAACCGGTTTCGGTGTTATTTTCTTCTTGCGTGCATGCAAATCCAAGGATTAGTAGAGAAAACATCAGGGCATGTATGTTATTCATTATTCTCCTATGCATAAC
>CAZRCS010000455.1:0-1163 GCA_964598645.1 uncultured bacterium | reverse complement strand
AGGTTTATTAGTTAAAATTACCAACTTTAAGCACCTTTCGGGGTGCTTTTTTTATGCTAAATCCATGATTTTAGCATAAATTTATAGTATTATCAAATTAAAAGCTATAACCTAAAAACTGGTAAATATGAAACATTTAGATTTCAGAACCCTGATTCTACTAATAATACTGGGTATTGCCGGCCATAGCATAAATGCTCAGGTGCCTGAGATGTTCAACTACCAGGCAGTTGCAAGAAATCAAGCAAGTGGAGAACCTCTTCAGAATGCATCTTTAACTGTCCGTATTGCTATTCTTTCTGCAGTAGAGCCGGATGTAATACTATGGGAAGAAGAGCACTCCGTAAACACAAATGAATTTGGTCTTTTTACTCTGGAAATAGGAGATCCAAATGCTACCATTATTGAAGCACCTTCTGGCAGTTTCGCCGCTATCGACTGGACAGGTGGCAACTATTATCTGCGACCCTCTATAAAAGAAGACGCAGAAAACTGGCAGCAAATGACTCCTTCTAAGTTAATTGCAGTCCCGTTTGCTATTCTGGCAAAGGATGTTGATAATAAACAACAGCTTTCAAAGTCGGGAGATATGATCTACCTCACAGAAGGGGGATCAGTTGATCTGTCAGGCTACCTGGACCCTGACCAGACAATAGATATTGACGGAACAACACTATCAATAAGTGGTAGTGGTAGTTCTGTCGATCTTGCAGGATTTCTGGATCCGGACCAAACCCTGTCTCTTACCGGTAATACACTCTCAATAAGTGGGAGCGGCAGTTCTGTTGATCTTTCAGCATATCTTAATCCAAAGCAGACAATATCAAAATCAGATAATACTGTTACACTCAGCGAAGACGGCGGATCATTCAGCCTGGGAGAATATGTCAACCAGTTTGACGCAAACGTTGATACTCTATATAAGCTTGACGGAAGCCTTGTTCTTGGCTCTTCCAAGGCAGGTGGTAGCAAGCTGGCCGTGGTAAGTGATAATGATGCCTCCGAAGATGCTCTTTTTGAAGTAAAGAGAGCTGATGGTCAGACTGTCTTCGCTGTCTACCCGGAAGCCGTAAGAATGTTTGTGGCCAAGGGAGACCCTGAAGTAAAGGCTCCAGGCTCACGAGGAGGATTTGCAGTAGCGGGTTTCGACAGGGATGACAAGG
>CAZRCS010000454.1:0-1165 GCA_964598645.1 uncultured bacterium | reverse complement strand
GACTATCATGGACATTGGCAGCCGTGACCTCGATCCTTCTAACCAAACCAAATTTTTCGTCCATGGCATCATGCAGCTTGTAGCCGAAGAAGGATTTGGTTCCTTTCTTTGCCCACGCACCATCTTTACTTCGTCTGGTCTTGGCTTCATCGCCACGGGGAGTATTTGCTTTAGCATGGCCAGGATCCGATGTTATGAAAGTGGCATCCTGCATGATTCCTTTTTGCACCTTGAGTTTCATGGCATCAAGCTGCCGCTGCATCTCAGCCCATATTTTCTGGTCTACGCCTTTCTCAGCAAGGCGTTCTCTAAACTTCCATATCGTTGTGGAATCTGGAACAGTCTCCGTTGTCCCAAGAAACACTCTAAACGAAATGCGATCGGCAATTTCGCGTTCGAGCTGCTCATCGGATAGGCTGTAAAGCTGTCTACTATGAGGGGTTCACTCCACCATCAAAATGTTTTTAGTGTTGTATTGCATATGATTGCACATGGAGCGAAGATCATGAAGATAGTACCTATTTTGATCATGTTAATGATGCTGATTCCATGGGGGATTGCGTCTCCCCAAGACATCTCACCTGATGAGATTATCGACGGTAATATAACTGCAAGTGATCCGAATACAGATCAAAAAACATCCAACTTTAATGGGTCATCCAATTATACGTTCATTAAGGACATTGGTGATGCCAAAGGCGTTGAAGTGATCAACGTTCATTTCAAAAATGCATTTAGAGGAGCTGATTCAAATTTAGCTACTGTAGATCGAATTTGGCAGGTATCAGATACCAACTCTTCTCAGGTAATCATCAACAATTCTCGTAAGGTTATCATCACCAGTGGTACCCCTCTGTTGTTGGAAGAAGGATATGAATTAGCAATCAAGTCTATTGACATCAGCGGAGTAAGAGTGACTTTAGAGCTATCCAAGAATGGAACTGTCGTTGATTCTAGGATTATCACACCTCCACAAACCACGGATGACCTCTATACCTACTCAAAAAATATAGGTTCTGCTAAAGATATCGAAATTATCAGAGTTCATTTTAAAAATGTTCTTCGTGGGCCAGATACGAATTTAGGTGCTATAGATCAAATTTGGCAGGCATCAGATACCAATTCATCTCAGGTGATCAAGAACGATTCTGATGGATTAATCTTC
>CAZRCS010000453.1:0-1167 GCA_964598645.1 uncultured bacterium | reverse complement strand
CCAAGGGCTCCCTCAAAGTCTCCGGAAAGAGCATTAGCCTCCCAGCCGGTTCCGGACTGGTTGCGGAACCACCACACGTGTCCGTCAACGAGGGATGCCCCGGCCAGATCAGTAAAGCCGTCTCCATCCAGATCACATGCAGCCAATCCGGCAAGCGGCAGGTCCGGATCTACGACGGATTCCGTACAGGTGGAAAGCGGTGTTGAACCGAGACAGATCTCTCCGGGAACTGCAATACATGAAACCTGCTCTGAAGTTGAGAAAAGTGAACTCCACGAAGCAACTGGATCACCGCTGTACTCTCCTCCGGACCAGTCTGTCTGGAGTGCACTTCCTGCACACACCGCAGCGGCTGCAAGACAAATTGAACACACATACATGATAGCTCCTCCTCAAGTAGGGTTGTCTTTTGTTAGTATTATTATATACTATTATACTGATATGTCAAATTGTGTATGGTTGCTTATTGGAAGGAAGCGAGAGAATGTCATTCAGCAAAACAACTGTAAGAGCGCTTACCGATCTGGGTCTGAACAACCTGGAGGCCCTGGTATACCTTTCTTTGCTTAAAAATCCGGGATCAACCGGTTACAGAACTGCAAAAAACCTGGGCAAAGCCGTTTCGAACGTTTACCAGGCCATGGAATCCCTGGCAAGACAGGGCTTCGTCATACTCCACTACGAGGGGAAGGACAGGCTTTATTCCCCGGTTCCCGTGGATGAACTGATAACCAGGCTGAAAAGCGACGTGGACAGGAAAACCAGGCTCCTCGAAGAAGAGCTGAGGAATCTTGAAACCCCGCATCTGGAAACGGCGATCTACAAGATAGACAACAGGGAACAGCTGTTCAACAAGGTTGAAACCCTTATCGAACAGGCCCAAAAATCCATTCTGCTCACAGCCGACGCATTCTTCATAAAGCAGTTTCAGGAGAAACTGGAAAAAGCAGGCAGCGAAGACAGGAAGATCCTGATCCTCGGTTATGAAAAAATAAACTTCGAAAACTGTGAATTCCTTCTCCTGGACACCTGTGGAAAATCACCCTGGCCGGGCCACTGGATCATCATCGACGTAGACGGCATACAGCACCTGATCGCCTTCTTCGAGAAGCCGGATACCCTCACCCACGCCATCTGGTGCGATGATCAGTACGTAAGCTTCTGGAT
>CAZRCS010000452.1:0-1170 GCA_964598645.1 uncultured bacterium | reverse complement strand
GGCCATGGAATGCTGAGGAAAATGAATAGCTAACCACTGAATGCAGCAGAACTGCTTCAGGGTAGCGAAAAGTAGAGTTCTTTCAGTCTGCTGATTCAGATTGTTAGGTATGAAAGGATAAGCTATTGACTGACTTTGTATTCGTGAGAATTCATTCAATGCCATGTGTGAATAAATGCTGGCACTGTTTCTGCGAAGGCAGCCCCCAGGGCCGATTTATGGAAACCGATAAGTGTATCAGGGTTCTTGATCAACTTGCTGACCTCAAAGCCGAATTGAGTACAATCGTGTTTCCGATGTATTTTGACGAGCCTACACTTCATCCGTCATTCAAGCAGATCATGAAGCACCAGTTGAAACTTGGTTTGATCTATGATGACTGGTGGTTCTCAACTAACGGGTATGGTCTTGCTAGAATGTCAGATGGTGACTGGAATGATCTTGCTGAAGCCGGTTTTGATTTCATTCGTTTAACTTTCCATGGAACTGGTGGGATGCACGATGAACTTGTTGGCCGGGATGGTGCATACGAAGACCTTGTTAGGACAATTCATAAGGCAGAAAGACACAATGTGAACTGGCTTGCCGGCATGATGCTGAACTCAATAAACCAAAGCTTTTATGAGGAAACCGAAATGGCAGTTGCAAAACTCGGAAAACAGCTCGGTGAGTTTGGTTGGATGGTACCTCATGTTCAGGGTAGGGCATCACATTCAGACAACCTTGTTAAGATGAGTGAGATATCTCGTCTTATGAAAGGCAAGGAGTTGTACTGGTATGCAGAAGGTGATTTCGTCAGGAAGGTACTTTCTGATCCGAACCTTCGTGAAAGAACCGCTCGTGACAACAGGTGTGGCATTGTCTTTCTCGACATTGATGAGGAATTGAATGTGTTCTTCGGTGGAGGTTGTGATGGGGATCCCTTCTGTTTTGTGAAGGATAGGGTGTTCCTGGGAAATCTGCACAATACCACTGTATCCGATTGTTTCAGTAAGTACCTAAATGAACCTCCCGAGCCAGTTCAACTTCTTGATCAAATTACCTGGGGTGAGTTAGCAGAGAAGTATGGAGATAAAGAGAATGAGGGTGTTTTCTTTCATTCAAGCTTAACAAAAAGAAAATGGCCTGCGGAATATTTAAGGGACTACTATAGATAATGAGTACCTAACC
>CAZRCS010000451.1:0-1177 GCA_964598645.1 uncultured bacterium | reverse complement strand
CATCTTCAAATGTTCCGTATTCATTAGGATATACCTCCTCGACCTTTAGATGCGAGCCTCGACTGCCATAAGGTTTAAATCCTAAATCAGCAAATAAAACCCACAATGAAATCTTTGCTGGTTATCCTCACCGTGCTTTTTATCTTCTCATCTATTGGAATAGGCTATGTGATAACAGGTGGAGATGTCGTCGAAGTACATGGTCAGGGCACTAACTCAACAGGAACAGGAAATCCCCCTACCTATGATATTAGCTACTCGTCTCTAACGCCCAGAGATCCCAGCCAGTATAGAAGTCCTGCGTCTAATTTTACACCACCTAATCCAGTAAATAACAATAGTACCGGACTGGGACTGAATTGGAGTGCTAATAGAAATTCATATCCAATTATTTTCGATAGCCGGTCGAGCGTTAGTGGAACTGGTCGTTTCTCAACCTATCGTGCAATGGAGGAAAAAACAGGGGTGGCAGCAAAGCAAGTATCCAGCGCAAATTATGGAGTTGCAAGCCTTTCAAGTTGGATAACACTTACAAGCGATGTAATAAATAATACAATAGATTATGCTAACATTAGTAACCATACATATATAACAATAGATGAGGTGAAGCCGACATACATTATATCTTTTGATAACACACAATTTTCTGGAGTATTATTCCGAGAGCGTGAGTCGTATTCGAATAATGGAGACCTAATAGAGAGCAAAATAACTTCTGGGCAAATAGCTAAGGAATCCCGCCTCATAAATGGCCTGGATAATGCCTTTTTCAGAGGGGATATTACCAAAAATCGAACTATTGTTCGAGGTCTATTTAACAAGACTATGGATTATAGCCTGGCAGCAAATTACGTTGGAGTATTGAGCTTAAGCAGCAGATCCGGTGGATCAAACCATGCTGAAGTTACTCAGGAATATGTTGGCATAATGAATTTGAGTTCTCATCAACGGATTCAAGAGATATTTAAGCGCATAAACGAAACAGATAGCTGGCTTAATTGCTGTCATCCATAGGACTATAAGCTCCTTGGGCGCTGCTGCTCATGTTGACCAAATGAGTGAAGCGGGGACGGGGCAGCTGCGCAGCAAGGTGGGCGGCCTTATATACTTTCATTGAATTGATCGATTCGCATAGATGGCACGCCTCATCCCGGCCTGCCCCGCTGCTACTTCTCCT
>CAZRCS010000450.1:0-1187 GCA_964598645.1 uncultured bacterium | reverse complement strand
ACTTGTGGTTCTCAAGATATTTCCTCAACGATCCTTCTGATCGGGTTCCGGCTGCAGCCCGAACCACGTACTTGCCAATTATGTCGAATTCAAGATTCACCTTCGTGCCGGGCTTCCAACCTCCGGCTGAGGTGTTCTTAATGGTTTCAGGAATCAGGGCTACCGTGAATTCACGGTCCGTTAAAGCAGAAACGGTAAGGCTTATACCCGATACGGCCACGGAGCCCTTTTCAACGAGAAGACAGGAATGCTCCGGTGGATAACCTACGGTTATCTCGATGAAATCAGAGTACCTGATAACCCTCCTTACCATACCGGTGCAGTCAACATGACCTGTCACGAAATGTCCGTGGAGCCTTCCATCAGCTGCAAGGGACCGCTCAAGATTAACCACTTCCCCCCTCAGAGGCGCAACGATTCTCCGGAAGGTTTCAGGTGAAACATCGAAGGAAACCTTCCTGCCTGAAGATTTTGTTACTGTAAGACAGGAACCGTTGACACAAAGGCTGTCCCCTCGATTCAGTTTCATTTCAACTGCTGTTTCAACCTGAAAAACAGCTCCGGTTCCTGTAACTCTCCCCGTGGTTTCAATCAGACCTGTAAACAACTCGGCCCTCCGTGAGTGTGTCGTCACCTGTTCTGGTTACAGTAACATCCTGCAATCTGATGATCTCATCAATGGTTGCAGCATCCAGATCTCCCATAAGGGGAAAGCCGCTTGCCCCCAGAAGGGCAGGAGCGGTAAATATGCTGAGTCTGTCAACAAGGCGATTCTTAATGAGAGAGGCCGCTAAAGTGCCTCCCCCCTCGCAAAACACCAGACCAAAACCCTCATGGGCAGTTCTTCTCAGAAGATCACCGGGTGAACTGATTCCGTCCCACAGTTCAGCTGATGGTGGAACCTGAACAGGCTTGCTGCATGCAACGACAGTTCTTCCCGGAGAATTGAATACCTTCAGTTCAGCGGGAAGATCCATATTGGTATAAACTATTCTCACCGGTTGAAGATCTTCACTGCAGTGAACACCTCTGGCGGTCAAAGAAGGATCATCCGCAGCTGCGGTTTTTCCTCCCACCAGAACAGCATGAGCGCTGCGCCTGAATTCATGAACCCTTTTCCTGGATTCCGGGCCTGTTATCCACCTGCTTGATCCGTCTGCCGCCGCGCTTCTGCCGTCCAGGGTTCC
>CAZRCS010000449.1:0-1190 GCA_964598645.1 uncultured bacterium | reverse complement strand
ATAACTTGCTGTTATCTCGTGAAGAGCAAGTCAGTTCTTGTTACTGATATTTCTGAGAAATTTACAGCAAAAATGATACGCTACCTCTTTTTATGATTTTGCCATATTCTTTTTTCTAGTCAATCTCTCTAGGTATCTATGTCTTAAAGGATCAATATCTAATGATGATATTAATATTATATAAAAATTTTGGATGTTGAAGGTCGAGCAGGTTAATAAAAACCATCACAATAATTATAATTCTGGTGGTCCAACCGGGCAAATTGGGCCCATTACTCAGATGTCTGGGCCTCATTATAGCGGCAATCTTCCCTGCAATGCAGGTTAATCCAATGTTAATGGCTTCTTCCATCATAAAGATGAATTTGAGAAGCTAAACAGTTAAAAAATTAGATTCAATCAATATTGAGCAATAAAGATTGATATACCAGAGCAGCTACATTCTGATATAGTAGTGATGTACTAAAGGTATGGAAGCCTTTTAAGAGCTGTGATGGGGATACTTAATGGTTGTTGCGAAATACAGGCCTGCAATCAAGATCGTCCTCAAGCTCCTTGAGTGCATTTCAAAGGGCCAGTCAAAAGGCCGGGCGCTGAAGACCCATATAATTCAGTGCGCCAATCTGAAGACGACTTCGGCTGAGAAGTATATCAATATGCTGAAAGATGCCGGGTATATTGAGGAAAAGAGGCTCGCATGGGGGGCAAGAGAGGTAATAGTATTTGAGCTCACTCCCCTGGGCAAATCGAGATATGAATGGTTCAAGACCATCAATGATGAGCTCTTTGTACTAAACGAATGGGCAAGCGAGTGAGAATAATGGATGATAAAGCCTCGATAGACGCGGTATATGATCTAATAGAGCGCGTAGAACAGCAGAGAAGGCGGCTCGTTCTCATTGTTATGGTGGTCTCTCTATCATCGCTGCTTGGCGTTTCAGTTAATGCTCTGGCTTTAATGGTCTTTTCGCATCAAAAAGGATGTAGAATCGACCTGACCTTGCCCATTGACTGACTATATAAAAAGAACTTGAGGACTGATCTAACCAGCTTAAGCGTCGCCCTGATGGGGATTTTGGGCATGGACTCAGAGCTCTGGACTTGAAGGAATGGGGGGTGCAGGCGCTGGGAGAATACCGGTCTTCAGGAAAAATTGGTTATTTCTATCTGTGATTTTCTTTGTACCACAG
>CAZRCS010000448.1:0-1206 GCA_964598645.1 uncultured bacterium | reverse complement strand
AAATCGGTTTCGGCAAAGGCGTTTTTCACCAGTTCCAGGTTGGCCGCCAGGGAATACTCCACGAACTTCTCCGTCACATCGCCCTGCAGGTCAGCGGCCGTATCCAGAATTTGTACGGGGGTCGCGCAGGAAAAATCAAAGGCGTCAAATCGAAAAAAACGCCGTTTCGTCGCAGCGCGGGTGAAGAAGTGGATCCGCTTCCGGCCCGGATCATAGACCACGCTGAATATGGTCCGCTTCATGGACACCCTTTCTAAAATATCAAACGCGTGGTCCACGGCATTTCCGGCCTCCGCGTTCTTCCACTCCGCCACGCCACGGGCCGCGCGCACAAAACGTTGCAGGGAATTATTGGCTTTAAGAAAAGCGGGATCAGCCTCACCCTTCCGCAGGGCGTTGAGCAATCCCACAGAGTGGGCGTATGTGTTGTTGGTCAGTACCGTTCGGGGCAGATTCCCGGCCGTACGCGCCACCATCTCACCCGCGAGGAACTCCACCACAACCGCGTGACCGGCCGCGTCGCAGATCAGGAAATGGAGGGGTTGGGCATGTTCCGGCGCAATCCGGATTTTCCCGTCACTGGCAATTACATCCGCGACACAGTCCGCCGTATCCAGTTGATATTGAATCCACTGCAGGGAATTCAGTGCCGGACGGGAATCCACATGGGGCAACTCCGTGGCATCCAGCCACATGCACTCCACCACCAGGCCCGCTTCGTTCATGCCTCCCAGGGGAAACTCCCGGCCATACTGGTTGAAGGTGACGCTGCCGTACTTGGACGTCCATTTCGCGACGGATCCCTCGGCAAATCCCTGTTTGCTCACGCCCCGCTTGTTGACCATGATCCGGCAGTGTTCCACGGACCAGTCGTAATTGCGTCCGAACACCCAGTGTCCGTCCGCCTGGAAACAGAATGTGGTACAGGGAACAAGCGCCTGGGAAAACAGGAAAATAAAGGCCCCTGCCAGCAATGAACTCATCCTGAGCTTTTTCATTGAATCCTCCCGAAAGGCGCGGGGAATACACACAAATATTCCTCACCACCTCAATCCCGCATACGGCCAAAAATCAAAGTATGTTCAGACATGGAACAGGGAAGACGCCCATAAACCCACCTTAATTGGTGGATCCGGAATTCAGCGTCTCCAGGATCCGGGCGGCGGATTCCTTATACTGCGGGTGTCGCCCCAGGAAATAGACACG
>CAZRCS010000447.1:0-1212 GCA_964598645.1 uncultured bacterium | reverse complement strand
TAACTCCAGATCATCCATCCCAGGTATTGGGGATGACGGGAGAATCGATATACCCAGAAATCCACGACTTCCCGGCCCCCACTGCGCGCGAAAAACCAGGCCAGTGTTCCCAGAAGAAAGATAAACAAACCGATTCCGGTAATGATCATGGGAAGTGTCCCATGAAGATGAATGCCGATACCGGAAAGCAGGTTCAGCAACTCACGATAGGGAATGAGGGCGATATCGCCCAATTTCATGATATCAAACGAAAGGTCGAGGAACGGGAGCCAGAGGAGCCGGAGAAACGCGAGCCCCCCAAGAAAGAACATGGTGGCCGCGAATTGACCGAATACGGGAAGGAATAAAAGCACGGCACCCGCGGAAGCCAGCCCGCTGCGGCTGCGGGTGAGGCCGATAATGATTAACAGAAGGGTGATCAGCAATGCGGCATACCCGATTTCCCGCAGGTGAAAGTGTTCCATGTAAAGGCGGGTCTTATACCCGGTTTCCGCATCCTGGCCGGTGGCCAGCGCCGGGAATTCCATGGAATCATGGATGAACGAATCCGCCAGTCCGGGAAATTCAAGAGCGGAAAAAGTCAGCGCGACGGTGAACACAAGGGCCATCAGGGTGAGCAAAGCGGCTGGTTTCCACGATAGGTTTTTCTCTTTCATGGGTATTGGGTCGGAAAGAAATCGCTATTCCCCTCTCCGTATCCAGTGTTGATACACCTGAGACGGGGAAAAGTTGACACAGGAGGTATTTTAAGTCGCCATCAGGCCTATTTTTTATCAGATTCTTCATTTGGGCATGATTCATGCAGAACCCTTCGGGGTATGAAAATGAAAGAACAGGGTTGACGTGAGGGAAAAACCATACTATATTAAGTGCATGGTTAAATTAACTGGTTGGTTAATCTGATGGCACGCCCGGACAGTCGGCAGCAGATCCTGGATGCCGCCCTGCATGAATTCGCGGACCATGGCTTCTCGGGGGCCCGTATGGACGTGATCGCCCGCAACGCGGAAGTCAACAAGGCCCTGCCTTTCTACTACTTCTCCTCAAAGGAAAAGCTGTACCGGGAAGTGGTGACCACGGTGATGGGGGAATTCCTGGCCATAATTCGCCCGATCCTGAACGATCAGCTGACTCCTGAAATCCTGTTTGAGCGTTTTCCCCGGGCGATTATTGAGTTTTTTTCCAGCCACCGGGATTTCCTCCGCATTGTGG
>CAZRCS010000446.1:0-1212 GCA_964598645.1 uncultured bacterium | reverse complement strand
TGGCTGGCGGACAGGGATTCGAACCCCGATAAATGGTTCCAGAGACCATTGTCCTGCCATTGGACGATCCGCCAGCTGAGGGACGAATTATTCAAAATTAGTTATGTTCTGTCAAGTTCTTCTAGAAGGGAGAAAACATGGCTGAACGCAAATCAAGTTTCATACCCCACCTTATCATTGCCGCTCTTGTGCTTTACATCACATCACTGGTTCTTGGAAATGCAATGGAGTTTTCAGGGTTCTGGGGGGTTGTGTTAACAGCAGTTGTAATAGGACTTCTGAACTTCTTCGTTGCTCCGCTGATTGCTCTTCTCACCTGCCCTCTGCAGATACTGACCCTGGGGCTGGCACGATTCCTCATAAGCGGGTTGATGATCGTTCTTGCGGATCACTTCCTGAGTGGTTTTACCATCGCAGGGTTCTGGTGGGCAGTTCTTGCAGCTGTGGTGATATCCGTTCTTACTTCAGCTGTTGAAAGCCTCTTCGGAGTGAGACGCAGACGTCGCTAGCTCTCTTACTATTCCCACAGGCGTCCTTGCGGTTCCCTGCCCGAGCGGATTATCGGAAAGTATCTGAACAAGCAGTTCTCTGTCAGTATCCCCCGGGCAGGCTCCCAGAATGTTCCCTCCGAGGTCGTTTATATCAACAACGGCAGCTCTGCACTTGAACTTCTCTGAAAGTTTCTGCGCAACTCCGTCAGGATCAAGAGGTGCAAGACTCACCGCGTTGTTGAAGGGAGGGATGGTGCCCTTAGTTGGGCCGTCGATCGATCTTGCACATGGGCCGGCAATCCTGTAAAAGTCTCCCCTGCGGCCGAACGCTCTTGTTATACCCCCGGCAAAAGCTGCAAAGAGAATTCGGCAAACCCCGCACTCCCTGAGAGCGCACTCCATGGTCTCCGGCATGCCAAGCCCTATACCCGCCGGGGTTCTTGTTACGAATCTGCTGAGGAACCTTGCAAGCGGCCTTACCCTTAGATCGTCTTCACCCAGGACGAAATACCTTCCCTGGCTGG
This sequence comes from uncultured bacterium, assembly GCA_964598645.1. GTDB lineage: Bacteria > Fermentibacterota > Fermentibacteria > Fermentibacterales > JCC-6 > Sabulitectum. The sequence goes on along the minus strand of CAZRCS010000446.1, from coordinate 197 downwards.
CTCCAACTGCTTTTTCGCTGACAAAAAGAATGTCATCTTCCATGGGTTTTTCCCCGGCTTCTCTCAAACCGTTCTCTATTTCCCCAAGAAGATCATCATTCCTGAGAATCAGTCTGGTCTTTACGGGAATTCTCTCCCATTTCCTTTTTCCAAGGGTAATCACAGGCTGTTTGTTCTGCATATATTCAGTCTCCAGC
>CAZRCS010000445.1:0-1214 GCA_964598645.1 uncultured bacterium | reverse complement strand
AGAGCGTTAGCTACTTACAAGAAAGGAAATATGGACAGGTATATTCTCACACTTTTCTTTCTGGTTTTCTCCGTGTTGGTTGCTTGTGATGCTTCCACTGATGATTCCTATTGTAATGCGGATTATGATGTTTACCAGCAGAAGACAGGACTACCTCTTGATACATTAAGGAAATGGAACACATATGTTCAATCGTCAGATACTGGACTCTGGGAGAATGATCCTGACCATTCCCTGATATTCGAGAGGGTAGCGGTCTTCGGTGGCGAGGATGATCTTTCTCCACCCTTCTTTGATCCACTCTTTATTCATGTCATCTCAGACACGATGATGATTGCTGACGAGGCAACCCAGGAACTTGTCTGCATGAGTAGTAACGGAGAAGTGTTTTGGAAAGCAGGTGATTCCGGAGAAGGGCCAGGGCACTTTCATGGTATAGGAACAATAACGAGCGTTGATACCTTGATTGCTGTGGCCAATACCGGCCTTGATCGAATTGACATTTTTTCGCGCTCAGGTGAGTTCACCAGGACAGTATCCATTCAATCTCCCGAGGATCTGGTGGGATTATCTGATACAACTATCATTGTTTTATCAGGAACCGAACCAGATGGCGATGTTCATATTGTGAATTTGGTTACAGGCGAGCTTAACTCTTTCGGAGATATAGAAGAAGATCCCGAAATGGTAATCAATATGAGATTCCGGGACAATCTTCGTGGGGCACTGATATCTCCTGAGATCCTTGCCGTGGTGTCCAGGTATGAGCATAAGCTATACGTTTTCAATCTTGAGACACAGGAACTTGTTTTCAGCGGGATTCGTGAACTTCCTTCAGAGCCAGCTAGACCTTATCAGCGTTTCAATGAAGAAACAGGCTATCTGACAACGATAATGTTCCCTTCCATTGGCGGTGTATTCACTGGTCCAGAAGGTATGATCAATATCGTGGTTGATGAATACCAAAATGATGGCAGTCTTCTTCATGACAACAGATACATCGACTATGCACCCGTAACTGTTATCGACAGGTACAATTCCAATGGAGAATATCTTGATAGCTATTGTTTGCCTGATTCATGTGTTTCCTGGGTAAGAAGACTACCTCCAGACATGCTAGTTGGCAGGCAGCAAGGAACAGGATTGGTAATTGTTTACAGGCCATGGAATGCTGAGGAAAATGAATAGCTAACCACTGAATGCAGCAGAACTGC
>CAZRCS010000444.1:0-1220 GCA_964598645.1 uncultured bacterium | reverse complement strand
GTACCCGGCAGAACACAGCTCTTCATCTCCGGCAGACAGGCCCGGGCTATGGCCCCGTTGCTTTCGCCAGCCGCTGCGGTTCTTTCATGTATACCTGACCGAATGACCGTACCTGCTTCATCGGGAAGAGCAGGAGACATTCTTGGAGAATCTCCTGCAATGCAGAGAGTGCGCTATGAAGTGGAAAGATACGCCCGAGAGAGCATTCCCATTCTCATTACCGGGGAAACGGGAACGGGCAAAGAGGTCTGCGCCAGGGCTATTCACCGGCTCAGCAATAGAGCCCAGGGGGCATTCGTACCTGTGGACTGCGGGGCAATACCGGAAAACCTTATGGAATCTGAACTTTTCGGCGCGGCTCCCGGGGCCTATTCCGGAATAACTGCACACAGAACAGGCCTGCTCCAGGAGGCCCACCTGGGAACCCTTTTCCTTGATGAAATCGGGAATTTACCGCTGCACATGCAGGCAAAGCTTCTCAGGGTATTGGATAACGGAGTATTCAGGAAGCTGGGTGAAACCCGTGAGAGGAAGGTTGACCTCAGAATCATAGCTGCAACCAGCTCAGACCTGAGAGTGCAGGCAGCCAGTGGCTTGTTCAGATACGACTTATTCTACCGGCTGGCGGCAGTTGAAATACACCTGCCTCCACTGAGGGACAGAATTGAAGACCTTGAGCTTCTTGCAAGACACTTCTCCCGCTTGGAACTAAGCCCCGGTGCTCTGTCACTGCTTAATATCCGTCAATGGTCAGGGAACATCAGAGAGCTGCAGAATGTGGTTAGGAGAGCGGCTATCTTTGCCCAAAACGGCGTAATAAGAAGCTGCGACATAAACCCGGAAAAGAATACTGAGAGTTCGCAGGAAGAAACAACACTGCATGATGCGATCAGGAATCATATAGTTAAAATAGTTGGATCCACGGGAGGAAACATATCTGAAGCTGCGCGCATTCTGAAGTGTGATCCCAAAACCGTAAGAAAGTACGCTAAGTAACCTCTTCATTCAGCAATATCAGCTTTACAAGCATGAAACCATAGGGCAAAATGGATTCCTCCTTCCTAATTCAGCTTTGACACTTCAGATATAAACAAGCTAAAGAGCAGTACCGTAATCGCATAAAATCAAATACCTCATCATTGTCCCCTTTGGGTTCCTGCGAATTCACTACTTGACCCGGAGACCCCTGAAGAATATTGTGATGCATACTGTTCTCCCGG
>CAZRCS010000443.1:0-1224 GCA_964598645.1 uncultured bacterium | reverse complement strand
GCATCTCTTGTTTATCTGAGAAAATCGAAGTCAAGGCTCCAAAGATAATATTTGATGTTAGTGTCCAAATCCAGTTAAATTGAAATAGAATGGGAAAGAAAATTGATCATAATGGATTCAGGGCAATCGACTTTGATATTAAGATTATGCACCTCTGAGGGGGAAAAAGTCGGATTGGAGGATGCTGGAAAATTGTTGATATCCCTGCAAGAGATTGCCTGGCACATGGGCAGTTTTCTGGAAGGCCAACCATTCAGTGAGGGCGGCCGACTTAAAAAGCAGATTTTGGATGACTATTGTCTTCTAATTAAATCAATCAGTTCAGGCAGCGTCGTAGTTGAAGTTGAGTCGGCAGTTAAATATGGACAGCCCGAGATCGATAATTTTCAAAAGTATCAACCGCCCGGGCCGAGAGTGATCACTAAAATCACAGATTTTATTGCTTCAGTTGAGGGCGAAGAGGGTCGAGAAGTGGACGATGTTGTCCCCGATCATGCTTACAGATCGCGTTTGCTCCTGGATCTACTTAATCTATACCCGAAGAAGCCCAATTATGCATTGCACTTTGAGGGCCAGGGCGGCAGAAGCTTTGAAATGAAAGCCGCTAATCGGGGCCGCATTGAAGGATTGATTTCTCAACGTCAGCGACATTTGGGCCAGGAAGTCCGAATAGGGCTCTTAGCAGACTTGCGAGTTGACCCTGAGAAGGTAATGAAGATCGAAAGAATAGGCGAGAAATTCCAGGCGGTATACCCCGGCGATTTGGAGGCCAGGGCCAGGGATCTACTGGGACATCCGGTTAAATTAACCGGACGTGCCGAGCGCATTAGCGGCAGTCCAAAGATCAAGAATTTTTATGTGGATAAAATTGAGCCTTATGAGAGCTATCAGCTGGAAGAATTTGAGGCAGGAGATCGTATCTTTGTCCCCCGAATTCCCATTGAAGTGAGCGTTGAATACGATGAAGGTCTCTGGGTTCTGAGCATACCCTACGTCGACGCCGTTGGGTATTCCACAGATTATTACGAGGCAGAAAATCAACTCCACGACTTCATAGATGAACTATGGACGGAATATGCACTCTGTCCCGAGGATGATCTAGGTGAGACCGGAAAGCTGTTGCGAGAAGTCCTGTTAGGACTCTTTGAGGTGAATTAATGACCTCGCTCAACCAGGATGAGGTCGAAGCAGGACTAAAACGAAAGGGCTTTCAGCAAAGTAATA
>CAZRCS010000442.1:0-1225 GCA_964598645.1 uncultured bacterium | reverse complement strand
CGCATCGGCTGGGTGAAGTTGACGGAGTAGGAGGCTGAGATGAGACAAATTGCCATTCTCGCTGGGACGCTTCTTCTTCCGTCCTACCTTTCCTACGGGCTCGACCCGCCAGTGAAGCTCTGGGAAAGACAGTACTACTCCAGTTACTTCGATGCTGCTTATTTCAGAGACATCGAGATAACCGATGACGGCAACCTGTTCATTTCAGCACGCACCTCTGACTATACGCAGCCGATCCATGACAGCTATGTAGCTCTTCTGGTCGATCAGGACGGAGAAGTGATATGGGAAGTCCCTCATGAGTTCGCAGGTGGGTCCGGGTATGATGGAACTGTACTGCCCGATGGCTCATTTGTGATCACAGGCAGGGCCGTTGAGGATTCCTCATCGAACTCAGAGGGCCTGTACATCCACAAGATTTCACCTGAAGGGACTACCATCTGGGCAAAGGTATACGATTACCCGGACACCGCGGAACAGGGCTATTCAATCACTTCCCTTCCCGACGGCGGCTTCGCTGTGTGCGGGAGGGTACATGGAACGGGTATTCAGGCCGGTCAAGCCTGGCTCCTTCGAACCGATGCACAGGGCGATACTCTATGGACTGAAACATGGGGTACGTACAATACCAACTATGGTAAGACTGTTCTTCTAAATAACAACGAGCTTTGTGTTCTGGCAATGGGAAGAGATGATACGCTTGTTACCCCAAGTCCCCACCTGCTTTTCTACGACCTTGAGGGCAACTATCTCAGAGGTACCGATTACGGCGATATCCTATACTATCTCTTCCCTGCGGACATGTGCCTGTCGACTGACGGAGGTTACACCTTCACTACTGAGCTGTGGCCTCCTGTGTGGCACACCGACCAGTACGGAGAAACGCTGTGGTGGAAGAGCATCTATGTGACCCCCAACGACTGGCATAAGGGCTACTGCATCAGGCAGACCATGGACAGCGGGTACATCTTCTCAGGATGGGACGGCTACTACGAGTACGAACCAGGCGGGAACCTTACGGACTACGAGGAAGGCTGGCTTGCCCGTTTCGACTCAGAGGGCAACGAGCTCTGGAACATCAACAACCCCATCAGCGTGAACCATGCCTTCTACTCATGCCTTCAGCTACCCCAGGGCGGCTACATGGCCTGCGGCGCATACAATGTCTGGGAGAGCGTCTACGACGGAGAGGAGACCGGAGCCAAGGGCACAACGGGATTTCTTG
>CAZRCS010000441.1:0-1228 GCA_964598645.1 uncultured bacterium | reverse complement strand
GGCGCTTACTTCGCAAGACTTACCTCTGGGGAAGAAACCATATCGAGGAAATTCATGGTCTTCCGCTGACTTGACATTCTCTGCAAATCAAGTTAACGTTGTTAACATGAGAGACACAAAATCAAGAATTATCACTGCAGCCAGAGACATCTTCCTGGAAAATGGCCTGGAAGGACTAACCATGCGAGCCGTTGCCGAAACGGTGGGCATAAGCCCAACCGCTATATACAGGCACTTCAAAGACAAGGAAGAAATGCTCATGTCCGTTGTGGAAGAGGGCTTCAGGCTCTTCGGAAACTCCATGTTCAAAGCACTGGAGTACGAAGGGAGCCGGGAAAGGCTGCTTCAGACAGGTCTCGGTTACATAAGGTTCGGACTGGAGAACCCGGAGTTCTACCGGTTGATCCACATGTCACGGGAGAGGTTCTCTCCATGGTTGTGCCAGCATGGACCGGGCAAGAGTGACGCCACATTCCAGTTCCTCCTTGACAGAATTCGTCAGTGTCAGCACGAGGGTGTGATCAACGGAGAAACAGACGTGATGGAAGCGGGTCTTTTCCTTTGGAGCGTGGTTCATGGCCTGACCACTTTCCAGATAACAGGGGGAATCCCGGGTCTTGATGAGAAGGATTTCATGGAAACGGCCGAAAGGATAATCAGCAGATCCTTCAAGGGTCTTTGCTAATTTTTTTCATGCAAAGTTAACAGTGTTAACGAGAGGACAAATCATGAAAATAGCTATTCTGAATGGAAGCCCTAAGGGGATGAACAGCGTTACCATGCAGTACATGAAGTACCTGGAGAACAGGTTCACTGAACACAGTTTCTGTTACCTGACCGTTGCAGGCAGAATAGGCGTTCTCGAGAGAAGACCGGAAGAGCTTGCCCGGGTGATAGAAGAAGTAAGGACTTCAGATCTTGTTTTCTGGGCTTTTCCCCTTTACTACATGCTCTGCTGTTCCCAGTACAAACGGTTCATCGAGTTGCTTTACGAAGAAGGAAGAGATTCCTTCAGGGGGATACCCGCAGCGGCTCTGACAACATCGATCAAGTTTTACGACCACACAGCTCATAACTACATAAGAGAAGTATGCCGTGACCTGGGGATGCCCTTTTGCGGAGGGTATTCCGCGGAGAGTTCCGACCTTTTCAAAGAAGAGGAAAGGCAGAGGCTGAAGGGCTTCTTTGAATCCGTAACAGAAAGAGTGGAAACACGCAGGTTTTATCA
>CAZRCS010000440.1:0-1229 GCA_964598645.1 uncultured bacterium | reverse complement strand
ACGGCGGGGACATCACAACATAAAATTGTAGTAACAATGACTCAACAAAATCATAATCCCGCGCCTCAGGCAGAGAAATTCCTGCCGGACGTGAAAAACATTATCGCCGTTGCCTCAGGAAAAGGCGGCGTAGGGAAATCTACTGTTGCTGCCAACCTGGCCATCTCACTGGCAAAAACAGGCGCTTCAGTAGGACTTATCGATGCCGATATCTACGGCCCCAGCGTTCCGCTGATGTTCGACCTTGTAGATGTAAAACCTCATATCAAAGAGGAAAATGGCAAACAAATCATTATGCCCATCGAAAAGTACGGCATCAAGGTGCTTTCAATCGGATTCTTCGTGGATCCTGATCAGGCATTACTATGGCGCGGCCCAATGGCCAGCGGAGCCTTAACACAACTCTTCCGCGACGCCGAATGGGGTGCTCTCGACTATGTTGTCATCGACCTTCCTCCCGGAACAGGTGATATCCACCTCACACTGGTGCAGTCGCTGGCAGTAACAGGTGTTGTTATTGTTTCCACTCCTCAGCAGGTGGCACTCGCCGATGCAAGAAAAGCTTTTGGAATGTTTAAAGCCAAAGCCATTAAAGTGCCTATCCTCGGACTGGTGGAAAATATGGCATGGTTTACTCCGGCAGAACTTCCGGAAAACAAATATTATATCTTTGGTAAAGAAGGGGGTAAAAAACTTGCCGAAGAAGCACATGTGGCACTTCTGGGGCAGATCCCTCTTGTACAGGGCATCTGTGACTCCGGCGATAAGGGAAAACCCATTACGCTGGAAGAAGACAATCCTGTTACAAAAGCATTTGACGAATTATCAGAAAATATGATCACTCAGCTTGGCATCAGAAATACGGTTTTACGCCCTACAAAAAAGGTAGAGATAAATCCCGATGCCGAGGGTTGTGAACATGCATAAACCTCTTATATTAAATTAACAAGCAATAGTATGGCAAATCAGGAATTAGAGTCGAAAGTAATAAATGTACTGAATCAGATTCGCCCATACCTTCAGCAGGATGGTGGTGATCTGGAGTTCGTAAAACTGACAGACGACAATATTGTACTAGTGAAGCTTCAGGGAGCGTGTGGCTCATGTCCTTACAGCCGGATGACATTAAAGGATGGCATTGAAAAGGCCATGGTAAAGGCATTGCCTGAGATCAAATCGGTTGAAGAAGCGTAAAAAAAAAGTCCTGTGGTTTTCACAGGACTTTTTTT
>CAZRCS010000439.1:0-1229 GCA_964598645.1 uncultured bacterium | reverse complement strand
CGTCAATCTTTTCAAGGACGCCGGTCCATCTGGCGTTCTCCCAGTTTGCCGGCTCCCCCTTCCATCTGTTCCAGTCGTTGAGATGACAATAGAACCAGGCGACATCTCCACTTTTAGAGAAATTTATGCGCAGATCTGAGATTTCAAATCCTACTGCCTGGAAGTCCGGACTTCTGAAAAACTCTTCAGTAGTCCTGAAATCGTCTTCACCAATGGCTACCCTGTCTGTAGGATTAACAACAAGGTACGTTGAGTCGAGGCAGATAGTTGACCTTAACAGGTCAAAGTCCTTGGTGGGTGCCCAGCCCAGGTTATTGCGAATAGTCTGCTCTACCTTTGCCCTCTCAGCAGCAAGGTCTGATTCCTGAATTACCCGGTTGCCTCTGCCGCAAGACGCAATTATCAGGAGGCCGGTAAAACATAAGAAAAATGATGACGAGCTTCTGCCTGAAGTTTTCATTGATCCAGTTTTAATTTATTACTCATTCCGATGTTTTTAATGCATCTCATTATTCAAGATTGCTCTCTTCAGATTCATCTTCGAATTTAAATCCTGTGTGATACTTTCGAGTCTTTCACTTTAGGGGGAACGGAATGTGGAAACCTCTATTTCAGTCACCCATGAGCCCTGAACCCTCCTGTATAATGTCATCCATGAACATATGAAGGATACTTCTCGGCTTGTACCATCATTCAATTCCCTTACACCCCGGACCGAAACCCTGGCAATAACCCAGCCAACGGTCCCATCTTCAGAGAGACCGATAACCGGCTCCTGAAGGTCTCTGTACTCTGAGAATGTTGTATTGCTGATGTAGTCAGTCATGCTGGAGAGCACTTCCTCCTTATCGGGATATGTAATTTCTCCGTTTTTGACCGAAGTAAAGTTTTCCGAAAGGTTTTGAATGAAAAACCCCGGATCATTTGACAGATGTGCCCTGATCAAATTCTGGTGAATTGTCAGAATCTCCATCTTAAGTTCCTCTATATCGTCATTTCTTCTGCAAGAGAGGCAGAGCAGGATAACAAAAACTGCAAGAAAGCCGGTTCTCATTTTATGACATATAAGTATGTTAAATCAATCTTCTCTTTTCCAAATATTCTGATGACCTCGTTTCCTGTTCCATAGCATACAGAGTGTGCGGATAAATCAGAGATAAACCAAGGATTTATAACTCATTGCTTATATTCCAGGTATGTATCGGACAGCCAGCTTCTTAATGGTTCGT
>CAZRCS010000438.1:0-1233 GCA_964598645.1 uncultured bacterium | reverse complement strand
AACGACCGAGTTCACCTGCGTTTTGGAGCGAAGCGGAAAAATGTCAGGTGCAACGATTTGTTAGCCAATTTCATTATCCCCTCACACTATTATTCGCTTTGCAGAGATTGTTCGAGTTCATCAAGTGTCTTGATCTCACACAAGTCCACCGATTGCTCGCTCAGGAACCATCGCAACCTATCATCAAAGAGCCTGGCTTGCTTGACCAATTCTTCCAGATTGTTGGAGGCATATTTTATGAGGTCAGGAAATTCGAATTCACGAAACATAGCGGCCAGTTCGCCATACAAATTAAAGTCGCTGTGCCCAATGCCTTCCGTGGTACGATTTAAAGTTAATGTGACATCATGCTGTAAGAGCATCGCTTCTGCATGAGCCGCAACAGAGTCACCACGTTCACATGCAGCCAGCAGTTTACCTACTTTATCTTTCATCTCAGGATAAACTTGTTGGAACTGCTCGTACACTGTTTGGTTTGAGGGAATCGACTTCTGAACTCGACAAAGGACCTCACGTATATGCTTCGCCAGCAGTTCACTCGCACCGATGATTTGGCTCGGGTCAGGAGACATGATGATCGTCTGAATCAGATGATCCAGTCCAGCGGGTTTATCTCTGAACTTTGCTGATTCGCTCAGAGCTTTCGCCAGTCCTCGGTCAAAGAATACCTGATTTGCCAGAGCCAGACACTCCCACGTAGACTGCACAATCTTCCATCCAGCATACCGGATATCGGTGAGGTTACCTGAATCTAGAGCCAGACGAAGGTTGGCCATATGCCCCATAATGCAACTGAAATTCACTATGGCTCGCCTGATCATTTGGGGTCGGGCTTGAGGCTTCTGTAGATCAAGGATCTGCTGCTTCAGTCCTTCCAGGCGAGCAACCTGATCGTCGGACCTAGCATGGAGTATTTTCGTATGATAAACCAGAGCTGGGGCAAAAGCCCAACCGCGAATGCGACCAGTGGCAAAGCCCTCCATCATGTTCCAGTTGATCGCCCAAAAATCGAAAAGAAGTCCATCAAGGAGAAAAGTACGGCCTATTGGCGGGTTCTTTCCGTCCGCAGGGATGTAAAAGATATCCAAATCCGAATCGTCACGGGCCTCACCTCGGGCATACGACCCATAATAGGCAATGATATCAACCTCTTGCCCATAGTTCTTGATTGCGTTGTCCATCAGTAACTTGGCAACTGCAAATACATCACTCATAATCTGTATTCTCCGGCTA
>CAZRCS010000437.1:0-1235 GCA_964598645.1 uncultured bacterium | reverse complement strand
GGTCCACGTCGCACATTTTCATGTGAGTGAGGGAAAAGAAAGGAAGACGAGACTGATTGTGCATGAGGCGACGAAGTATTCGGTTAAAAACCCGGCAATTCATTATCTCCTAAATGCACCCCACCATTACAAGGTATTCAAGAAGATCATGGCAGAGGAGAACATCGACATCGTGGTTGCGTCTCACGTTCTTGCAGGAACCGCGGTAATAAAAGCCGCAAAGAAGTATGACGTTCCTGTGTTATTTGACATAAAGGATTGGTACCCTAACTCTGCCGCAGCATATTATGACAACCCCCTACTTAAGTGGACTTTGAGGAACGGTGTATGGCAGATCCTCAGACATAATCTGAAGATGAGTGATCGAATTACAGCGATGTCACCTTCAGTTGTCGAACGCCTGAAACGTCGTGGATTCCAGTCAAAGTTGATTACGAATGGGGTAGATACCGATTACTTCAGACCGATGGACGCGGCGGAGGGGAAGAGGAGGCTCGGGCTGGACGAAGACCTCTTCGTGATGGGATTTGCGGGCAGCCTTGAGAAGTGGTATGCGCTGGACGAGGTCATAAAAAAATTCTCTGAGACGCTGGGCCGCGAAGACGATTCCAGGCTGTTGATAGTGGGCGGGTCTCTATTCACCGATTATGAAGAAAAGCTAAAAAAGCTGACTAGGGATCTTGGACTTGATGATAAGGTGATCTTTACGGGTCTGGCTGAGTACAGAGAGCTTCCGAAATATATCTCCGCAATGGACCTGTGTCTAATACCCTTCTCGCCCTCGCCAGATTATTGGATCGATCTAATTATACCAAATAAATACTTTGAGTATTCCGCATGTGGTAGGCCCATCCTCTCCTCGCCCATAAAGGACATGATGGCTATCGGAGGGGATCATCTCTTCATCTACCGGGATATGGACGAGTTTATGGACAAGGTTCTGGAGATCAAGAACGGTTCGAGAGAATTCAAGGTCGACATGGGGAGCTACAGCTGGAAGAAGAAGGCAGAGGAGATGGAAGAGGTGCTGAAGAACATCGTGGCTGGCAAGGATAGGTGACCCTCGCCAAGATCTGACTCGGATGATGATATGATGAAGATAATGTCGGTGGTCGGGGCAAGGCCGAACTTCGTAAAGCTTGCACCTCTTTCGAGAGAGGTGAGGAGGGTGTCTGAGGAGGTAATAGTACACACAGGACAGCATTACAACTATGAAATGGACAAGATATTCTTCA
>CAZRCS010000436.1:0-1239 GCA_964598645.1 uncultured bacterium | reverse complement strand
AATAAATCCTTTGATAATAGGTCCACCCTGGCGCTGCAACCCCATTCAAAATCGAGATTTCTTTCTTTAATGCCTCTGCATAGTTCAATAACTCTATTTCGTTTCATGGTGAAATTATCATCTGCAAAGCTGATTACATTTATTTTGTATTTATCTTGTACAAATTCCATCTCATCTAAGACATTATTTGCGCTTCTTGTACGGTATTTGCGACCGTGAAGTGCTGCTGTGGAACAAAATATGCAATTGAAGGGGCATCCTCGAGTAGTTATTATGGGAAAGCCCTTCTCTTTTCCCTCCCCTATGTAATGCTCAATCGAGGGCTCCAATAGATGAAAAGCGGGGAACGGTATGCTATCAAGATTTTCTATCCTATGCCTAAGTGGTGTGGAAAATACCCGATTATCATGGCGAAAGCTGATTCCTTTGACATTTTCTAGCTTTCTTCCCCTATCCAGAGCATCACAGATTTCGCATATCGCTCGCTCTCCTTCATATCGAACAACTATGTCCACTTCAGGAATCGTGTGCAACACATCTCGATGGATGAATGTAGCATGTACGCCACCGAATACTATTTTGATATTAGGATTGTGCGATTTTGCTGCTTTGGCAATGTCCACAGCATTTGCATAATTGGAGGTGAAGGATGTTATTCCTATGATATCAGGATCGAATTTCGATATCATATCGACTAATTCCTCTTTGGAAAAACCACCCCAATCCATGTCAACGATCTTAGCAGTTATGCCTTCAGATTCCATAGTTGATGCAAGGTAGCCCAAACCCAAAGGCACCGATGGCACTAGATCGTAACCTAACGGGATTCTATCTCCAACCCAACCAGGGGGATTAATGAGCAGTACCTTCAATTTTCCGCCCCACAAATTCTATTAGATTCATCTCTTCCAGCAGCATCAGGAAGGATAGTCCATCCCTTAATAATACATCATCGGCAACTGAAAACCAGATTTCTTTGAGCTCTTTTTGTATCTCTTTAATACTATTTTTTCCTGTGCAAAGGCGACAAATGATTGAGCCAGAAGAGTTAATAAAAAAGGGAAGACTGGATTTAGGGTGTACGCCTGCAAGATGATCTCCATCATCTACCCAACATGAGGGATGCAAGCGAATAGGATGAGCAAATGCGTAGTCTGCGTAATTTACCACCAATTTCTCCTTTTTGGGCAATACCACCTCGCTTTTGATCAACTTTCTTTCGCTTAAGATGGAACCTAT
>CAZRCS010000435.1:0-1240 GCA_964598645.1 uncultured bacterium | reverse complement strand
AATAAATATATAGTTATCAACATGTTGTACGTTGAATAATTGCGTATATTTGAAATAAAAACGACAAAATGCGCAATAAAAAAACTCGTGGTCTTTTTGATGATCAATTTCGGCTTGAAAAGATTAGCAAGCTGAAAGATCCGTTGGAAAAGCTGGATCGGTACATAAAATGGGAAGACTTCCGCTGCATCCTCGATCAGGCTTTCCGTGAGACTGAACCTTCGCTGGGAGGACGCCCTCCCTTTGATCGGGTCATGATGTTCAAAGTCCTTGTGCTTCAAAAGATGTACAATTTATCGGACGATAATGCAGAATATCAGATACTTGACCGATTTAGCTTCTCCCGCTTTCTGGGCATCGAGCTCTGCGATGTAGTTCCTGATGCCAAAACCATCTGGCATTTCCGGGAGCAGCTGAAGAACCGCTCCATTTTTGATCGGCTTTTTGAGTTTCTTCGTGAGAAAATCGAGAAAGCCCAGCTGATCCTTAACGATGGGTCTATTGTCGATGCCCGTATCATTGAGGTTCCCAAGCAGCGCAACTCCCGCGACGAAAATGGTCAGCTTAAAAGCGGCCAGATTCCAGAAGGATGGAAAGAGCAGCCGAATAAGCTCCGCCAGAAAGATACAGACGCCACCTGGCTGAAAAAGAACGGTAAAAACCATTACGGGTACAAGAACCACATCAAAATCGATCAGGGCAGCAAAATCATCACCGAGTATCAGGTTACCACGGCTAGCGAGCACGATAGCGATGCGCTGGAGGACCTGCTGGATGAAAGCGATGCAGGAAAACCTTTATGGGGAGACAGCGCATACACGGGTAAACGCTGCGCTAAGGTGATCCGCAAGCACGGCATGAAAAACTTAACCCATAAAAAAGGCTACCGAAATAAACCCCTGTCTGCATACCAAAAAAAGAAAAACCATCAGAAATCAAAAGTTCGCGCACGGGTGGAACATGTTTTTGGATTTGCTTACCAAAATTTAAACGGACAGTCATTCTTCCGATACATTGGGTTAGACCGGGTTGCATCCTCCATCGGATTGCAAAACATCATATACAACTTATTCAGAGCGGTTTTCCTGATAGAAGCCAGAGGTATGTCCATCAAGCTGTAAAGCACTTGAATGTGAGGTTTTTATTGTGTATTTGTCAAAGAACGTCAATGAAATTGATCCATAAAAATCAAAAAACAAGAATCAATTTGCTTGTGAATTTGAGTATATTATTTTGGTTG
>CAZRCS010000434.1:0-1242 GCA_964598645.1 uncultured bacterium | reverse complement strand
ATGAGAAGAACATTGCAAGGGGAAGCCTGGCGCCGTTTTCAAGTGATGCAGGATCATCACCCAGGAATACCTTCTCATGGGCCATCTGATTAGCTGAACCGTGTCCGAAGAACAGCATGACTCCCATTCCCCGATTCCAGAGATCGATGAAGGCCTCCCTTGCCTCGGGTTTCTCAGGGTGAATGCCGTCGGGTGTGGTTCCTGCCGGCCAGGGATACTCGATCAGGTAATACTTCTCAGTTTTCACATGGGACGGCAGGTATGAATAACAGATATCCTCCATGTAATCGGTGTGTTCATCTTCTATGGGAGAATAGCCTCCCCACTCGTCATCGGCGAACAGAACGAACCGGCTGCTCCAGCTTCCACCTGCTTCACCGGAGGCATAGACGGCACTCTTTGCACATACTGCCCCAAATGCCGCCGCGTTGCCAGCTGGAATCCTTGCCACTGGGATCTCAGGTAAAACTGCATTCTCATGCACTTCGGCGAACCAGTCCTCAGAAGCCCATGCAGGGTAACTGGAGTCGTTTCTGAGGTAAATCTGTGCCGGGATAAGGTCTGGTATGGTGGTAGAATAGCCCAATGGATCATAGTGTCCGTCACCGCAAAGAATTACGGTACTGAGAGGTGTCGACCAGGAATCCAATCCCCAGCGGACGGCGGATCTGATCGCACCGGGATCTTTCACTCCCTGGCCGAACTCGTCGTAAATTTCCCTGGTGGTTCCAGTAACCACCGTAAGCCCCATTGATTCGAGAAGGGCTTCAAGGGCCAGGGCATCATCTGTGAAAACCTCAGGTACTACCAGCAGTCTGTCGCCGGAAGTTACAGTTCCCACAAGTCTGCCCGGGCTTGCCGGTGCTATGGTATCCGGAGTAAGCCAGCTGTTTTCGCCGAGAACCATCAGGGCAGTAGAATCTGAAAGATCGTAAGAAAAGTGAAGGGCTCCGCCGCTCTGATCAGCCCCGACAATGCGCACCGGATTCATCAGGTCAGAGGCATCGAAGGCATACTCGCCACCCTGATATGAGAAGTTGTACCTGGCCCTTTGACCCGGAAAGAATACCCGCCTGGAGGATGCTGAAAGCTCCGCCGGGAAATCCGCTTCAACATAATCCAGCAGCATATCAGCGAGTGGATCCGACGAACTGAAGGAAAAAGTAAGCTGGCTGGAGGAAGCAACAGCAACATTGTCAAACTGAGCCCGGTGAATTCCGGAACCACTGCCCTCGTAGCTGC
>CAZRCS010000433.1:0-1245 GCA_964598645.1 uncultured bacterium | reverse complement strand
GCCAGTATCTCATCATCGGAGACTCCGGTGAACCGGGCCATTTCCCGGTCGAGAATGGGAATGGGAATTCCGATGCCTACGCTGAGAGAAACACCGTAACCTCTTATCCACACTCCTCTCAGGTACCTGGGTCTCATTGTCTTCAGGTCTCCCCTTACGGATATGGTGCCGGCTCCTTCGGTGGGCACACCATTCTCTCCCCTTTTCGGGTTCGGGCAGTGCTGGGTTCCCGGGCCCGTTATCCAGCCCGTTCCCCCTCCCAGAAATATCTTCGTTCCCGTACCTATCGTTCTGAAATAAGGGTCGTTGATCAGGGGGCTGTACTCTCCGCTGCCACTGTATCCTGCGTTCTGATACCTGGGTTTAAGCACTCCCAGGTAGGTCTGCCTTTCACTGTATGAACCGTTTACAGCAACGTTGTAGTTCTGGTAGGAGTTGCGGAAGTTGGTAAGTTCAGCGCTGTTTATGGTCTCGAGACTGATTGCGGTTTTCAACTCTGTCCTGGGGTAGCAGTCGGTGCCGTGACCCCTGGCATCCAGATATATGGTCCTGCCGCTGACCAGATCCTCTATTACGTGACCGCCGCCGTAACAGGGCGTTCCGCTGCTTGCGGTTGCTCCCAGGAACAGGTCCACGGCAGCAATTCCGCAGTATGCGGGGACACCGTTCAGGGTGGCCTCACTGTAGTTGATCCTCGGGGAATAGTGGCCGGTATTGATGAGAAGGCCGCTTGAACACATTGGACCGAAGGTTCCCGTGGTAACCACATCAACCAGCTGTGCAGCTTTCTTTGTTCCCTGCTCCCTTACCAGAGATGTCATTTCCCCTGCTGTGAGAACCACCGCTGAACCCTTTTCTATCTTTTCATTGATTTCATGTATGGTCTTTCCCATTTTCATGCTTCCTTTCTCAATTTGATACTGCCCCAGATGCCGATCGATTCACCGCAAACCGCCAAGATGCCTTTCAGCTTCCTGCCTGCGGCAACCGATTCAACGGTTCTTGTCACATCCTTCGCTCCCCTTATACGGTTTGCCAGGGAAGTGGCTGCGGCATCTGCCATGGCGCCCCTTCTGTGGATCGCAGTAACTGAGTCTGCCCTGCCCATTGAAAAGGAAGGGCCGATCTTTCCGCTTGAAGTGCAAACGGAAATACCACCTGCCGCATCCACTGAAAACGGGATACCCCTTGAGAGTGGTGAATCTTCTCCCGGGTAGATCAGAAATTCAAGGGGAGTTTCCGAGG
>CAZRCS010000432.1:0-1247 GCA_964598645.1 uncultured bacterium | reverse complement strand
ATGGAATAGACGAGTTACCAAAATGGGGGGGTGGGGCCCACTGGCCGAGGTGGTCTACTTCTGGAAGATTTGGCTATGGGAAAAGAGGTCATTTGTGGCGATTACTTCAAAGAATCTTTTATGGCGCGCTATGCTGAAGAGGCCCGCCAAGCACAGGCCTGACGGGCGCATGGGGTCGATCTCGGCTTCCGGAGTCAACGGGCCTGAGGTCGGTGAATTTTTGATTAGGTACGATTCTATTTAAAGGGCGCGGCTCCCGATTGGGGGGGTGCCACACCTTATAAAAAATGTAGTACTCACCGACAGGTATATATATGATATTAACCACCATTGTACTTGGAGATGAATAGGATGTGCACGCGCACGTTGACCCACACGTTGAGCTTTACCGTTGACGACGAACAGTACGAAGAAATCCATGAACTGGCCAAACAACTCAACGAGTCTATGGCCACTCTCATCCGCACATTCTGCGCCGAGGGAATGGAGCGAATCTACGAAAGCATGGAATCGCGCGGGCGGGATCGAGAAGCCCGCGAATATCTGGCAGAATATCTCGTAAAAAATGGGCTTGCTGAGCCGCATCATGTATCCAGTAGCGTTTTTCTGGAGGGTCCTGCGCCCACTGTTTGGATGTGGAAAATCAAGCGCGATTTGGGAGAAGAAGCCGCGGACAAAGTCGCCGCGAAGATGATAGAGATCATGGGCAGAACCGACGAGCTGGAAGCGTATTTAGCTGACGATTCTGAATAAATAAATCGTAGGTGTTGGGTGGGGGGAGAGATTTGATTGAGGTAGCGAAGCGGCTAGCGGTGCGGCTCAATGTCCCACCGACGCCTTTTTATCATCTAACGACGGAAGAGAACCATCTAGGAACTAGGGTAGCTCCCGAAAGGCCGGGTTTCTTCCTGACCGGCCCGTTCCCTAAAATCGCTATCAGGAAGCCAAACAGGAAGTGGCTTTAATTGACCGAAACTTGCTTACTTGGGGCAGCCTTTGGCATAGATTTTAATCTCATCTTTTCTATTCGAGGGGTGGCGTGATGAACGCCCAATCATTCGTTCAGTGCATCGCCAATTTTTGGATAAGCAGCTATAGCAAGGAGATATCCCGCGAAAATATCACGAAGGGGCTAGATGCGGAATTTCGATATCAAAAAGACGGCAAAACCCCACGACCCTATTTTCCAGATATTGAGCCAAAATCGTTATGCATCGCGGCCGCGCATGAGATGTGGCCCGAATTCG
>CAZRCS010000431.1:0-1250 GCA_964598645.1 uncultured bacterium | reverse complement strand
TGGGCTGTGCCCGTTATTGCCGTCTCAAGCCTTATCCTTAATGTGATGGTACTGATCTCCTCCAGGGGGAAACTGCGGCTTCGGGGTTTTCTGCCACTTGCTCTTTCGGGAATGGTTTTCACCCCTGTGGGTGCCTGGATGCTCGGATCCATGTCGGACTCCGCAGTGCGGTTCGTAATTGGCGTTACAGTAACCTCAGCATCTCTATTCTCTCTTACTCATTGGGCACCTCATATGAAGCGCTCTCCACTTGGCATGGGAGTAACCGGAGCTCTTTCCGGGATATTCAACGGGCTTACGACCTTCAGCGGACCTCCTGCTGTGATATACCTTTCAGCAACTGAAACCGAGAAGGATTCATTCAGAGGCAATCTTTCCGCTTTCTTCCTTACTCTTACCATCACGGCCATACCCTCTTTCCTGGGTGCAGGGGTGGTGACTTCAGCAGGTCTGATTCGTGCAACCATGTTCATTCCTGCTGCGGCTGCAGGTGGTCTTATTGGTATTTTTCTCGCAGCCAGGGTAGACAGTTCGGCCTTCAGAAAAATAGCTCTTGCGGTACTTGCACTTCTCGGAGTATCAGGGGCGCTGCAGGCGGTCCTCTAGTCCAGGTCCGTTCCAGTGACCAGTCTTTTCGCATCACTTACCAGATGTCCTGCTTTTGACTTCCAGGTACCGCTTCTGAACCACAGGAATCCTGCCACTGCGGTAACAGTGTTGGAAATGAACATGGCCCACCAGATGCCCATAGGACCCATTGCGGCAGCATAGGCAAGCAGATAAGCACCGGGTACTCTAAGAACCCAGAGACGGGACATGTTCAGAACCATCACAGGAAGGGTGTAGCCTGAGCCCTGAAAGCTTCCCAGTAGAACAAGAACGAATCCGAAGACGAACACAGAAGGAGTAGTCACCCTGAACATTGTCCTTCCAAGGGCTATGACCTCGGGGTCATTTACGAAGGCTCTAGCTATATCGCCTCCGAAAAAGAACATGCACAGGGTCATTGGGAGAAGGATAATGCCTATGAGAAAAAGGGCTGAGTAGGATGATTTCTCGGCTCTTTCAGGTTTCCCGGCACCCAGGTTCTGGCCAACTGCAGTGGCGTTTGCCTGGCTGAGACCCATGGCCGGCACCATGGCCATGTGAATAATACGGTTACCTACCCCGAAGGCTGCGGTAACTGCGCTTCCGAAGGAATTGACTATTCCTATCATGAAGGTGAAACCGAAACTGGTACCCAGCTGACC
>CAZRCS010000430.1:0-1252 GCA_964598645.1 uncultured bacterium | reverse complement strand
TGAGTCCTCGGGGAAAAAGGCGATGTCCACAACGTTCTTCCCGGCGAGAATGATCTTTTCCAGCGTGGCATATCCCATGAACCCGGGAACGGCATTCACCACCAGATCAGCTTCGCGGATCACGCGCTCAACCGCATCGGGATCCCTGAGATCAGAGTTCACCGTGTCGATACCATACCTGTCTGAAAGAATATCCAGGGTCTGCTGGTCAATGTCCGCTGAAATCACGGAATGGGAACCGGCAAGGTCCACGGCCATTGCCCTTCCCACCATACCGGCGCCGAGAACGGCTATCTTCATATCAGGCCTTTCGCTGAGTTTATGCATAGGACAATAGTTAAAGAGAGGGTAATGAAAAAGGGCGCCCCGGAGGACGCCCTGAAAAGAAGAACTTTTCTCTAGAAGGTGTAGGTGGCTGCCACTGTGGAAAGGAAGCCGTTGCTGTTGCCGCCCACCATGTAGGGACCATCATGAAGGAAGCTCTCGCGGATGGTTCCGTCCAGGGTGAAGTTGTCCCAGTGAAGGCCGACACCGAAGTTGGTGTTGAAACTTGTGCTGAACTGGTTGAAGTCACCTGAGGAGTAGTAGGTGTTAACGCTTGTGGCGCCTGCGCGGAAAACGAGCCACTTGCCTATCATCTGCTCTACGCCGCCTGTGATCCTGGGAATTTCGATGGCCATCTCAGAATCCATGTCTTCGCCGAGATCTCCACCGAAACTTGTGGACTGAAGGCCGCCGTAAACACCGAAAACCAGATTGGTCTTCTCGGCGATCATTTTGTTGTGACCTGCGCCGAAATCAAGATAAATGGCGGTTGAAGTGGAGTCGATGTCTCCTGCTTCGGCTGAATACATGTCAACGGAAGCGGTGATAATGGGGAAGAGATTCATGAAGCCGTCGCCGTGTCCGCGAAGGGATCCACCGAACATCATGTCACTCATGCTTGCTTCGTTCTCATTCACATCGAGTGTGGTCTTGTCGTAGTTCACCATGAAAGCGAGATCGGAGTAGTTGGCGAACAGGGGAACATCGGTACCCCAGGCAAGACCTATTTCCATGTCCTTCTGTGTAGTAGCGGTATCAGGTGCGAACTTGTCGAAGTCGAAGGAGAGTATTGCACCCCAGCCGCCGGGGCTGTAGAGAACTTCATGGCTGTAGCCGGTGTGGTTGATGGTAACGCCAAGGGTCTGTCCGCCGAAGTCCTTTGCAACTCCGAACCAGCCGTCACCGTTTCCGTTGGGATTGTTGCTGC
>CAZRCS010000429.1:0-1257 GCA_964598645.1 uncultured bacterium | reverse complement strand
AGAGGGTTTTTTAAGCATGAGGCCCACTGTGATTATCGCCACCGGGGTAAGAGCTCCCGAGAGAACGTCTGCCAGGTGAAAGAGCGGTGCTGTAAGGGAATTACCCTTCCCAGGAAGATCAAGAACGCTCCAGAGAACTCCTCCTATCAGGGCATAAAACACAGGTGACCTGAAGAAACTGAGGGAAGCCTTCCACCCGCTTTTCTCGGAACCGAAGTAAGCCGCAAGCACAGGGCCCAGAATGAAGATCGGGTAACCCACGCCGATCTCGGATATCAGAACGGCTTCAGCCAGGGCTCCTGAATTGCCGGGATACATCTGCATGATAATGGAGTATCCCAGGAATGTGGATGATCCGAAAGCCGAGCAGAAAACCACAGCTCCCTGCTTTTCACGGCTGAGCTTGAACAGAATTGCCGTTCCCCATGCAAGCAGAACGCAGAACATTTCAAGACAGAACATGAGCAACGCAGGTTCCAGTTCTTGAATCTTGAGGGTCTGCCCGGCAAGCCCGGTAAATACTATCGCCGGAAGGAACACATCAGTTACAAGCCTGGCCAGGGTAAGGGAATGTGACTCCTTCAGTATGCACTTTCTCCTCAGCATGACCGCTATGAAGTAGATGAGCATGATTGAAAGCACTGCATTAAAGAGTTCATGAACCGGACTCATAAGGGTTCCTCTCCGGTGTATTGTTTTATTTGAGTCGGTGGAATATTTTCCATAACAGGGTTACCAAACAAGGAGGGAGAAAATAATGAAAACAGCTTTAGTCGTTATCATGCTTCTGGCAGTACCCCTTATGGCCCTCACGACAGAAGAGGCCATGGAGGAGAGCGGGGAGAACGGAACGGTATGCGATACGCCTCAGTCAGGGGGCAAAACACCACCGTCCAGGGCTCAGGTTCTTCTGATTCCCGATTCAACGACCGATGCGGTTGGTATGTACGATACCAATGATGGTACCTACCTGGGTGATTTTATCGTGGATGATCCCACTGGAACGCTTTACGATCTGCAGACCCCCATCAACGCCATGGAGGGTCCAGGGGGAATGATCTTCGTTTCCGATCAGATATCGGATGCGGTTTACGCCTTCGACAACGAGGGCAACTTTTCCTATACGGCTGCCCTGACCGGACTTAACAACGTAAGGGGAATTGACTTCAGAGATGACACCCTCTATGTCACCAGCGGTGACGACTACGTAGCAATGTTCAGCGAACCGGATGTTTTCGCAGGCTACTTCATACAGGA
>CAZRCS010000428.1:0-1258 GCA_964598645.1 uncultured bacterium | reverse complement strand
GCAACACCCTCCTTCGAGAGGGCTGTAAGCAATGTGGCTGAAATGGTCTGGAACGGAAAAACAACGGATATAGCTTCCAGATTCGGCCTGGACGTTGTCAACGTTACCTGGGAAGACACAGGCCGCTACGGCAATTCATGCTGGGGTCCCAATATTTCCGACCTTACCATTCAGGTACACCACGGTGACAGAGACCAGGAAATGCTCACCTGCATGCCTGTCATCAGATATCCCAATTTTCATGATCTTTCGGCAGACCTGGACCCCGATGAATTCTATCTTCTTGTGGGCAACGAGAGGGGAGACGAACTTGAGCCTGTATCCCTCACGGACTACGTTGACAACATAAGGGACTATCTCCATGACGAAGACAGCTGGGGCGGCAGGCAGAACAGTCTCCTTGCAGACCGCGACAGCGTGGTCCTTGTGAGTGCACAGGCAGTTTTCCTTCCCATAGAGGAAGACGGTGAAGCCACATTCAACCCGGTTCTCTACAACTATCAGAGCTATGAGGGAAGCCCCGGAGTCCTTGCCATTCTGGCCACCAGAGAAGGCACCAGCGCCACGATAATAGACAACAGCGTGGACTACAGCGCCGACTATTACTCCTGGGGCCAGAGGCTTTTCTTCAATGAAGACGGTGAAAGGGCCAGCCTTACAGGTTCCAGGCTTTCAGATTTCATGGAAAACCCGGATAATCTCCCGGAACTCATGGGTGAGAACATGGAAGCCGCAGGGGAAGAGGGCCTGAACATGGTCCTTCTTATCCAGATACCCCTCAGGCAGAAGGAGAGGAGAGACCTCTGGTTCGAGGGCTATGGCGGTTGCGCCGAGTTGTCTGCACCCATGTGCTGTGAAGATGCCTGTGCCTCTTCTGACGTGGAAGCCGCCGTCATTGGCCACGGTGAACTGGAAGGCCCCTTCAGGGAGATAGACGGACTTCCCATAGTAAGGGATGAAAGGTTCCCCATCAGGGTAACGGTTCAGTTCTACAAGGCTACATCCAACGGTGTTGCCACGGAAGGCGACATAGCGGAAATCGCCGCCCAGATAACAAGGGTATACGACGACGCCACATATGTGGGTTCCCTTGTCTGCCCCGATGAAAAGATAGTGAGACCCACCGACTGGGATCATGACGCGGTTGAGGTTTCCCTGCGAAAGACATTCCCCTACTTCTGGTAATCGTAACACGATCAATATAGAAAGGCTCTGGTTCCAACCGGAGCCTTTCGTTATTGTGCCTGGTGAGGAGAAC
>CAZRCS010000427.1:0-1263 GCA_964598645.1 uncultured bacterium | reverse complement strand
CGGGCAAACCAGTGGTGCATCGCACCTCGTGAGTTCAAATCTCACCCTCAGCGCTATTTTACGGGTAATTTTTAAATAGCATCAAGTACATTTATTCTTTTGGTGATCCTGTGGTCAAGCCCGACAAATCCAGATATGTATGGCTATACCTCCCTTCTCAAAATGATAAGACACGATGGTCAGAACTGGCGGATAAAGCAAAGGTGCCGCTCTCCAAGTTCATTATTGAGATCGTTGAGAATGCTCTGGCGGAAGAATCTGATCTGAAGCCGCGCGGAGAGATAGTCAAAGAGCTATCCCGCCTCAAAGAAGAGAATAAAAGAATGGCAGATGACCTGAGGCTTAAAAATATAGTTTTGGAAAATTATGAAAAAGAGCTTAAACGTTATCGCAGCGAGCCCTTCTTGATCGATGAATTCCAAGGTTCTCGAAAATACAGCAAGGAGCTTATCGCACTTTTAAAGCAGCATGAGACCATCGACAGTTACAGGATATTAGAAAAACTTGGAATAGAGCCTAAAGAGTCAGATCTCGTAAGAGGGATATCTTCCGAGCTGGAAGCGCTTGAAAACTATAATCTGATTACTTCTACACCTCGCGGCTGGAAGTGGATAGGATGAGCAGAAGCAGGAGCAAGACATCAAAAGGGACCAAAGACCCCTCAAGAGAGCTAATAGAGAGCTTTCAGAAGGATTGCCTCATCCGAGGTCTGACGCCAGAATCTACTGTGAGATATATTTCGACCATGAGAATATTTGACGGCTTTCTTCAAGAGAGGGGTGTTGACCTCCTGGAAGTGGAAGGATCTATACTCAGGGATTGGCTGGAATATCTGCGCATCGAGAGAAAGGTTTCACAAAAGACTTTGGAGAATTATTTCACAGAAATAAGCAGCTTCTATGAATTCGCATTGTATGAAGGATTGATTTCTGCAAACCCCGTTGCTGCTGTCAGGAAAAGATACATTCGCCGCTATAAGAACAGTGATGAGGGGCACACCCATAAGCTAATTTCAGAAGAGGAAATGGGGCGGCTGATCAATGCAACTATGGATATAAGAGATCGAGCCATCATAACCCTGTTCGCTAAAACAGGCATAAGAAGGAGAGAGCTTATCGCCCTTGATGTGGATGACGTTGATTTCGTCGAACAGAGCATCACTCTTAAACCCACCGCTAAAAGGACGAACAGGACTGTCTTCTTCGATGGAGAGACAGCCATAATCCTTCGGCGCTGGATTAGAGCACGAGAGGGGAGGAATCC
>CAZRCS010000426.1:0-1265 GCA_964598645.1 uncultured bacterium | reverse complement strand
GGTCGTCAGGGTTCTCCCTGGCGTATTCAAGGGCTTCGGTATAACTCTTCCTGGCGTTGTAGAACGTGTTGTAATAGGCGCAGCCTGAAGCAAGCAGCAAAACCAGGATCAGCGGGATTCTATACAAAACGGCCCTCCCTGTATACTTCTTTTCCAATCCATACTCTTTGCACTCTGCCTTTCATTTTCCGTCCCAGGAAGGGTGAGTTCGAAGACTTGGAATGTGTGGTGCGGTAGGTCCAGACAGCTTCAGGGTCGAAAAGAACCATGCTGCAGGGAAGTCCGGGGGTCAGCCCGTGAAATGGTACTCCCAGAATTCGTGCCGGTTTTGAAGTGAGCATACTCACAACTTCCAGTGGTTCCATTCCCGCTTCGTTAACCAGTGCATCCACTGTAACAGGAAGCAGGGTTTCAAGTCCTGTAATTCCGAAGGAAGCTTCCTGAAGGGGTTTTTTCTTGGCACTCTCCGGATGGGGAGCGTGATCACTGGCAACGGCGGATACCCAGCCCATCTTTACAAGTTCCACAAGCTCCCTTCTGCTTTTTTCCGACCTGAGAGGCGGGTTCATCTTTGCCATGGGGCCCAGTTCGATAAGATCCTGCTCGTTAAGGGACAAATGGTGGGGAGTAACATCGCAGGTAACCTGAAGTCCCCTGGAAAAGGCTTCATGAACGAGTTTCACACTCTCCGGAGAAGACAGATGAGTAAGGTGCAGCTTAGCCTTGGAACCGGAAGCCTCCAGTATCTCGATACATCTTCTTACATCTTCATACTCGGCACTTTCAGGAATTCCCGGGGCGCCGGTTACCCTGGATGCCTCTCCAAGGTTCACTGCCCCTGAGGCTGCCAGTTCAGGTACTTCAGGATGCTCGATAAGGGTTCCGGAAAAATCCGACAGAGCATGATAAACCTGCAGAAGAACCTCGTTGGAAGCCACGGGGCTGCCGTCGTCGGAAAAGGCCTTTATCCCCTGTTCAGAAAACCCCTTCAGGTCCACGCATTTCTTTCCCCTTCGCCCCTGTGTTGCACATGGCACCGGGTGCACATGGGACAAGCCCAGGTTGTTGGCTTCGGCGGTAAGCAACAGTGTGTCTTCGATCCCATCCAGCGGCGGTTCCGTATTGGGCATCATTCCCAGCGTAACCACACCGCCTGCCACCGCCGCCCGGAGGCCGGTGAGGAAGGTCTCTGCCTGTTCTCCTCCGGGAACACGAAGGTGCACGTGCATGTCTACTATTCCCGGCAGTATCCAGAGCCCGGAGGG
>CAZRCS010000425.1:0-1265 GCA_964598645.1 uncultured bacterium | reverse complement strand
ACGGCCTTCGCTTGTCTGCCAGCAAAGAAAAGATATGCGGGGCTCTCTGCAAAATAGCTGAATACAATTGCATGCTCGATGAAATCGAGAGATGGCTCAGAGAAAACACGCTGGAGACCTGACCTCACAATTCGGCCAGGCACTTCATTAGCTCATCGTTCTCTTTCAGGCTCTTCTCCAGATGCCTGCGCTGCTCCGCGGTGAGACCTCTGCCATTATCATCTTCCTTCCTTGGGCGGGAAATCATTTGCTCTGACATATCTAATGTCTCTATTTATCCGCCTGGATTAAATAGCTTCTTTTGTGGACGATCCGGGCTGGGTGCCAATTGCAGCTCATCCTCGAATGTGAGCGCCCCACCAACAAAAATGAGCCTATGGATGAACTGGACCCGCCCTGGGCGGCGATTACTGGAGGCTGAAGCTGCCGAATAGTGATATTTTAGCAAAAAAATCGCCTCATGTGTCTGGCCATCTCCCATCTTGACTGCATATATAATGGATTGCTCCGCAATCATCTGGCGGCAGCCGAGGAGTTTTTGTGCGGTCCATGCTGATCAAGATATAAGCTGATAAGCTATAAATCCTGGGACAGATCTATAATAGTCATCCGATTTAAGGAATTTGAGGTATTTTCATGAATTCATCCTGGCTGATTAAGGCAGGGCTGGTCATCATCCTGCTGCTGGTTATCTGGACCCTTTATGGAGTGTTTGTAACTATGTCCGTACCCCAGGCAAGCTACCAGGTCATGGAGACTCTGGATAATGGTGTGGAGATCAGGGAGTATCCCAAGGAGATCTGGGCCACAGCAGCTGCACAGGACGAGAACGATGCCTTCGGCCCATTGTTCAGATATATCTCCGGAGAGAACGAGAAAGGGGAGAAGATCGAGATGACCACACCGGTGGTGACTCCGGCGCCTCCAGCAAATGTGGAATCTGCCCCGGGTGAGGGTGAGAAGATCGAGATGACGGCACCGGTGGTTACAACGGATACCGAGGAAGGCCTGTCCATGGCTTTTATCATGCCGGAGCGCTACGATATCCAGACCATTCCCCGGCCCACATCAAGCAATGTCGAAATCCAGCTGATCGAGCCCCGAACCCTTGCAACCATCAGGTTCTCTGGCTACATGAATGAAGGCAGTTATAGAGATAATCTGGAGCGATTGAATAAGACCCTGAAGGAAAGGGGGATCCTGACCAAAGGAGAGCCTTTATTGATGCAGTATAACGATCCCTGGACGCCGCCCTTCTACCGCAG
>CAZRCS010000424.1:0-1271 GCA_964598645.1 uncultured bacterium | reverse complement strand
TAATTCAGCGCCATATTGGTTCGACGCAGGTTAGTTAACTTTTTGGTTACTGCTATAGTTTGCTGTTCATTTGGATTCAGATCGTCAAACTGCATCATCTTGCGGTTATCGGGATCGTTGCCACCTGGCTGTCCAAACTCATCGCCCTGATAGATTGTGGGAACACCCGGTATGGTTAGGTTAAAGGCATTAAGCATTTGCAGCTTTTTGTACCCAACTTCATCGCCAACGCCAATATGGCGAGTCCATCCTGCCTTCTTAGCATCCTCATCGAAAGATAGTGCACCACCAGCGTAAGAGACAAAACGTCCTTTATCATGGTTACCGGTGATTATGCCCATCAAATTATTCCATCCGTAGTAGCTAAAGCCCTCAATTAGCTTGCTATGCAAATTAGTAAAGGGAACATCGGTACGACCAAAGGTTGATGTTGCGGCATCGTAAACGTTAAAATCGAACTGGCCATTGAGCATTCCGCTGCCAATATAGCTCGATATCAACTCGTGGCTGCCATAGGTCTCACCAATTTGATAAATGGTACGATTTGGTTCAACGTTCTCCTTAATTTTACGAGTAAGTGTACGCCAGAAAACTTCGGGAATATGCTTGGTGGCATCATGACGGAAACCATCGAATTTATACTCGGTAACCCAGAATAGAGCCGAGTCGGTCATTGGCTCGTACACCTCGGGGCGCTCCAAATCGAGCGTGGGCATAAATGTGTCGAACCAGGTAGTAAGGCGATACTCATCCCATTTCTCGGTATTCAGGGTACCATCGGGCAGGTAAAGATCAGTAGCCCAATCGGGATGCTTTTGGTAGAGCGGATGCTCCTGATGCACGTGATTGGCCACGTAATCGAGAATTATGTTGATATCGCGCTTGTGCGCCTCGGCCAGCATCTGGTGAACCTCATCGGATGTACCAAACCTAAAATCGACTTTTGATGATGATATTGGCCAATAACCATGGTAACCCGAGAATTTTGTACGGGGCTCGGGATACAAACCGTAAGCCCCAAGAGGATTCTGCGTAATAGGCGAAACCCAAATGGTGTTTATGCCCAACTCCTCAAAATATCCATCGGTAATTTTTTTGGTAATCCCAGCAATATCGCCCCCGTAATAATTGGCTTTAGGATGAATTTCGGGGTCGTTAACCGGCTGATCGTTATCGAGATTAGCATTATGGAAGCGGTCGATCATTAGCGAGTACATAACCTGCGTATGCAAATCGGAGCGATTCAGCTGCGCTGTGGAAGTAACAGCACG
>CAZRCS010000423.1:0-1282 GCA_964598645.1 uncultured bacterium | reverse complement strand
TAATCGGGATAGTCCACGGAATCGGTGGAGAAGGGCCCCAGGTCTTCAACCTGGTGCCCTCTTCCCCTGAGCTTCAGTAAAAGATCGTTCTTGAGCTGGTAACCTGCATGGTCGCTTGCCAGAACGAGTTTCATCACTGGTTTCCCTGATAGGCGGCAACGATGCCGCTGAGAACAAGGCTGCAGAGTTTACTTTCTGCGCTGTCTGCACGGCTGGTGAGAATAACCGGGTTCCTTGCTCCCATTATCACCGCCCCGAGCTCTCCTCCTGCAAGGAAGATCAGGCCTTTGTAAAGCACATTAGCGGCTTCTATGTCCGGCAGAAGAAGCAAATCTGCATCGCCTGCCACCGGGCTTTCTATCTTCTTTATCTTCACTGAAACAGGAGAAACTGCAAGATCCAGAGCAAGGGGAGCGTCAAAAAGGATGTTCCCGAATTCACCTGCATCTGCCATTTTCTTCATTTCAGCGGCCTCCATGGTACACGGCATCTTTTCATAGGGTACTTCCTTCGCACACACATAAGTGCACTTGGGAACCTCAATACCAAGAGCCTTCGCCACTATCACCGCGTTTTTCAGCATTTCTTTCTTCTGCTCCAGGTCAGGAGCAATGTTCATGGCTGCATCTGTTATTATCAGCAGCTTGTGGTAGGCAGGAACATCGAATGCAGCAACATGGCTTAGAAGCCCCTCGCCCCTTATGCCATGTTCCTTGTCGAGAATAGCCTTGAGGAATGTACTTGTTGCAACCAGCCCTTTCATGAGTACATGGGCTTCGCCGTTTCTCACAAGCTCCACACCCTTTGCGGCACTTTCTTTGTCATCTTCAGCGTGAACGATCCTTATGTTGCTGATATCGAAATCGGCTTCAGCCGCAGCTTTTCGAATGCCATCTTCCGGTCCCACCAGAATGCAGTCGATCATGCCTTCTTCATAGGCTTCCTTAACTGCTGTGAGTGTTTCCACCTCATCGGCTCGAACCACTGAAATAACACTGGAGGGGAGATCCTTTGCATACTTTTTTAGCTGTTCAAGACTGCGTATGGGTTCCATATCATCCCTTTCATACTAATAATTACGATTACTTATAAAAACACTAAGCTGTTAGTTCAAATCGGGAGCGACGCCCGGCAGGAAATATAGGTAAACGCTATTTCTGATGCCACATTAAGGGCAGTTGACAATACGGCGTAAGTAATTCAGATTTGAAAGAATTACAGGTTAACTTTTCCCTTCGCTTCCCGCCTTGCCGGCGGTTGAACGCACAGACCACGCCACAGA
>CAZRCS010000422.1:0-1285 GCA_964598645.1 uncultured bacterium | reverse complement strand
AAGCTGCGTCCCCAGGACCTGGTCAACTCCAGAACCCTCTCAAGCGTGATCAACTCTTTCTTTGGTCAGAGTCAGCTCTCTCAGTTCATGGAGCAGACCAACCCCCTTGCGGAACTTACCCACAAGCGCAGGACAAGCGCTCTTGGTGAAGGCGGTCTTACAAGGGAGAGGGCAGGTTTCGACGTAAGGGACGTGCACCACACCCATTACGGCAGGGTCTGTCCTGTGGAAACCCCTGAAGGTCCCAATATCGGCCTTATTACCACCCTTTCGGTCTACGCTTCCATCAACCGATTCGGTTTCCTCGAGACTCCTTACAGGAGGGTAATAAACGGGAAGATCACCAACGAAGTATCTTTCCTCTCCGCCGACAAGGAAGACAGAACCGTGGTAGCCGAGGCGGACTCCAAGGTGGATGAGAAAAACCACCTTATAGGTCCTCTGGTGAGAGCCAGAAAAGCCGGAAGCTTCCCTATGGTTACCCCGGACGAAGTAGAATACATCGATGTGAGTCCCATGCAGCTGGTGGGTCTTTCAGCTGCCCTGATTCCTTTCCTGGAGCACGATGATGCCAACAGGGCCCTGATGGGTTCCAACATGCAGCGTCAGGCTGTTCCGCTTCTATACACCGATGACCCAGTGGTGGGAACAGGTATGGAAGAGGTGGCCGCCCGGGACAGCGGTGCGCTCGTCCTTTCCGAAAGGGCCGGTGAAGTAACCCATGTTGATGCAGGCAGAGTTGTTGTAAAAGCCGACGGTGACGAGTACGATTTTGACAGGGAAGATGTTTATACCCTGAGAAAATTCGAACGGTCGAATCAGGATACCTGCGTGAATCAGAAGCCGGTTGTGGCCGTTGGAGACAAAGTGGAACAGGGAGACATACTTGCCGACGGCATGGCCACCAAGAACGGCAGGCTGGCCCTGGGCGTGAATGCCATGGTTGCCTTTACACCCTGGAACGGCTACAATTTCGAGGATGCCATCGTGGTGAGCGAGAGGGTAGTGAAGGATGACACCTTCACCTCGGTTCACATAGTGGAATTCGAAACCCAGTTCCGTGAAACTAAACTGGGACCTGAGGAACTCACGAAGGATCTTCCGAACTCAACCGAGAAGCGTGAGGCAATGAGGAATCTGGACGAAACCGGAATAGTCCGGATAGGGTCCAGGATCCGCGCCGGCGATATCCTGGTGGGTAAGGTGAGCCCCAAGGGCGAGCAGGACCTGTCTCCCGAGGAAAGACTTATTAGAGCCATCTTCGGCAAGAGAGCCAGTGACGTTA
>CAZRCS010000421.1:0-1286 GCA_964598645.1 uncultured bacterium | reverse complement strand
CCCATGGAACCCATGGGACCGCTCCTGGAAACCATGAGGAACACAAGCATGCCCACGAATACCGTGGGCATGCTGTACATGGTCTGTATGAATCCCGTAACAGCCTTTTTGCCTCTGAAATGTGAAAAGTGCAGCACACAGCCCAGGGGCACGAAAAGAACGGATGCAGCAAGAGTGGAGGTGAATGCAATGAGAATGGTCCTCAGTGTAATGGCATACACCACGCCATCACCTGAAAATATCATGCCCAGGGCAATATTGAAGGCCTCCAGCAGATGCCCCATGGTTACTAGAGATCTTCTCCGGCACAGGGGGTGAAGAGCTGCCTGCCATAGGCTTCCACTCCGTATTCACCAATGAGCGTCTGGACTTCTTCCGAGGTGAGGAACTGAACCATGGCAGCTGCCATCTCGGGATCCCTTGCGGAATTCACGGCAATGACCGAATAAACGTTCAGAAGCACATCCCCTTCATCCACAACGGGCACAAGGCTCAGGTCGCCCTGGTAAGCAAGGAATGTTCCGATGTCGGAAAGGGTGTAGGCCTGCATCTCGTCGGCCATTACCAGGGTGGGTCCCATGCCGCTTCCGCCCTCTACGTACCAGTCGCCTGCCGAGCGGACTTCCGTTTCGTAGTCGAACCCTGCAGATGCCCAGATAGCCTTCTCCTTGCCGTGGGTCCCAGAATCGTCTCCCCTGCTTACGAAGGTTCCTGCACCGGTATCCATAAGGGTAGTGAAGGCATCCTCTGGAGTCATTCCCGCTATTCCTGCAGGGTCTGAATCAGGACCGACAATAAGGAAGTAGTTGTAGGCAAAGGGAACTCTTTCGACTCCGTAGCCGTCTTCAACGAAGGTCAGCTCCCGTCCCTTTGAATGAACCGTTATCACGTCCACATCACCGCGCATGGCCCAGTCCAGAGCCTTGCCGGTACCTGCATAGAGAACGTCGACTTCAACCCCGTACCTGTCTTCGAACATAGGCTCGAGGTAGCCCCAGAGGCCTGTATCGTAAAGGCTTGTGGTGGTGGCAACACGAAGCCTCTGAGCACCGGGCATTGGTTCCACAGCCGTTGATTCTCCGGTGATCTCATCTGTTATCACTTCGTTTTCCTGGACTGGCTCAGCCTGCTCTCCGCACCCTGCAACCAGGAAAGCCAGGGAAAATACCGCTAGAAAGAAGAGGTTTTTCATCTGCGTAACTCCTTTGTAAGTAATTAAATAGACCCATGAAACAAGGGGAACGGCGGGAATATATCCGATATGTCTGCATGGCACAACCTGAGAA
>CAZRCS010000420.1:0-1289 GCA_964598645.1 uncultured bacterium | reverse complement strand
AAAAGGGAATTCAGATCTACACTACTGGAGTGCCTCCTGGGGCGAGGGTGATAAGACTCAAAATGAGCACCTGGGAAGCACTAGGAAAATTGATTCGGAGACGGCTAGGCAGAAGGCCAGAACTATGAAGTTGACGGTCCCGGTGAAATTAGAAGCTGGATCAATATTCATTCATTAGCTAACAGCAGCTGTTCATTCCGGTCTCTTTCATCACTGGGCGAATCGCTCTCATACTTGATGATCTCTTTTATCAAATCCTGGCCCGGCCCTACTACATCTGAAATGTCATTGCAGGAACATGCCCTAGAGTCGCAGTATTTCAGAGCAAAATACTCGGAGATCGTGTCATCCAGCTCCATGAGCTTCTTTACGATGGGGTTCTTTTTATTCAACCTGTACATCTTCGCTTGGCCTACTGACCTGGTGGCGGTAATCAGGTCCAACGCCTCTAATTTAGGCCACGCCTTGAATAGTGTGGCTCTACTTAGATTTGCACCTTCTGCTATATCTGTTTTTGAATAATCAAAGCACTCGTTATCCATTAAAAAGTCCAGTACCTTTAGCACTGGGCTTTTAATTCCAAGTACTCTTATGAATAAGGACTCATCCATTTTCTTCCTCCTCCTCTTCCGTTTTCCCCATATCAATGCACATGGGTGTACGGATAAGTAGTAGATACTAATATGTACTAGTATGTACTAGTATGCAATAAGGTTTAAATACTTTGCTAGTATTGTTTTAAAAAGTGAACACAAATAAAATATAACTGAATATTTAGGGGTTGAATGGCTGAGCGAAGATATAAATTTGATCTTAAAAGCGCAGATCTTAAAGAAGCTCCGCAGGCATGGGTATTGGGGCGGTCGTCATACCGCATACGACGATCTCACAAAGGGCATCCCGAAACATCTTCGCGGCCAAGCGAAAGACGCAGCAGAAGAGCTTATCATAGGGGAGTTCTTGCTTCCCAAGCAAACTGGTTATGGCCTTCATGTGTCATTGAACCCGCAAAAGAAGGCTGATATAGATAATCTCATCCGGGATGTCTTAAAAGAATAAAAATGTTTTTTTAATGGGACAGGAACAGTTGCATACAATTTTTATAATGGCACATGCAGTCTGACTCTTGAGATGATCACTGTTTACTTCGACGGCCTCTGCTATCCCAAAAATCCCGGTGGAGTGGCGGCCTATGGCTATCTGATCTGCCGCGACAAGGAGCCGATCTGGAAGGGCTTTGGCGCTGTAGGGGAGGGCCGGGGGATGACCAACAACGTGGCGGAGTACGA
>CAZRCS010000419.1:0-1290 GCA_964598645.1 uncultured bacterium | reverse complement strand
GCTTACGATCTTCGGCAGGTTCCTGCAACGGGAGCCGATCTGGGCTGGAGACTCTACTTTTACGGCAGGGACCTCGTTCGGGAAAACAGGATGTCCGAGGCTGTACCGTTCTTGTACCAGTGTGCAGATACCTGGAGTTCCGACAGTGCATGGGCGCTTCGTGCGGATTCCCTGCTGGACCTTATGAACGAGTTCACATCTGTTTCCGACGGGTTTGGTGAGCCTCTGTGAAGATTTCGGTATGCATGGGAGCATGTCTATTCGTTATGTTTCTTTCCGGGTGCGGTGCTGTGATGTCATCGGACGAGTGGAATCATTTTGCTTTTTCGGCTTCCATGTCATCCGTGGCTACCGCGGCGAGTTCAAGACCGGCTGAATCGATTGGGATCAGCTTTGGTCTGGGGCTTCTTAAGGAAATTTATGATGAGGTTCGCGGCTCCGGGTTTCAGACCGGTGATCTTTTTGCGGATTTTGCCGGATCTGTACTTGGCGGTTTCGCTGCCGCTGAAATATGCATGGAGGAATTTCCCTGATGGGTAAAATGGGTAAACTTATTAAAATGATACTGGGAGACAGCCAGGCCAAGCTTATGAAAAGTCTGGATCCCGATGTCGAGAAGATCAATGAAATTTTCTCCAGTCTGGAATCTCTGTCTGAGGATGAACTGAAGGGTAAAACCGTCGAATTCAGAAGAAGACTTGCCGGCGGAGAGACCGTAGACGACATAATGACAGAGGCCTTCGCCGTGGTGAAGGAAACCTGCAGAAGGAACCTGGGCAGGGAATGGAACGTTACAGGCCACAGTGAAACCTGGAACATGGTTCCCTACGATGTGCAGCTTAAGGGTGCCATTACCCTTCACCGTGGAATGATTACCGAGATGGCCACCGGAGAGGGTAAAACCCTGGTGGCCGTTATGCCCATGTATCTGAATGCCCTGGAACTGAACGCCCAGTGGAAGGAAAAAGCCCTTGAAAAGTACGGCGAAGATGTTTCCGCCTGGGAATTCGAACCCATCGATGACATTCCAGTTGGAGCGGGGGCTCATCTTGTTACCGTGAACGACTACCTGGCCCTTCGTGACTCTCTGTGGATGGGGCCCATCTATCAGTATCTCGGCCTCACCATCGGATGCATACAGGGGGGCATGACGCCGGATCAGAGAAGAGAGCAGTACAACTGCGACATAACCTATGGAACCAACAACGAATTCGGCTTCGACTACCTGCGTGACAACATGGCCGTTCGCCTTGAGCAGAGGGTTCAGCGGGGCTACCACTACGCAATCGT
>CAZRCS010000418.1:0-1291 GCA_964598645.1 uncultured bacterium | reverse complement strand
GGGATACATCCACATGGGTTAGCGCCAACAGGTTTTCTAACACGGTAATATCTGTGATTTGATTGTGTTTCGCATCTAATCTTTCTAATTTAAGAAGTGGTGCAAGTGGACCGAGATCGGTGACGTTATTGTAATACATCATCAACCCGGTGAGTTCTGATAAGTTGGATAGTGGACTGAGATCGGTTATGGCGTTGTTTCCAATATTAAGCTGTTCTAAATTTGATAGATTTTCCATGGGACTAAGATCAGTGATCTGATTATATTGCAGGTCAATCATTTTCATTTTGGTTAAATTGGTCAAAGCACTAAGATCGCTGATCTCGTTAAATCTGAGGCTCAGATGCGTGAGGTTGGTTTGATTTGCCAGGCCATCAATATTCGTAAGGTCTGCGAAATCAACGATAAGTTCGATCAGGCTGTTGCCTGAAGGTAAAAAGTCTAATGTGCCAAGGGAGATGTATCTCATGGACAGGTTTTCAATTTGATCCCATGTTTTTATCAAGTCTAAAGAGGCTTGACTTAAGGGGAGATCTTCAACTTCCAGTGTTTTCAAACAGCCGCTTTTGGCACTGGCGTCCAGTGGACTTATATCAGTAATGGGCATTTCACTGAAATCAATATCTTCGATGTTTTTAAGATTTGCCATGGGACTGATATCCGTTAGTCCTTCAGCAAAGCCAACGACTCTTTGGAGATTAGTGAAATGTTCCAGGCCTGTGATATCGGTCACCTCCCGGTAAATAACAACCAGTTCGATGTCTTTGACTTCGTTGGCGTAAACTTGATCCAATGTATACCTGCTGTCGATGTTGACATCTCTTTTTCCAATGATACGCCGGACATAATTTTTAAAGGCATCATCGTTGAACACGATCGGTTCACCCAATGGAATGAATTTGGAAATCATGATATTGTCCAGATAAGCCATCATTTCATTCGAACCTGGATCAGAATAGAGTGAAACCTCCCACTTTAAACGATGCTCCCCTGCCGGGATTTCTCGAATCACCCTCTTCCAATTGTTGACCTGAAACCAATTTCCCGTATCGGTATCATCAATGTAAAAGGACAATGCCCCTTCACCTTCCGAAAAGTTTGTTTTAACGTAGAAACTGATCACCATATCCTCTTCTATATTCAAATCGATGTACATAAATGATCTTTCTCCATCACCGAGATTTGGAAACCCAGCAGCGTATTTACCTTTTTGGACAAATTGGCTTTGCATGAGTGGAAGACTATCCCCGCCTCTCACCCAGTTGTTGAGAGTGAAATCACCGGATTGGAA
>CAZRCS010000417.1:0-1292 GCA_964598645.1 uncultured bacterium | reverse complement strand
CACTCAAAGATGTCGTCGTTTTATAGGAAGGCTTCTCTTGTGCTTTCTGAAGGCATTTTCTATAATATGGTCGTAATATGGAATCGCAATTGCCATATATGGAGCAGAAATGGAATTGGCAACTCGTTTTTTTACGGATATCCCAGGTGAGAGTTACTTCCTGTTCGGAGCAAGGGGTACTGGCAAGTCAACCTGGTGCCTGAAAGAGCTGGGAGGATCGAACAGGATAGACCTTCTTTCACCAGATGTGCTGCGATGGTACTCGGCAAAACCGGAACGACTGAAGGAGTACGTTCTGGGACAGAGTGCCGGAACCACCATTGTCATCGATGAGGTACAGAAGGTTCCGGATTTGCTTTCCGTTGTTCATGAATTACTTGAGATGAAAAAGGGTTACAGGTTCGTGATGACTGGATCAAGTTTCCGGAAACTGAAGCATTCCGGAGTTGATATGCTGGCTGGCAGGGCTCTTCTGCGAACCATGTTTCCGTTCATGGCTGCGGAGATAAGGGACCATTTCTCCCTGGAACGGGCACTTACTCAGGGGATGATCCCTGTTGTCTGGGACTCGGACTATTCGCTGGATGTTCTGAGAAGTTATGTGGGCGTTTACCTGAGAGAAGAAGTGATGATGGAGGGTCTGGTGAGGGATCTTGGCGGATTCAGCAGATTCCTTGAAGCTGCATCATTCTCACACGGGGCGCTACTGAACATCAGCAATGTAGCCAGGGACTGCGGTGTTCAGCGGAAAACCGTAGAAGGTTACATAATCATTCTTGAGGACCTGCTGCTCGCTTCAAGGGTACCGGTTTTCGCAAGAAGAAGCAGGCGTGCAGTGGTGGCGCATCCGAAATTCTATTATTTCGACGCAGGGGTGTTTAGAGACCTCAGACCCAAGGGACCTCTTGACAGAGCTGAAGAGATAGACGGGGCGGCGCTTGAAGGACTTGTCTATCAGCATTTGAAATCTTGGATGGAATACAGTCCGGGTAATGCTCATCTGTATTATTGGAGAACCAAAGCCGGGACAGAGGTCGATTTCATTCTCTACGGCCAGGAGTGTTTCTGGGCCATTGAAGTGAAGAATTCAGCAGAGATAAGGAAGAAAGACCTCAGGCCTCTCAAGGCTTTTAAGGAGGACTATCCCGAAAGCAGTGGATTGATCCTTTACAGGGGTAGTTCCCGGTTACTGATTGACGATATTCAGTGCCTGCCTGTTGAGGATTTCCTGCTGGATCTGGTCCCGGGGAAGAGACTTGTGGTTAACTGAAGGCAAGCACTTCATAGGATAC
>CAZRCS010000416.1:0-1293 GCA_964598645.1 uncultured bacterium | reverse complement strand
ATTCGATTGCCGGACACCCGAACTTCACACAGAGACCACAGCCGGTGCAGACCTCCGGGTCGACAACATATGGTTTCCGGCGGATGCCGGAGCGGCGTGCATCAATCACGCATGGCTGCCGGGCAACGATCACCTTCACACCCTCACGGTCCTTTGCCGTTTTCAGTGCATAGAGGAGACCGGTGAGATCATAGGAACTGACCGTCTCAACCCACGGTGCGCCGACAGACCGGCATATTGCCTCAAGGGAGACAGGAGGAGAGGCAACGCCTGTCGCTGTCACTCCGGTATTCGGGTTGGGCTGGTGACCGGTCATCGCCGTGATACGGTTGTCGAGAATGACGACAGTCATATTGGCGCCATTGTAGACCGCATTCAACAGACCCTGAATGCCGGTGTGCAGGAAGGTCGAATCACCAATCGTACAGACCACCGGGCGGGTCTCACCGGAATGCGCGATGCCGCTTCCGACCGTAACAGACGCACCCATGCAGATGGTGGTGTCCACTACGCCGAGCTGAATGCCCAGGGTATAGCAGCCGATATCACTCGGGAAAATGCCGTCTTTAAACACCTTCTTCATCGCATAAAAGACCGCACGATGGCCACACCCGGCGCAGAGAAGCGGCGGCCGGGCAGGAATACCTTCCTCGGGCGCAACCTCAGGATAGGTCTTTGTGGGAGCAAATCCGGCCGATGTCATCGCCTGCGCTACTGCAGCAGGAGAGAGTTCGCCTTCCATCGGGAGATGGCCATCCATCTTTCCGTGCACCACCGTCGTTGTCGCTGCCATACGGACTGCCTCTTCTATTACCGGCGAGAGTTCTTCGATGACAAGAATAGTCTCATGCTGGTCCACAAACGCTTTGAGCCATGCGGCATCAATCGGATAGGCCCCAATCTTTGCAAACGAGACGCCTTCTGATATCAGTTCTTCAGCATAGGATGCTGCAATACCGCCGCTGATAATGCCGGTCTTTCCGCGCACGTCTGCAGTGTTGAACCCCCCTTCGACGAACATCTTGGCAAGGGCGGGCTGTTTCTCGTTGAGTTTTTTGTGCAGCACCCGGGTATGTTTGGGAATTACCACATACTGCTGCGGATTCCGTACAAATGCACCGGTCCTGTGTCCGGTGCCCGGAACACCGGGGTCAGCGTCACTCTTTGAGTGGCAGATGCGCGTTGTGGGCCGGAAGAGCACCGGCAAACCCACCTCTTCTGAAATTGCAAAGGCTGCTTTCATCATCGAATGGGCCTCGCGGACACTCGCGGGGTCCAGACACGGGATCTTTG
>CAZRCS010000415.1:0-1293 GCA_964598645.1 uncultured bacterium | reverse complement strand
AGGCTTCCGGCTCCGGAGGCCGACGCTCTATCCAGCTGAGCTACGGGGGCACCGCTTTGATGTGAGACCGAAGATAGTGAATTACTCCGGTTTGTTCAAGTCAGAACCTTATTGGTGCGGTATCAGGCTCACGGCCCTTCTCAAGGAAGAGAATTGCCATTGATCTTCTTCCGGCCTGGCCTGCAACGGCTCCCGGATTAAGGAACCAGATACCGTTCTCTTTTTTCCAGAAATATTCATGGGTATGACCATGGATGATCAGATCCGGTTCTAACGGTTTGAATTTGTCTCTGATCCTGTTCCTTATTCCCCATGAAGCTCCACTGCCGTGGGTAACCCCTATGGTGAAACCCTCAAGCTCCAGAATAAGCCTGTCAGGGTATCTCTGAACAGTGTCCATACCGTCCATGTTGCCATGGACCGCTTTCACCGGAGCCAGTCGCTGAAGGTCTTCAATTACGCTTTTCTCTTCTATGTCTCCTGCGTGAATGATGAGATCTACATCTGCGCAGGCTTCATAAACAACTCCCGGCAAAGCCTGAAGCCTTACCGGGAGATGTGTATCGGATAAAACCGCTATCTTCAAATCTAGCGTGTCTTCTTCTTATGCCTGTTAGCGCGACGCCTCTTCTTACGCTTATGAGTGGAGATCTTCTTGCGCTTGCGCTTTTTTCCGTTGGGCATTTACTTCCCTGCCTTTGCGACCTTTGTCTTCACAGTTTTTGAGAACTTGAAGAAAGGGACGAATCTACGTGGGACTTCCACAGGCTCTTTTGTATGAGGATTTCTGGCCATTCTGGGGTTGCGTTCAACAACTTTGAATGTCCCGAAACCGCGTATTTCAATGTGGTCGTGATCGTAGAGAGATTCTCTTACTTCTTCGAAAAACTGGTTGACAACTGAAGCAACTTCCTTTTTCGTGAGACCTGTCTCATCTGA
Source organism: uncultured bacterium (assembly GCA_964598645.1). Lineage (GTDB taxonomy): Bacteria > Fermentibacterota > Fermentibacteria > Fermentibacterales > JCC-6 > Sabulitectum. The sequence continues at coordinate 354 of CAZRCS010000415.1, read as the reverse complement.
AATGTTGGCAACGATATCTGCCTTGGTCATTTCTTCCTCCTGTTTTTTCAGCGCTACTCCTTGTAACGCACACATCTATAGTTGATTACGAAAGATTCCCTCAACTTGGAGCAGGTAAGATAGACAATACCGCCACATCTTGCAACCCCTTGTAGCGCTTTGGAAAAAGGTAACCGCCGCCTTTTCGGCGGCGGTTCCACTGGTGGAGCTGACGGGGATCGAACCCGTGACCCCTTGACTGCCAGTCAAGTGCTCATACCAACTGAGCTACAGCCCCTTCGCAAAGCGAGCGTAAGATAATAACATGCTCGTCTGCGTCAAGGGTCAGGAGTCCATCTGCCAGAACACTCCGCC
>CAZRCS010000414.1:0-1297 GCA_964598645.1 uncultured bacterium | reverse complement strand
TCAGTTGACTATCTTCTCCTATGAAGACCTTTAGTACTCTGCAAAACCGGTCAGACAAAACAAAGGGCACTCTTCCGGCAAAGAAATTTCACTACCAGAAGCGGTGTTCATCTCACGAATTCCATTACTTTCTTTCACTTTAAAATCGGAGTATACAAACACACGCTCAAAGTACCGAGACTGGAACGGAGACCCTCCATACTTCCCGGAGAACTCAGTATTGATGCAAAGACAACTAGTCCTTCTCCTTCTGTGAGAGATGATAACTGATTTGAATACATCCCACAGGGAAAGGTGTACATAAACACTGTGTTTTCAGGCAGATCTCCCTTTAATTCATGCCCGATTTCTATATCGTACCTTTCGGATATCCAGCCAAGCATGGAAAGTCGCCGAGTAACACTTCTAACTGTAAAGACAAACTCAGACACTTCGAACAATTCTGCAACCTCATCACCGAGAATTATATCCGGATTCAGGTTTACAGTCTCATCTAATGGAAGCAGATCAGTCTCAGGAACAGACAAGAAAACTGCAAGAACAAGAAAAAACAATTTAACCTCTTCAGTTCACGTTAGTATCCTCAGGAACCTCTAGACGTCCTATCCCTGGATATGGAACAGTGTTCCCAGAAAACACTTTGGACCACCTGGAATACCTAACGAGTACAGAACAGTTTCTGATAACCCATACTGCCTTTATCTGCATCAAACCCTTGTTGTATATTGCACAGGAGTAACTTCGAAAGCACCGGAACCCAGGAGGGGAAACTAATGCTTCTAACGATCGCTGCAATATCTCTGCTCCATGCAATACTTTCGATACCTGCCGCTGATGACACTGGAACCCTGAATGTACTTGAAGGCGACTGGGAAGTTCTCGATGGTTATTTTGGGGACAGCAATGTCAATTTTGTGCACATCGGAACACTGACTATCACCGACTCACAGTACTTGTTCATTCCAGAACAGGATGCATTCATATCTCAGGAGATGCGTCAGAGGTTTGGATTTATTACGAAGACTGAGGGCATCCTCAGGTTCGAATATAGAGAAGGAGTAGACAACACCGGCTCTTATCAAACCGATGTTATTCTGGGAGTTGTAAGCTTCAACGATGGAGAAGGCTTTCTTATAAGAACCGACCTTGAGAATGAGGAACTATGCCTTGCCTCCTCAGTATCGGAATTTGAGCTGTTTCGCATATTCAAACCTTTCACCGGTGAAAACTCCGTGGAGACATCGGAATAATCACCACCCCAGACAACTGAGGTAGTTCTTGTTTTCATTTCGCACCC
>CAZRCS010000413.1:0-1301 GCA_964598645.1 uncultured bacterium | reverse complement strand
GTCGGCCCCTCCCGCATGGCCAATGAAGGCCGCAGCCGGAAGGGCTCGGAGAACATACAATTCTACACCCCACACTCCGTTGCGTCAATGAGGGGGGGAAGGATAAATGAATCTTCTCTGGAGTACGCATATTCAGTGACATACCCGGTCGCCCTGTTCCACCCTGGCCCAGGAACTCGCCACGATCATACACGCGAACATCAAAACCCGGCAACTGCCACGAAAATCATGAAGCATAACCGTCCGTACTGTCGGCCTCCCGGGAAAGGTCCTTCCAATTTCACCATGATGATTCACAAACCGATGGTCTCCTGTGGAACCCCATCTCTTGAACTGACAATGCTGCAGGGGCAATCTGCAGGTCGATCAATGAAAGGATCGGCAGGCTTAATTCACGAATAATCCTTCAGGAAAATCGGTTGGGGCGTGCCTTAGTATGCGCCCAGAAGCGTGAGCCGGGATATTCATGGATATCCATCCAACGCATGGGCGGCTCATGAACCGCCCCTAGGTATCACAGTGGATTTAATTTTTCGTGTACTCCACCACCAGATTGAAGCGGTCGAAGTAGGTCAGGCAGATACTGCCCACGTAGTGGCTGGATTCCAGGGGATTGCGAAGCATGATGCCGTGGTTGGGACGATTACCCTGGTGCCAATCCTTGACGATCGCGGTGATATCCAACTTCACCTCCTCTTCATCATTGAAAAGACTGACGCTTTTCCATAAATCACCGGGATAAAAGTTGAAGGGGGGCTGGTTGGTTGACCAGGCGGCATTGAGAATGTAGAGATCCGTCCTGCAGGTGCACTCCGTATTGGTGGCCAAAGTTCCCTGAGGGCTCTGCATGATGTGTTCCTTCCGCCGCATGGACAAGGTGGCCTTCTGAACCTTCCCGAAAATATTGGATATGTCGAAATAGACCTGTGCGCGATAGTAATCCGTCAAGGCCCCCGAACATTCACCGTGCCATTCCACACTGGCATGCCCGGTTCTGGCTTCAAGTGAACCGGGGACTCTTCCCGGAGAGGTCGGATTAATCCCGGGACATTGGTTGGGCCAGTGGCGGGCCCGGACATTGGATATCTGCGGATAAAATGATTCGTTGACTCGGGGTGGAGCGTCGGCGGCCAGCGAGAAGATCTTCGATTTTCCGGAGACCTTTCCGTCCGGAGTGGAAACCTCGATCCGGTAATTCTGCAGTGGCAACACGGAAGAGACATGCCACCAGTAATGGCCCGTGTTGGGTGGAGGCGTGGTTCCCAGCGTGGCCACGACATGGTCATCCGAAGCCCGCAGCA
>CAZRCS010000412.1:0-1306 GCA_964598645.1 uncultured bacterium | reverse complement strand
AATAACCAGAGATGTCAGCGGTGAAGGTGTTCAGCAGGCACTGCTTAAGATAATCGAGGGAACTATCGCGAATATTCCTCCGACCGGCGGAAGAAAGCATCCGCACCAGGAGTATCTGAAGATCGATACTTCGGAGATACTTTTTATAGTCGGCGGAGCTTTTGAAGGTATTGAGAAGATCATAGCCAGCAGGATAGGAAAGAAAAAGCTCGGTTTCGGAACAGAAAAGTCCAAGGTCGTTGACGAGGGAAGAAAAATACTTTCGGAAATACAGCCGGAAGATCTTTTGAAATACGGTCTTATCCCTGAAATGATCGGAAGGTTCCCTGTGACAGCATATCTCAACGAGCTTGATGAGGAAGATCTTCTTAGAGTTCTGACAGAGCCTGAAGATTCTCTTGTAAGTCAGTATAAGGACCTTTTTAAACTTGATGATGTTGAGCTTTCATTTACGGATGAGGCTCTGAAGGAAATAGTTAAGAAGGCGGTTAAGCTAAAAACAGGTGCCAGAGGTTTAAGAAGAATAATCGAAAATTCCATGCTTGATATAATGTTCACAGTCCCTGATGAAAAAGAAAGTGTCCAGGAAGTGATAATCACTCCCGGTGTTGTCAGTTCGGGAGAGGACTGTGTAAAGGTCACAAGAAAGAAAAATGTCAAAAAAACAAAAAGCGGCAGAGAAGGAGCCTGATCTAAACTAATGAGATCCAGAAAATATCCGTTACTCCCTATAAAAGATACAGTGGTTTTTCCCTTTACGAACATCACGTTTAAAGTCGGAAGGGATTTTTCCATTAAGGCAATAGAGGAGGCTCTGCTTAATGAAGACAGAGAGATAGTGCTTATTACACAGAAGAATCCTGACGTTGATAATCCGGATCACAGTGACCTTTTTTCTGTCGGAACGATCTGTTCCGTTATTCAGGTCGTGGAAGGGCCCGGCGATATCTACCATGTATTTATCGAAGGCTCAAAAAGGATGAGATTAAAGGATCTGAACTGGAACAGAAAGGGATTCTTTGAAGTCAGCGGAAGTTCTTTCAGAACATCGGGAAAAAAAGATCCTGCTATAAAAAGCATAAGAAAGGTATTGGAAAAGAATCTTTCAAATTATTTCCAGAGTATGGATGTTCCCGAAGATATAGTGCTCGATGCCTTCAGAATAGATAATGATGAGAAATTTCTTGATGTTACCGCATCTTTTTTTCAGGCTACAAATCCTCTTGATATGCAGACGGTACTTGAAGAGCCCAACCTGACGGAAAGATATAGAAAAATGGCGACAGTTCTTAAAATGGAAGTTGAG
>CAZRCS010000411.1:0-1306 GCA_964598645.1 uncultured bacterium | reverse complement strand
GAAAGACATTGTGCCATTAAGTGGAAAAGCCATTTTTGCGCAGGTATCTAAAACGGGTCGTGTACTTACTTAACTGAATAGTTTTTTATACTACCTCGTTAAATCATTAAGTTGGGGTAGCGATGGATTCCAATCTTAATTTATCGAAGTTTTGGTGCTGGCAAAAAGACTGTCCCGACTATGGGAAAATGGACTCCGGAAACATAGTTCTAAAAGAGCGATGCGGGAATGATAATAGAGCGCTTCTCAAGTGCAAAACCTGCGGTCATTGCTTCAGTGAAACTCACGGAACACCATTCTTCGGTCTTCATACACCAATAGATGAAGTCTGTCGAACATTGGCACAGATTCCAGAAAAGGGGAGCATTCGTGGTGCAGCTCGGTCATCAGGCCACGATAAGAGCACGATATGCAGGTGGATAGATCTCGCAGGTAAGCATTGTAACGAAGTGACAGATTATTTTTTGAAAGAACTTAGTCTTGATCGCGTACAAGTTGATGAGATATGGTCATATATAAAAAAAGGAGAAAAACGTCGATATAACCGATTTGAAAGAATACGGTGATGTCTATAGTCTGACTGCAATAAAACCCAATACAAGATTATTTCTCAGCCATCATGAAGGAAAAAGAACTGCAGAGGATTGCATAGAATTCTTCAATGATATAGAACGGCGTCGCGCGATCGATTCACCAATTCCGGTATTCACTTCCGATAATTGGGATCCATTCGAGGAGGGCCTCCTCAGCGTTTATGGTTTTCTTGAGACGCCACCATATTGCGGAATTGGTAGAAAACCTGATCCTATATTGGTTCCTTACCCAAACCTGAAGTATGCAAAGGTCTGTAAGAAGAGAAAGAACGGACGAATCATCGAAGTAGTGCAGCGTATTGTTTATGGGGATCCCATAGAAGTAATGAAGTTGCTCGGTGTCGATTCAGGTGGAAAGATCAACACGGCATATATTGAGCGGCTGAACCTCACAATTCGCAATTCATTGGCTCGATTCGTGCGCAAGAGCATGAATTGCAGCAAGATCTTGGGGCGGCATACTCATGCCATGAATTTTTTCCAAGCTTGGTATAATTTTGTCAAGCCTCACAAGTCACTTCGGATAAGAGTTGATCTGGGAAGGAAAAAATGGATGAAAAGAACACCTGCGATGGCAGAAGGGCTGACCGATCATGTCTGGACTATCAAGGAGTTAATGACTTTCAGGATACCAATTCAGTAATATGCGTACACGACCCTAAAACGAATTTGATCGATGTGGCAAATTCGGGAAAGCCAAAAGAGCTGGCCGC
>CAZRCS010000410.1:0-1306 GCA_964598645.1 uncultured bacterium | reverse complement strand
ATGTACTTCGACGATATTGGAAAAGGGGGAGAGTTATGAAAAAACAAGTAAAACGGTACAGGATTGCTTTAATCCCAATTGTGGTCTTCCTGTTTGGATTCTCTTTATTCACCATGGGTGCGGCGGGTAGCCAGCAACAGTTAAAGCCTCGAAGACAAATCAAACCGAAGCGGGCGGCATGTGACCTGGTAGTGGAACGAATTGAGCTGGACGAAAAATGCCAGGTCAGGGTAACCATCAAAAATCAGGGCTCGGCTGGTGTGGCTGATGGCGCGTATAACACGCCGCCCCTGAAAGGTGTCGCCATCCAGGCGATTGCCGAAAACTCAGGTTGGGGGGGGTATATATTGAATGTAGTGGATCCCCACAGGAAACTGAAAACCCCGGGCGCATCAGTCAGTTTCACCGGATTTAAACGGGCCTTGAATGCCGGAGAGGTTCTCTCCATAAGGATGGATATTATTAATCCCGGTAATGTGGGTCATGAATCCAATCTGACAAACAACTCAAAAACAGTCAGGCTCAGGTGTATCGAAAAACAATGTGATTTAATTGTGGAACGAATTGAGCTGGACGAAAAATGCCAGGTCAGGGTAACCATCAAAAATCAGGGCTCGGCTGGTGTGGCTGATGGCGCGTATAACACGCCGCCCCTGAAAGGTGTCGCCATCCAGGCGATTGCTGAAAACTCAGGTTGGGGAGGCTACATACTGGATGCAGTGGATCCCCAAAGGAAACTGAAAACCCCGGGCGCTTCAGTCAGTTTCACCGGATTTAAACGGGCCTTGAATACCGGAGAGATTCTCACCGTAAGAATGGATATTATTAATCCCGGTAATGTGGGCAATGAATCCAATCTGACAAACAACTCGAAAACAGTCAGGCTGTTATGTAAAAAATAGGGTTCTATTACGTTTCGTGTGGGTAAACAAACATTGGTGATTGGCAAGAAGTTGCGATAGAGAGTGCCCGCAGGGCATAAAGCATAAGCGAACGCAAACGGCAGGTTCCGGGGACCCATGGGCTGAGGCAGGACGGCCGAAGGCAAAATGATGCCCCGGATTACATCCCAAACAACCACCGGGGTCATTTTAGTCCGCCAAAGACCGCAATGGGTCTGAACCGAAGTGGTGAGCGGTGACTTGTGCCCGAAAGGGCACTCTACTGAAGCCTTTCCCATTTTTCTAATTGTTATAACCTCTTAAACCCACACAAAATGGAAGAGAACCAAAAATAGTAATATTTAAATTGGGGAACAGCGCCCTGTTTTCAGGAGTGATTGTTTGTCCACGTTGGCTGGACACGC
>CAZRCS010000409.1:0-1311 GCA_964598645.1 uncultured bacterium | reverse complement strand
CCAACACATAATTTATATAATCCTTTGAATTAAACCAGTCATTGTATTCGTTTCCTTGTTGTTCGTCCCATTGAAGCCCGCAGCTCATGGTGAGTAATTGTTTGATGGTAATATTCCCTTTTGCTTCATCAAGATCAGGGGCAGCCTTTGAAAGGTAAGCCCATATCGGTTGGTCAATATTTTCAATGAAGCCTTGATCGATGGTTATGCGATTAAGTCTGAAATTTCACTTTTTGTAACAGATCGCACATGAATCAGGTCAGTCGCAGTGATATCACCAAAGTATTTTTCTTCAACAATATATCCATTCCGAGCTACCCGGATACTTTGAATGCTGCTTAATCCAGCGGCTTTTTCGATTGCATACTCCAGTTCACTTGCATCAAAGCCTTGCTCTTCGGCTAACGCATGAGGTAAGCTATCGCTCAGGTTTTCATTTTTCAGCAATTCAACGGTGACGGTATTTTCCATATCACAACCAAGGAGCACAAGGAGTAAAGCCGCAATGAATATTGTTTGTTTTTTCAATTTTTCCCCGAGAAAATTCTAGATGGATGAAAAGGGAATATCAAAAGGCAAAGAGATCCAGCGGCTCATCTCTGCGCTGTTGATGGAAACGTCCCAGGAATGGGAAACCAATAGAGTATACGTCAGGCTCGATGAAATCAATGTGACCGCAGCATGAATTTACAGAAAAGGGTTCTATTACGTTTCCTGTGGGTACACACACATTGGTGATTGGCAAGAAGTTGCGATAGAGAGTGCCCGCAGGGCATAAAGCATAAGCGAACGCAAACGGCAGGTTCCGGGGACCCATGGGCTGAGGCAGGACGGCCGAAGGCAAAATGATGCCCCGGATTACATCCCAAACAACCACCGGGGTCATTTTAGTCCGCCAAAGACCGCAATGGGTCTGAACCGAAGTGGTGAGCGGTGACTTGTGCCCCAAAGGGCACTCTACTGAAGCCTTTCCCATTTTTCTAATTGTGATAACCTCGTAAACCCACACAAAATGGAAGAGAACCCAGAAAAGATGTTGCTTTATCTTTCATCATGACATTTCTCCCCATAAATACCTCCCGAGGAAGCATTGAATTTTATTTTTAAGGAAGCGTTGAAACGATTCCGCAATGGGGCAGGAGTGAAAGCGGCGTCGATTACCCAGTTGACCGTAGCTTGAAATACGGGGTGAATCGCGAACCGGAGCAAATCTTTTATGAATATTTATGCGTAATATCTGTTGAAAACGATTCAATTGGAGGTTCCGCATGAAATCATATCGAAAAAACCGGCACCGTTTCATGGTGCTGA
>CAZRCS010000408.1:0-1313 GCA_964598645.1 uncultured bacterium | reverse complement strand
CCGGTTTTTTCAGGGTCACTGCTGAAGTCGAAAACAGTGCCGTCCTCGAAGAAATTCCTCCAGTGAACCTCAAGGGATTCAACCGGGCAGAGGGATTCGAAATCTTCCCCCGCTTCTTTGAAAAGCCGCTGGAACACCCTGGGAAGAGTGAGGATCGAGGGCCCAAGGTCAAAGGTGAAGCCCTCCTTTTCCATGACGTTGAGCTTCCCCCCGAGATGGGAGTTTTTTTCCAGAAGGGTTACGGAAAACCCCCTTGATGCAAGGGCGCTGGCAGCGCTGAGACCACCCAGGCCTCCTCCTATCACAACTGCACGATTTGACCGGATGCCCATTCTTCCCCTTCCGGTTGAATGCCGCAAGTATTAGCTTTGCTTTATATAAGATTCAACCCATGCCTGGAGCAACACCGGCGGAGAAGATATGGACCATCTGGAAATCATACTGAAAACCCAGAGGAATTACTTCGATACAGGTGCCACGAGATCCACTTCAGCTCGACGGAAAACACTGAGAACCCTTGCAAAAATGATCAAGGTGGAAGGGGACTCCATAGCAGCGGCAATAGGCAGGGATCTGGGCCGATGCTGGCTCGAGGCCTGGAGTTCCGAGCCTGGACTTGTTCTGGGAGATCTGCGGTATGCAATGAATCGCCTATTCCTGTGGAACATGAAAAAACCGCAAAGACCTTCACCTCTCATGATACCGGGCTTTGTTCGCTCTTCCAGGGAACCCTTCGGAACAGCTGTGATCATAGGTCCCTGGAACTATCCGGCGGGGCTTCTTCTTGCTCCCATGGTCAGTGCCCTGGCCGGGGGCAACACGGTAATACTGAAACCCTCCGAAAGGGCTCCGAAAACCGCGGAATTACTGAAGAACATCATAGGTGAGTATTTCCATGAGGGTCTTGTCTCAGTGGTTACCGGCGGTGGCGAAGAGGCCAGGTGGCTTGTGCGGAACGCCGCAGACATAGTCTGCTTTACGGGTTCCGGGGGCACCGGGAAAAAGGTTATGGAAGACGCGGCTTCACGGCCTGTGCCGGTTATTCTTGAGCTTGGCGGTGCGAACCCTTGCTATGTGGATTCAGACGCAAACCTGAAAGAGGCGGCTAAGCGAATAGCATGGGGGAAGTTCTTTGCTGCAGGACAAACCTGCCTGGCTCCGAACCATGTATTCGTCCACAGAAGTGTCCATGATGATTTTCTTCGAATAATGGCAAGAACCGTTAAGGACTTTTACGGGGATGTGCCGGAAAACTCTCCCGACTACGGAAGAATTATCGACGATATCGCCTGGGACACGCTGGAACCCTTTCT
>CAZRCS010000407.1:0-1316 GCA_964598645.1 uncultured bacterium | reverse complement strand
GCGCAACAAAAAAGGGCGCACCTTTATTTTGTGGTGCGTTTAACAATGTTAAACAGTCGTTAAACGATGTTAAACAACCAGAAGAAGACCAGCTAAAGCACGTTCTGGATGTCGCCCATTCGGGAGCTACCCTATCCTCAAGATGTCCGTCTTTCGTTGCCTGATAATAAATAGGCTTCGGAGAGATGGTTTCCATCACCACTAACTCCCAGCCAGGTACTCGTCCGTCTTCGCAGCCATTTGGGTTGCTGACTCTCAGTTTACGTCCTCGTTGGCTTCCAGGACAGATGAGATCAGAGAATACCTGAAGCACAATCGAGGATGTTTTACTTTTCGTGATATTGTGCGGCGGGATATGGAGATCACACACATGTTTGAGGATCTAAAGAGGCTGTCTCACAATTGACTTTGACGCTGGAAATCATCGTTCTTTTCGGATTTAAAGCCCTATTTGGCCTTCTTCATCACTCGGTTTTGGATTGCTGGACAGCCTCTAAAGCCTCTAAAAGTTTTTCCTTCGTCCCAAATATTCTGCCCAATCTGCAGAGACAAGAGTTTGTTTCAAGGGCTCAACCTTCTTGATCTTCTCCAGGATCACACTGGCTTGGATTGGCTTGCTTGAATTGGCATCAGGTTCCATGTTCCCTCCTTTGCACATCACTCCTCTAGCTCGCCCCTCTCGATCAGCTCCTCGATTCTCTCCTTCAGCTCAAAAGTATAGTAGCGCCCTTTTTTCCCGTTTCGTTGGGCGTGCTTGGATTTAATTCCATAATGCCGAAGCGTGCTTCCCACCGACTGACCGCTCACACCCACCTTTTCGCCCACCTCAGCCACAAGAGGCTCTTTCCCTTCATCATGGAAAGACTTGATCGCCTTGAGCATGTTGCGCACGTTTTTGGGCATATCTTTAGGCACAATATTAGAGGTCTCAAGGGCTTGTTTTTCTCTTATTTCGCGCACATCTTCGCGCACGGTTCTATCCGCAGATGCTTTTGGTGGCTCTAATCTTTGCCCTTTGTACTTAGAATGGTGCGCTTTTTCGTGTTCGGATATTCCCTCTGATATTAGCGCTCGGAACTCTTCTCGTATGTCTTCTCTCTCAGAATCTAGCTGAAAATAGATATCTAACGCCTTTCTAACCACTTCGGTGGAAGTCTCACCGGTGGACTCGATTAGTGCCACATGGCGATCTGAGAGCCTGATGGAGGTGTGCTTCATAGTGTGCTTAGTTGCGTGCCATAACAGAAATAGTTGCAGGTCATCTAGGACCTGCCCGAAAAAGAATCGACCTTAAATCGCATCTGAGAGATTAATCC
>CAZRCS010000406.1:0-1327 GCA_964598645.1 uncultured bacterium | reverse complement strand
GGGCTTAGGACCCTGTCACGAAGGTGTTCGCGGGTTCGACTCCCGTCCTCCGCATACTCTTAGATGCAGATGCTAACGGTTTTGCATTCTTAGAGGAGGCTTCTACATCACTTTTATTGCCACATAGAAGCATGGCTGGAGATAAAAAAAAGTTACGGTATTCTTAGTACGCAAGTTTCTGGAATAAGGATCCAACCTTTCATCTTTTTAGACTTATTCAGTCTGTGGGATATCCCAACATGATAGTAGGCGATACCTTCAAGAGGCTGGTTGATTATCTACTATCAGGTATTAGAGGAGAATGCATTGCATGAATGGATATGGCAAACATGATGAAATGAAAGCAGTATTGCATGAATGGACTGGGACAGGCGTTAGGGACATCAAGGTGGTGCAATCATTAAAAGGCGACACGATTTGGCTCTTGACAGACAAAGGTGAGAAATACATTGGCTGCACTCGTTCCGAGTGGGAAATCATACGTGATTCAGCAACTATGCCAGATAACAAATATATGATTGAGGGCATTAACTGCGAAATTGCCTATGGTCCGGGCGAATATCTAATTTTCAGAGTAACCAAATCAGCCTAAGCTAGCGTGGCTGCAAATGTTATAGTAATGACGGAGGGATTGGCATCGGCTATATTGAGAGTTCTTCTATGAAAGGAGAAGTGGTATCATATAAAACGAATTTAACTTGGTTTATCTTCTTTTGGCCGGTTGTCCTAAGCATCATTTTACTGCCGCTTTTATCCGGATTGAACTTGATGGTAACTGTACCGTGGCTCATAATAGCCATTGTAAATTATATCTCTTCAGAATTTGGCATCACAAATAAAAGGTTAGTTATGAAGACAGGTGTTATCAAACGCCAAACCCATGAAACCCAAGTAAATAAAATTGAAAGAATAAATGTTGAGCAGGGCATTATAGGGCGACTATTGGGATATGGCACAATCATGGTATCGGGTACCGGCGGGGGAATTACTCCATTTAAAAATGTTGCAGATCCATTCACATTCCGAAAGAGAATCCAAGAGCAAATAAACATTTTGGAGGAATCGAAAAGATGAGGTTATTAGCATTGGCATTTGCAGCTCTGATCCTGGCAGTAGGAGCCGCAGATGCAGAGGATGATAGTGCAATAATGCAATTTGCTTCCGGCGTTCTTGCAGGCAGTTCGTTAACGGATGAATCCACAGCTTCAATTGACGGCGATATACTCATTATAACAGGTCAATTAAGCGAATACAGCGATGGCAAAGTAGGTTCTATTGGCTATTCCCTTTGGAACCTGGCTTCATCCGCAGAGAAAATTATTGATCA
>CAZRCS010000405.1:0-1339 GCA_964598645.1 uncultured bacterium | reverse complement strand
TTTTCATAAACGAATCCTGCTTTGAGGAATTGTTTGAGAATTGATTTATCCATAGGAATATTGTCTATTAACAATTTATGACTAATGTTATCAAAACAACCTTTAATATCGCCTTCCAAAATCCATTGTGGAGATGATTTTTGGCTCATTCTACCAAAAATTAGACTGCAAGCATCATGTGTACTTCTGAATTTTCTAAATCCAAAAGAACGTTTATCTGCTGTGACTTCTGCAACGGGGTCAAGGGCTAAAGCATATAATGCTTGCATAGCTCTATCGTACATGGTTGGGATACCTAAAGGTCGTTTCTTATCAGACCCATATTTCTCAATAAAGATTCTCTTTAATGGTCTTGCTTTATACCATTTATCAGATAAACTAAGTACCGCATTCATCTTGGATTTTGGTGTTGGCCATAATTCTCCATCGATTCCTGCTGTCCTTTTGCCTTTGTTTTGGATAACTTTCCTGACAGCTAATAGTTTAGCGTAGAAAGAATGGGTTAGCAAATAACTTAGTCGCTTTACTAAATTCCAATTTCCTTTAATAATTGCTTTCGTAATCCTGACTTGTAGCCTATTGACGTGTGTTTCAACTACATTCCAGTCGATATCATTCCAGCTGGATTTGTGTTGTTTGTCTGTAAGTTTCTCGCATTCGGATTTAGCGTTTGTACTATTGTTATCTCTCCTTTCGGAAGTTATACCTTTGTACTCGTTCCATGCAGAGGGATTGCCGATAAGTACTTCTGCTTTTTCAGTTAGCGTAATTGAATTACTTACATTCATAGGTCATACCTTCATTCTTACGTTTCGATACCAAAGAGTAAGTCTGCATCCTTTCGGATAGGGGCAAATCTTGAACCCCTATACATACCATTACAGTTTGTCATTTGCTTTCTACTCCTTTCCTTTACCCTCTATGTCTTCGTTATTCCTTGCGGAATTTCTACCCAGAAGGGGACATATAGGGCTTACCAAGTTCTATAACATGAATAATTATGAATGCCTTAGAAGCCATCTTTAAACCGAGAATGCTTCGTCCATTTCCCATTACGTACAGGAAGCCATAATGGTCTGATTCTATACCTTTTGGTTCAAGCGTATCAACCTAATTTCGCTTGTTTCATCTAACGATTCTTATAATGGTTCACGTTAAGTTCTTCATAGTATTCTTTATCCTAACAGATTGTTTAGGTTAGATTCCCAAGCTTCTCCATATTGTCTTATGAGCTTCACACCCTGACGTTACCATCAACGCATGTCATAGTAGGATTATCCCAAATGGAAGGGATAGCGTTTTCGCAATTCATATTATAACTTCTTGTCGCACTCCTGTA
>CAZRCS010000404.1:0-1342 GCA_964598645.1 uncultured bacterium | reverse complement strand
AGGTTTTCCAGCATTCTCTCCGTCAGCTTCATGATGGAGATCTCGTCCTCGACTATCAGAACGGTTTCACCGCGGCTAACAGGTGTTTCCACTGCGGTCTGAGCAATGTCAGAGACCTTCTCTCCCTTATGAAGCTGCAGATAGATTCTGAAAACAGTGCCCTTCCCCGGTTCGCTGTACACATTGATGAAGCCGTTGTTCTGTCTGACGATTCCGTACACGGTTGACAGGCCCAGTCCCGTGCCCTTGCCCACTTTCTTGGTGGTGAAGAACGGTTCGAAAATACTTTCCCGGGTCGTGCTGTCCATTCCGCAGCCGTCGTCGCTCACCGCCAGCATAATGAACTCGCCCGGGATGAATTCCCCATGTTCGTCACAGTATTCTTCATCGAAAACCACGCGGTCTGTCTCTATGGTCACCTTTCCCACTCCGCCGATGGCGTCCCTGGCGTTCACCAGAAGATTGGCCAGTATCTGATCCAGCTGGGAGGGGTCCATGAAGACGGGCATCTGGCCGGGGCCGGGCTGCCAGGACAGATCGATGTCTTCCCCGATCAGCCGGCGCAGCATCTTCAGCATGTACTCCACCGTTTCATTCAGGTCTATTTCCTTCGGGTCGATGATCTGCCAGCGGGCAAAGGCCAGCAGCTGACTGGTGATGTCCGCGGAACGCCCGGCGGCGTCGAGAATTTCCCTGAGATCTGCGTGCAGCGGATCATCTGCTGAGATCCTTTGCAGGGCCAGTTCTGCATTTCCTATGATGACCCCGAGCATGTTGTTGTAATCGTGGGCCACCCCCCCTGCCAGTCTGCCTATGGATTCCATCTTCTGCGACTGGTTCAGCTGTTCCCGTATTTTCTCCTGTTCCTTCTCGGCCCTCCTGCGCTCGCTGATGTCCCGGGTCATGCCCTGCAGTGAAACCGGTACTCCCTGATCGTCATAGATCACCCGGCCGTGAATCTCCACAGCAATGCTGCTGCCGTCGCGCCTTTGCATCTCGGTTTCGAAGATAACCCCCTGCTGCCCGGGGCCCTTTGCCGCCTCAATTTCTATCAGCCTTTTCATCCATGAGAACTGCTGCTCTTCGCAATGCTCCCATAAACCGGTTCCCGTCCATTCATCAGGGGTGAACCCGAACATGGTTTCAATGGCGGGATTAACGTATGTGAACCGTGCATCCATGTTCATCAGCCAGATCACATCCAGTGTATTGTCGGCAAGCAGACGGTAGCGCTCTTCGCTGAGGCGCAGATTTTCCTCCTGCTGTTTCTGTTCGCTGATATCCTGGAAAGAACCCTGTACTTTGATTATGGAGCCGTCTTCATTTCTTACCGCATGCCCCA
>CAZRCS010000403.1:0-1345 GCA_964598645.1 uncultured bacterium | reverse complement strand
TATCTCCGTGTAGGTGGTGTATAAGGGAGTAATCCCAAGGCGGATATTGTCGGGCGCCCTGAAATCAGGAATGACTACTGTTTCTCCGAGGTCCGGGTCAATCAGAGTCTTGCATATGCGGTAGGCCTCAGGATGACACAACGATACATGCGATCCCCGTTGTTCGGGATCAAGGGGAGACCCGGGCTGAAAGCCCAGGGGCCACAGAAATTCCTCTGCAAGCCGTAAAAGAAATTCAGACTGCGAAACACTCTTCTTGCGGACCATGGCCATCCCGGCCTCGTTCATCATGTCAAGTGTGGGTTCAATTGCTTTCAGGGCCAATATCGGCGGCGTGCCGGCAAGAAAGCGGTGTATGCCTTCTCCCGGACGATATTGCAACGTAAAATCAAAGGGATTCTTTTCACCAAACCACCCCCAAATAGGTGAAGAGAGCTTACTCTGCAGATCCTTCCGCACATACAGAAAGGCAGGTGACCCAGGACCTCCGTTGAGGTACTTGTAGGTGCATCCCACTGCCAGGTCGGCGTTTGATTCGTTCAGCTCACCGGGGACCGCACCTATGCTGTGACTCAGGTCCCACAGCATCATCGCTCCCTTCGCGTGCACGAGCGATGTGATCTCCCTCATATTGTATCTGAAAGCGGATTTAAAAGCCACATGCGAGAGTGATACCAGCGCAGTGTTTTCATCAATGTTTGCCTTCAGATCCCCGGTATCGATCGTCATACCGTCCCTTGAAGGAATAACCGTCAGCTCATATCCCTCCCCGAAATCCTTTACCAGTCCCTGCAGTATATATAGGTCAGAAGGGAAGTTCAGTTCATCCGTCACTATGCGTCTCCTGCCCTCTTTGAACTTAAGCGAAGCATGGGCCAGTTTGTAGAGGTTGACTGAAGTGGTATCTGTGATTATCACTTCGCCTTCGGAAGCGCCGGCAATCCGGGCTATCTTATCTCCCAGTTCAATGTTCTTTGTATACCAATCCTCGTTCCAGCTCCGTATCAGCCGCTCACCCCACTCAAGGTTAACAGTCCTGTCAACTATTGCCTTGCTTTCAACTGGCAGTTTGCCCAGTGAGTTCCCGTCCAGGTAGATCAGCCTCTCATCCCCGGAAAAAAACCTCGACCTGTACGCGGAGAGTTCATCCAGCTCATCCAGGGCCAGGGCCTCCATATATGCCGATTCCATATTCATTGTCATTCCTGCTCAAGCATTTTCAATATCTCCGGAAGCGCCAGTCTTACCCACTCTGTATACATCTTGCCGGACGGATGCAGGCCATCACCGGCAATGAGAGTTCTGTCATTCTCTGCCAGCCTTGAAACGCCTGTTACATCTACCC
>CAZRCS010000402.1:0-1351 GCA_964598645.1 uncultured bacterium | reverse complement strand
TGACCTCATCAGCGGGAAAGGCCTGACCATCATGAAAATCCATTGGAAGGCTATCATCTCCGAACCTGAGATCTATTATTAGAGGAATATCATCATCAGGTATTCTTACCTCGGGAATGGTAACGCCTCTGGAACTCTCCAGGTATAGGAAACCGCCGGACTCCACCGTAACGTCCCCGGAGGAGGTTCCCACCTTCAGCTTCCGCATTTTGTTTATGGGTGCATAGACCCTTCCAACAGGAACAAGGCATTCTTCCCTGTAATACTTCAGCGCCTCCTCAGGGAACTTTCTGGAAAGAACGCCCATGTGAGGACTCTGAAAGTGCCTGTCCACCATGAGCAGGGTTAATCCCTTGGGCCTGAACCCTGAGATAAGGATCCATGCCGCTCTCCTGGGAGTGGAATGGGCCATTATGCCCCCGGCGCCGATTATCACCTTAATGTCGGAGATTTTAAAGGGATCACCGTGTACGGTTCTGAAAGCTTCCTCGAACTTGCACTTGCCAAGCCGGCGAAGCCTTTCCGTACAACCCACCCGGGCTCTGCGGTAACTGATGTCCAGGTGGTGTCTCCATGCCAGGTTCATTCCCTCGGCAGCGGCTGCACCCTCCACGGCCTTTGCGGTTTCGCACTCAGGGTTAACCGTAGGGAAAAGGGTTTTCGAAAGTATCCAGTTCCTGGCCGAGCCTTCGTTCACTCCGGGCAGATGCCTGAACACATTTTCAGGCTCCGCTTCCAGAAGAATGTTGGAGAGGCTGTAGCTCATACCGGTATTGGCGGCCACGGTACGCTGAAACTGACCCCGTACATTGCTGAAGATGTCAGTTGTGGCTCCGCCCATATCTGCCATCACCACATTGCCCTCGATATCCTTCGAGTAGAGTTCCAGTATCCTCTCTACACCAGCCGGCGTTGGCAGAATGGGTGCTGATGTCATGGCGGAAAGCCTTGCATAACCCGGAGCCATCTGCATCACATGGTCCATGAAGAGCCTGTGAACCTCTTCAATGGCCGGACGGAGGTTGAACCTCAGCCCGTCCGGTCGGATGTTCTCTGCATAGGTAATGCTGAATAGATCACCGAGCATTCCCTGGATGAAAGGCCTTGCCTGGGTGTTGCCGCAGAATACCAGGGGCAGTTTGCCGGAACCGTATTTAGGCTGGGGTCTTGAGAGGGCTATCAGCTGAGCCATGTTCACGACCCCTGCAATTGCACCGTTCTCATAACCACCGGCCATGATCACCAGGTCAGGTGAAAGGTGAAGCATTCGCCGTATTTTCTCCACACGGGGGGTTTCATCGTCTATGGCGAATGAATCGATGACCACTCCACCGGCACTGAAAGCGGTTGC
>CAZRCS010000401.1:0-1361 GCA_964598645.1 uncultured bacterium | reverse complement strand
TGTCTAACTGCTATAAGAATAAGTAAATGGAAAGAAAAGAAGTAAACAAGGAGAAACTCAAGGCACTCGAGGTGACTCTGGGAAAAATCGAAAAGGATTTTGGACGGGGGACCATCATGAAGCTGGGCGATCATGCCATTGAGAATGTACAGGTGATTTCCACCGGATCGATCGGGCTCGATGCCGCTCTCGGTATCGGCGGGCTGCCTCGCGGCAGGGTGGTTGAGATCTACGGTCCGGAGTCGTCGGGTAAGACCACACTGGCCATTCATGCCATCGCTGAAGCCCAGAAGGCAGGTGGCATTGCAGCCATGATCGATGCCGAGCATGCCTTTGACAGGTTCTATGCTTCAAAGCTGGGCGTCGATGTGGAGAACCTGCTTATCTCGCAACCTGACAACGGCGAACAGGCACTGGAGATAACAGATCATCTCATCCGTTCCGGGGCCATTGACATCATCGTGATCGACTCGGTGGCGGCACTGACTCCCAAGGCTGAGATAGAGGGGGAGATGGGCGACTCTAAGATGGGGCTCCAGGCCAGGCTGATGTCACAGGCGCTGCGCAAGCTGACGGCAAACATCAACAAGACCAACACCACCTGCATCTTCATCAACCAGCTAAGGGAAAAGATAGGTGTGATGTTCGGCAATCCTGAGACCACCACCGGCGGCAATGCCCTGAAGTTCTATGCCTCTGTCAGACTTGACATCAGGCGTTCAAGCCAGATCAAGGATGGCGAGGATGCAGTAGGCAACCGTGTAAGGGTCAAGGTGGTCAAGAACAAGCTCGCCCCGCCCTTCAGGAAAGCCGACTTTGACATACTGTTTGGCGAGGGTATCTCCCGTACAGGTGAGCTGGTCGACCTCGGAACTGATTTCAACATCATCAAGAAGAGCGGATCGTGGTTCTCCTACGGTGACACCAAGCTGGGTCAGGGTCGTGATGCTGTCAAGAAGATCATGGAAGACAACCCCGAGCTGGCAGACGAGATCAGGGCAAAGATCACCGAACAGCTGAAGGAGAAAGCAAAATAAAAGGCAATCCCCTTAAGTGGGAGTGCCTTTTAGCCTCATAATATTTTTGTTTTCTACAGCTCCTGCTTCATCATCGTAATGGTCCCTTTCCAGTGATGATGAGAATAGGGATCCTCACTACTGTTATAGTCGTCAGTTATTCCGCTGCCAGTGGCACCCTCGAAGATTCCTGAACCTCCTGAGATTATAACCGGATCTTTCCAGTATGATGTTACAAAAGCAGGATGGTCGTCGAGTTTTCCCTCAAAAACCTGGCCGGTGGATGAAATAAAGAGTGTGTCTCCCCCGGCTGTCAACAGGTAGCCATAGGTGTTGCCGTAATTG
>CAZRCS010000400.1:0-1364 GCA_964598645.1 uncultured bacterium | reverse complement strand
TGCTCCCCTAAAAGACAAGTGGCTGGCCTGCTGTCTGAGTTTTGGGACTCTTTCCGCCAGTGGTTTCTACAACTCAACCGAATTTGGAAAAGAAAACTGCCTTATCAGCCGTTGATCGGAAGATTCTGTATTTCATCTACGGGCCAGGCCGTTATCCTGCTGTCCAGAGAATACTTTTCCTTTCCGGGATAGAGCACCCATATGTGTCTCAGGCCCAGATCTTTCAAGGCTATTCGCATTGATTTTGTAACTCCCGGTGCATCAGATAGTTTTACCTCTATTCCGTATCTGTTACCTCTTCTGATAAATACCAGGTCTATCTCGCCCCCCTGATGTGTTCCCCAGAAGTAACAGTTCCTGTTTCCATTGAAGCTGAAGAACTGCTCGAGCACAAATCCTTCCCACGAAGCTCCGGACACTATATGTCCCTTTAACTGGTACAGAGAATCTATTTGCAGGAAATTGTGAAGAATACCACTGTCTCTGATATACACCTTCGGCGACTTCACCAGCCTTTTACCCGTATTCTCAAACCAGGGAGGAAGCCTTCTAATCATGAATGCTCCCTCAAGCAGGTCGAGATACTTCTGCACGGTCTTGTAGGACAGGGATAAAGATCTTCCAAGATTTGAACAGTTCAAAACCTGTCCCTGGGTGGAAGCAAGCATTGTCCAAAGTCTTCTCATGGAGGCAGATGTTTCAAAACTGCCAAGCATTGGAAGGTCCCTTTCTACCAGAGTCCTGGTAAATGCTTCGAGCCAGTCACTTGAATCTCTGTCATAATCAGCAAGGAAAGCCCTTGGAAATCCTCCGCGAAACCAGAGTTTATCTGTGCATGAAGATCTTACTTCCTCAACATCGAATCCGTGGAGATCCACAAAACCGGTTCGGCCGGCAAGGCTTTCTGATGCTCCTCTTACCAGAGCAGGAGATGCGCTTCCAAGGAGAAGGAAGGTTGCCGGTCTTCCGGTTCGATCGGCCAACGGCCTGAGCACCTCCATCAACGATGGTTCTCGCTGAACCTCATCGATAACAACCAGTCCCGAAAGAGACCCCAGGAAAGTTTCAGGCCTGGAAAGCCTCATCCTGTCGCTTCTTTTATCCAGGTCAAGATATGTCCCTCCCATTTTTTCCCAGATAGATCGTGCAATTGTAGTTTTTCCACACTGCCGGGGACCAAGCAGCGTGGTTACCGGCATACTATTCAGGGACTTAAGAAGCTCCGCTTCATATCTTTCTCTTTTAATCATGACAGAATTATACCATGAAATATAGAACTGTCAATACTAATATTCGTGGTAATGTTTAAGGAATGCCTTTGAAATTATGAACTCACATTATTACTGAGTAAGAAAAAGGGGAGC
>CAZRCS010000399.1:0-1368 GCA_964598645.1 uncultured bacterium | reverse complement strand
AGGGACTGGTTTACCTTGAGATGAACTCAACGAGACACTATATCGGTGGAGGGTTTTGGGGTATCCGATTTGTTTATCCAGGAGATATCAATGGAGACGGAGCAATTGATGTTGTAGCCAGTGCAAGTACTGGAGAAAAGCATGTTTGGTTTGAGAATGATGGAACCGAGACAAACTGGCCAGAACACCTGGTTTATTCTCCAGGGATCAACTGCTATGGAGCATACCCGGTAGACATTGATGGTGATAAAGATTTGGATATAGTTGGTTCTTCATCTGAAGGTTCAGCAGATAGCATCTATTGGTTAGAGAATTTAAATGGATTGGGTACTGATTGGGGAGTTCACTTGGTTGAAGCCAACCTTACAAATCCATTTTTCCTCATTGGAGCCGACATTGATGGAGATATGGATAACGATATCTTTGCTGGATGTTATGGCCCCGCAACAGTATCCTGGTATGAAAACATTGATGGACTTGGCACGAACTGGCAGCAGCATGACTTGTTTAATGATCCAGACGGGTACGTGATAAATGAGATCCATTCAACAGACCTAGATCTAGATGGTGATCTGGATCTGCTGGTAGCGTACTTGGACTATAACGGTCTTGTTTTTTGCGAGAATGCAAATGGAACTGGAACTGAATGGTCTGTTTATCAATTCTATACCGATTCTGAATATGAAACACCTCAATCAGTTGATGCTGGTGATCTGGATGGAGATGGTGATCTGGATGTGGTCATTGTAGACGGGAATCCTCCTTTATGGGGCCGCGTGCTGTGGTTCGAGAACCTTGATGGCTCCTGTGAAAACTGGCAGAGACATTTCCTTGAAGATTCACTTCCCGGAGTAAACGCTGTTCATGTAGCGGATCTAACTGACGACGAAGGTCTTGATATTCTCGTTGGTTCAGGATGCGGATGGGGAGAACAGCTGGTCTTTTTCTACGAAAACATAGGGGGGACTGGCGAGTATTTTGCACGGAGAGATATTGATTTTGGGCGTGATACCTATGACGTCAGCTCAGCAGATATTGACAACGATGGGATTGAGGATGTTGTTACAACCAACAATTCCTCAACAGTTGCCTGGATATCTCTTGAAGGAGAATCATCCGGGTCGTTAACCTCATCCATACTTGATATGTGGGGATACCCTGAATGGCAGGACTTCGACTGGGAAGGGGCCAGACCCACTGGAACTGATATGTTCTTCCAGGTTAGGGGGAGCAATGATCCAGAGGAGATGGGAGAATGGTCAGGAAACATCTACGATCCAGGAAGTCTCACAGGTTACCTTGACAGCACATACAGATACATTCAGTACTCGGTAACCATGGAAAGTGATGGTCCTGTGGGTTCTCCCG
>CAZRCS010000398.1:0-1370 GCA_964598645.1 uncultured bacterium | reverse complement strand
TCCCTAAATAAGGTTGACCGGTTTTACATTAAAAGATATTACAAATTAAATCATTTTTCATTATTTCATCACACCAATCGCCTAGCTTTTCTTTCGGTGTTATGCGTGCAGGGGCGTAGATCTCTTCCACCATTTGGTATTTATAGATAGATCGATTAAAGCTGTTGGGAGATGTTCTTCCTGGCAATGAATCGTGTATTCTTTTGTCATTATAGTGCTGAACAGTCTTTTTAACCCGTTCTCTTAACTGAGCGAAAGTGCTAATATTCCAATACTCCAAATATTCATTCTTGATGGTTCCATTTATTCGTTCTGCATAGGCATTGTCCTGAGCCTGAAGGCCCATACTGATATAAACATCGTGACTGGTCAGTAGCTGTGTATAAGTCTTGTCAATGTATTGACTACCCCTGTCAGAATGATGTATCCTGGGAGCTCCATGATGTGTGAGAGCCATTTTCAACGCCCTGAGATTTGCTTGTGCACGCAAATGATCAGATACTGCATAGCCAACAACTTGACGGGTATAAACATCAATAATAAAGACCAGATAATAAAACCTGCCGTTTAACTCATAGTAAGTTATGTCAGATTGCCAGACGATATTCTTTTTCCTAACAACCAGCCCTTCAATAAGGTTGGGATATTTAAACCAGGCGGGAATGGTTGTCCTATGGTAGTTCTTTATACGTTTCACTCTGTAACCTAACTGCATCAGCGCCTCTGTAAGGCGATCCCTGCCAATGAAATCAGGCTTTAGGGTGTGATACATTTTCTCTACCCCACAACCCGGGTGTTGAGCCCGCAACTCATCTACCTCAACAAGCAAATTTGTAAATTGCATGTCAAACATTTGTTGTCGTTTCTGGTATTGGTGAACCGATTGCTTGCTTAACCCCAGGATACGATAAAGATCGTTCAGTGGCAGTGTCATTTTTCCTTTGTTTTCTCTGAACCAGCTGATTGTGGGGTGCCGAAGTTTTTTTTAATGTCTATGCCAAGTTCATCTTTAGCAATCTCCATCATTTTCTCCATGTAGTCAATGTACAATTGCTTCTGGCCAACAGCGCGTTCCAGATCCTTTACTTTTTTTTCCAACTCTTTAAGTTTGTTGGTATTGCTGTCTTTCATCTCTATAATACGAATGGATTTATCGTTAAAGTTAGAATATTTATAAATCCATCTATAGATAAGCGTATTGCTTATATTGTGAAGCTTCTCAAGCTGAAGCACAGAAAAATTGCCACTTTCAAATTCCTTAACAATTAATCGCTTGTAGTCCTCGGAGAACTTCCGATGCTTTTGAATAACCCGCAAATTTGTTTTCATGATAGTTGACTGTTGTGGTCAACCTATATCAGGGATGGACA
>CAZRCS010000397.1:0-1378 GCA_964598645.1 uncultured bacterium | reverse complement strand
TCATGCCCTTCAAGGAACACAGTAGACTTCTATATGAGAAAGGGATTCAGGCTTGCAGATGAACCTAACAGAGATCTGTTTGAGATGGAACCCGAAGATATTCATATGATAATGGAGGTGAAATGAACTCAGTGAAAGGCGCTTATGCCGTTCTCATCTCAATGGCAGCCGGAATGCCTATGTTCGTATGGCTGGTGCTGGGAGAAAGCGGGGTAATGGGAGAGTTTGGCGAATCTGGGAGCTACAGCATAATAAAGTGGTCCCTGATCGTGCTGACCTGCGTGTTCTATTTCATCGTTTCACCGTTCATCATCTGGCCGAGAATTTTCAATGATGACCACAGCGAAAGAGCAGATACAGATAAGAGCTGATCTCTTCAATCACCTACTATCTGTATCCTAACCTTCCTCTGTCGTGGCCGGTTATCGTGATCTATTACAACCACCTGCTGCCACGTTCCTGCGATGAGTCTTCCGTTTTCAATCGGGAGCGCCGTACCAGGACCTATTAAGGATGCCCGCATATGGCTGAAGCCGTTGTCATCCCCCCATGTTTCAGAGTGACGTGATTCTACCGTTTCAGGAACCAGCCGGTTCAGGAATTCCTTCATGTCCTCCACCAGGGCCGGTTCATACTCAATCGTAGTGACGGATGCCGTGGAACCTATCGCCGTTATTGATGCAATCCCTCTGGCAATACCGGAGTTTGTGATAACTCTGTTAACATCTTCGGTGATATTGACAATATCCGAAAAACCCTCGGTCTGAATGGTAATGGATTCACCGTGTGTCATTTTGCTCCCTTCGCTGTATTGAGTATAAACTATTGGAACTTTCCGAAGCAGCCGCTTTTCCCTGGAACTTCCCCGGCTGTATTTGATAGACAATGACATAAAACTGAGAGGAGAACGTGTGAACAGAATCATTTTTGCAGTTATTCTGATGGCAGGAGTTTGCTATGCAAACACCCCGGAAAGCGCCTTTGAAGAACTTCTCGACGCCCTTTACTCCGGGAATGCTGAAGGCCTATACAGCAATCTCTCCACAGAGTCCGTGGCCATGCTGAACATGATGCTGCTCATGGTAAAGGCTCAGCCGGAACAAGCTGCAGCCGAGATATCCAGCGAGCTGGGCATAGAGATAACAGGAGAAGAACTTTCAGGGTGGACTGCGATGGATCTTGTTTCAACGGTTCTTTCAGCGCCTGGTTTTATCGCCGAGTTCCCTCCAAGAGATGACATTGCTGTTGTGAACTGCTCTGTATCAGGTGACAGCAGCACCGTTTTCTTCACTGTGGGAGACATACCGGAGACCTTCGAGCTACTCCTGGTGAAACAGGACAACAGCTGGAAACTTGATCAGAGCGTGATTCAGGCTGA
>CAZRCS010000396.1:0-1379 GCA_964598645.1 uncultured bacterium | reverse complement strand
CGCTTAATACGGCTGCCTCTAAGATTTCGATATACTTGACAACCTCTTCTTCTTTCGATTCGTCTTTGATAAGCATTTTTGCAATGCTCTTTGCAAGAGTCGTTGCCGGACTTAAAAATTCAAATGCGATGTCACTCTGTTTCTTGAATCTGAAAATCAGCCAAAAAATAACGGCCAGTCCGGCCGCTAATCCTACGTATGTAATCATTCCGCCTATGCCTTCCATACTTTCATCTCCTATAATATTTTTGTGAGGATCGTAATCACAGCGGTAATAATTCCGGCTATGATTCCGCCTTTTCCTATCAGTTTCAACAACACCTGATAATCTATGTGATTTTGTTTTTCAATCAACGTAAACAGCCTATTGAACGTTGCGTTTGTGCTTTCCTGCATTTTATTAACAAGTCTTTCCGCAAATCCGTTTTCGAGTTTGTGTTCAAACCGTTCAAGTTTGCTGTCTAACATATCCTGCTTCACGCTGATTTCTTCAACCATCGCCTTTAATTCTTCATGGTTATCATCCTGTTGCTGATTGATTCTTTCAAGTTTCTCTCTATCCTGCAAATAATAGCAATCTCCTGCTTCGATGGGTCGCAACTATATCACCTCAATCTTGACTTGTTTATTTCTGTGATTATGTCCGAATTTGATTTTTATGTCCGCTGCTGCTGACGGGGGATAGAATCTGTTAGCGGCATAATGTTCATAGCCCAGCCATGCCGGTATAATCACGTGATAACGTTCTTTGCCTAATAGCATTTTGTTTCGCTTGTCAATCTCAAAATAGCTTGACTTCCAATGCGATGGCTGATGTGTATGCCCTGTAATATATACATCCGCATTCGGGTAAACATCTTTCAGCCTGTCAGCAGCGTTGATTTTACCGCCGGTAGTACGGCCTCCACCCCGCCCGTGTGCGGCTACGACTGTATAGGTTGCCGGCTTTGTGCCTTTCGGGCCAACTTGCATATCAATCACCAATATATCCGGACTGTATGGTATACTAAATTCATTACAGACAATCTCAGTTAAATCAATTCCGACGGCTCTGGTAGTGCGTTCTTCATGGTTGCCGCCTACGGCTCCTATGATTTTGCCTTCCCCTGCCTGCAAGAGCTGCCGGAATCCTTTTGTAAGGGCAATCTGAGGGGGGCACGTTTCCGTGTAAGTGTCACTCACGCTGTGTGTCAAAGCGTTGTCAAGAATGTCGCCTAAAAACAAAAATCGGGCATTATCGCCCGATTGCTTGATTAACTTCAACACCTGTTCCGCCTTGCTTGTTGGAGCTCCTATGTGTATATCTCCAACGGGAATCAGCTCGATAAAGTCCGCCTCTTCCCGCCTTGTGTGATAGTTCATTTATGCACGCTCCTTTA
>CAZRCS010000395.1:0-1381 GCA_964598645.1 uncultured bacterium | reverse complement strand
GAGATATGCTCAAAAGTTGTGTACGGATAAAACTAGGTATTTGAAAGAGGAGTGTCGTATGCTATTAAATCAAGTCCTACCAAAAACCGGATTTAAGGGAGCATACGACACATGGAAGATTTTATCAGAGAGAGTCATTGGCGTCTATTCCAGAAGGCCTTAAATGGTATTTTAAAGGAAGAGATGCAGAAGGCGATCAAGCTTGCGGTACACGCTGAGTTCGAGGTCTTCATGGAGAAGTATTCGCATTTAAAGGATGATCGAGGACGATCTGCCGTAGTACGTAACGGCAATAACCCCGAGCGAGAGTTTGTGACGAACTCGGGTGTGGTTAAAGTACAGGTTCCTCGAGCGAGGGATCGACGTTCAGAGGTTTCCAAGCGTGCGATATTTCATAGTGCTTTGTTGCCGCCTTATCTACGCCGCAGTCACCGGATTAACGATCTGATTCCCTTTCTTTATCTGAAGGGCATATCTACGTCTTCTTTTGATCAAGTTCTCAGCCACATAGTGGGAAGCAAAGTTCGGTTGTCAGCCAACACAGTAGTCCGATTGAAGGAGAAGTGGGAGGAAGAACACAAGCAGTGGTCAAAGCGCGATCTTAGCAAGCGTCGATATATTTACTGGTGGGCTGATGGTGTGTATTTCAACGTTCGCCTTGAAGGTGAGCGCAACTGTATCCTGGTGATCATCGGAGTAAGGGAAGATGGGCGTAAAGAGCTGGTAGCTGTTTCTGACGGGATGCGGGAAAGCGAGCTGTCATGGATGGAGTTATTGCTGGATCTTAAGCAGCGTGGCATAAGAACAGGGCCACGTCTGGCCACTGGCGATGGGTCTCTGGGATTCTGGAAGGCCCTCTATAAGGTTTTTCCCCAGACACGGCAGCAGAGATGCTGGGTGCACAAGACGGCTAATGTCCTCGATAAGCTCCCCAAAAAGATTCAACCCCAGGCCAAGCAGGATATTCACCGGATCTACCTGGCGGATAGCAAGAATAAAGCATTGGCCGCATTCTCAGATTTCGAACAGAAGTATGCACGATACGAGAAAGCGGTACATTGCATGGTGAAAAACAAAGACGAGACCTTGGCCTTCTATGACTTCCCAAAGGAACATTGGAGACATATACGCTCAACCAATCCTATCGAATCAGCTTTCGCTACAGTGCGATTGCGAACATATAAAACCAAAGGATGCGGCTCAAGAAAAGCTACGCTAACCATGGTCTTTAAGCTAGCCCAAGCCGCTGAAGAGGGCTGGCAGAAAATCCACAGTCACGACCTGCTGGTGCTGGTGGCTGCTGGAGTGAAGTTCGAGGACGGAGTAATGCATGCGGCATGACACGAATCAATCCTCATACACAACATTTGACAATATCTCC
>CAZRCS010000394.1:0-1388 GCA_964598645.1 uncultured bacterium | reverse complement strand
CTGCCCAGACAAGCATGTATTCTCCAGGTTGTATAACCGTATCGGGGAATGTGTATTTCCCCGGGAAGGCCATATCGTCAGTCAGCCCGAAGGAAGACAGATCCACAGGCTCTGTCCCGGTATTCACTATCTCTATCCAGTCGTCGTATCCACCATTCCCGTCGGCTATGGTTGAATCGTTTCCCGCCATGAGTTCGTTCAGGACAATGTCATCCACGGGGTCCCAGGTCCCGAGAACTGAAACAAGGTATTCATGTCTGTTCTCTATGAATGTCCCAAGGGCAGGGGCAAACCTTCCCGGGCCAATTGGAACATCGGTGTACATTGCCTCTTCAAACTGTTCAGG
Source organism: uncultured bacterium (assembly GCA_964598645.1). Classification (GTDB taxonomy): domain Bacteria; phylum Fermentibacterota; class Fermentibacteria; order Fermentibacterales; family JCC-6; genus Sabulitectum. Next base: position 1,042 of record CAZRCS010000394.1, on the reverse strand, counting down.
AGAAAAGAGACTTCTTGGGAATTCCTCGAGGTAGACCCAGTCTCTGATAAGGTCTCTCATCTCTTCCATTCGGGGAATAAGGATGGAAGGGTTGGCATAAAGTGCGTCCATGCGAAGAAGTATGCCCCGGTAAACATCGTCGTATTCCGAAATGCTCCACAGAACATCCGCCAGTGGCCTGTCCTCATCAGGTTCGATATTGGTCCAGTGAATATCCATGCTCTGAAGCTGTTCAATGGAGTAACCCCATGAATTGAAGCATCCCCAGGCCTCGTTTACGTCCCACTGCCCGAACACGAACCTGCCGTCCCTGTCCGCGTGGTAGAGGTAGTAGTTGGCACATCTTCCCGCGTAACTGTCCAGGTTCACCATGAGATTGTCGGTTGCCAGAAGACAAAGCGCCGTGTAAACGTCCATCTCATCGGATAAAGCTTCGGGTAATGAATCAGCTGGAGTTCCGTTGATCACTTGTGTCAGGTTAACCAGTGCCGTCCAGTCGTTCTCTTCCTCGTTGGTCTTGAGCTCGTAGTCTTCGTAGTAGTATTCCTGCTCCCATCCCTTGAACTCCAGGGATCCATGGTTATCTCCCTTCCAGAGATTACCGTCTTCCGATTCCCCGAACCTCTCTTCGATGAAGGTGCCGTCGAACTGTTCCACCAGGGTGTAAAGACCCCAGTAGACATCGTTTATGTAAAGAGCGGCAAAGGATGTCCTGGGGCATGGGAGCCCTATTTCACGGCACAGTTCGTAGGCTGCTGCCTCCCTTACGAAGCTGGGATCATCGTAATTACAGTTGAGGTTGATCTTGCTTACCCCCAGAAGCTCCTGGTCCTCAACGAAAACATTGAAGTCGACCTTGAAGGATTTCTTCATTGATGGATTGAACATGTAGCTGGAGTTCCCCTTGAACCTCACTCCCACATCATAAAGATGGTATCCTTCCCACTGGAATTCCCCCTCCAGATAAGTTTCGCTCTGGTAGTTGTCTTCCATTATCTGCCAGAAATCCTCCTGCTGGAAATACAGATGGATCTCCTGAACC
>CAZRCS010000393.1:0-1389 GCA_964598645.1 uncultured bacterium | reverse complement strand
AATCATTTGGATCCCATCTCTGAACTTAAAGATTTGCTGGAAAGGGCCCTGTACGATGAACCAGACAGTCAAATCGGTTTGGGAAAAACCATCAGGGAAGGCTTCGATGAAGAACTGGATGAGTACCGGGAATTGCTTACGGGAAGTGGCAAAAAACTGAAAGAGCTGGAAGCCTACGAGCGTGAAAGAACAGGTATTTCGAACCTCAAGATCAAACAAAACAAAGTCTTTGGTTATTATATCGAAGTATCCAAGGCACACACCTCAAAAATTCCTGAGGATTATGTGAGAAAGCAAACCCTGGTATCCAGCGAGCGCTATGTCAGCGATGCCTTGAAACCCATCGAAGAAAAATTGACCATGGCTGCCGAACGGGTGGAAACCTTGGAAAGACAGGCTTTTATCCGACTCATGGAGCAAGCCATTGGTTTCATTCCGCCGTTGAAGGAAAACGCATTCGCCTTGGCTTGTCTGGACAGTTATCTCTCTTTGGCAAAACTGGCGGTTGAGAAAAACTATTGCGAACCCACTTTTAACGATCAGCGAGTGTTAAAAATCCAAGGTGGTCGCCATCCCGTTGTGGAGTGTTTTGAGGAAAACTTCATTCCCAATGATATTTCACTGGATCAAAACGGCTCTTTTATTATACTCACCGGACCCAATATGTCCGGAAAATCAACCTATTTACGCCAAACGGCCTTGACCTGTCTGATGGCTCAAATGGGATCGTTTATTCCTGCAAAAACGGCACAGTTACCCATACTGGATCGAATCTTTACTCGAATAGGTGCCAGAGACGATTTGTCTTCAGGTAAAAGTACCTTTTTGGTAGAAATGTCGGAAACGGCTACTATTTTAAACAATGCCACAGAGGATTCATTGGTTATTTTGGATGAAGTGGGACGCGGCACCAGTACCTACGACGGAATTAGCATCGCATGGGTGGTATCCGAATATCTGCATAACACCATTGGTGCTTATACCATCTTTGCCACCCATTACAATGAGCTCACCGAGTTGGCCAATCTCTATGATGGGATGAAAAACCTCTGTGTAAAAGTATTGGAGGAAAATAAAGAAGTCATCTTCTTACATAAAGTGGAAGAGGGAATATCTTCCAAAAGTTACGGTGTGGAAGTGGCAAAGATAGCCGGCTTACCGAAAGAAGTGGTTGAGAGAGCCCATGAAGTCCTGGATACCATCACGGATGAAAAGAATCTGGAAGGAAAAATAAGGGTTTTGGGTTTGAAACAGATGGACGAGATCAAGAAAAAAAGCCGAAGCTCTTCCAAAACCAAGAAAAGAAAAACACAACAATTATCCATGTTTTTAAGAGGTGATAGCGATTAAAATATTAACACCTTCTGAAATGGGAAAATGTGATCAATA
>CAZRCS010000392.1:0-1394 GCA_964598645.1 uncultured bacterium | reverse complement strand
TAGATGAAATGGGACAGCTGGTTTTAAAATATAGTAAGTTGATTCATGGTTTTCCATCTCATTTAAGTGTGCATTCAAGTGGTATTATCATATCCGAAAAGCCTATAAGCGCTTACACAGCTACTATTATGCCACCCAAAGGTTTTCCGACCATACATTTTAGCATGCTTGAGGCTGAAGATATTGGTTTTGCTAAGTTTGATGTACTTGGTCAGCGTGGATTAAGCAAAATTGAAGATGCAGTATCAATTATAGAAAACAATACAGGTAACAAGGTTGATATTCATGATTTAGAGCTATTTAAAAAAGACGAAAAAGTAAAAAATCTATTAAAACAGGGAAAAACCATAGGCTGCTTTTATGTTGAATCGCCTGCAATGCGCATGTTACTAACAAAACTCGAAGCCGATGATTATATTCGGCTTGTAGCTGCCAGCTCCATTATTCGCCCTGGTGTTGCTAAAAGCGGCATGATGCGTGAGTATATCCTACGTTACCGACATCCTGAAAGGAGAGAAGTAGCCCGAAAAGAAATGCCACAACTGTATGATTTACTGAAAGAAACGTATGGCGTTATGGTTTATCAGGAGGATGTAATTAAGGTGGCACATTATTTTGCAGGACTTACACTTGCCGAAGCCGATGTTTTGCGACGTGGAATGTCTTGGAAATTCAAGCAGCGTAATGAATTCGGAAAGATTAAAGACAAGTTTTTCTCTAATTGTAAAGAAAGACAGTATCCATTTCATATTGTGCAAAGAGTATGGACACAAATAGAAAGTTTTGCCAATTATGCATTCTCTAAAGGACATTCGGCATCGTACGCAGTAGAAAGCTACCAGGCACTGTATTTAAAAGCACATTATCCGTTGGAATATATTGTGGCTACAATCAATAATGGCGGTGGTTTTTATCGCAAAGAGCTGTACGTACACGAAGCACGCATGCATGGAGCGCAAATTGAGCCACCTTGCATTAACCATAGCGATCAAATTACGGTTATTCAGGGGAATGTAATATTTCTTGGTTTAAATCTAATTGAAAACCTGGAGGCAAACACTATAAGGCACATATTAATAGAACGTTACACGAACGGTTCTTTTCTTGATTTGCGTGATTTTATGAAACGAGTACAGGTCTCTCTTGAACAATTAAGTATTCTGCTTCGAATTAATGCTTTTCGTTTTACCGGAAAAAATAAGAAGGAATTGCTCTGGGATGCACATTTTATACTAAAAAAAGAGAAATATACACGACCTGCCAAAACCCTGTTCAACGAAAAACCAAAGGAATTCAAGCTGCCGGGATTATATTCTCATCCTTTAGAACCTGCCTACGATGAACTGGAGATAATAGGCTTTTCATCGAGCATATCTCCGTTTAAGCTAATTCAA
>CAZRCS010000391.1:0-1397 GCA_964598645.1 uncultured bacterium | reverse complement strand
ACGTAGTTATCGTCGTTCATTACTCTGCCGTAGTCGTAGCTGAAGGTTGAAACAGCTCTGAAACCTCCTGCTGCTGCAAAGGTCCCGTCTGACCAGGAAACTGCTGCTCCCCCCGGAAGGGGAATGAAGTTCTGGGTGAAACTGTATTCGGATTCTCCAACCACTCCACCAAAGCTGTCGTAGACTCTTCTGGTACGCTTTTCAATATCCAGCGCCACCTGGCCTGTTACTCCCGCGGCAAAGCCTTCAGGGAGCTTCGATGCCATGACCGGGTTCTCAAGGGCACCCTGAGGTGACCCGTCGGCATACCAGGTGTTTCCCATACCGGCTGCTGCTGCTGAACCGGCCATTCCTTCGTTTCCCAGCCACATTATCTCCGGAAGGCCGCCGGAGATGGCCAGAAGGATAATCATTCCGCCTGCTGTAATACCCATCTCTCCTCCTGCCTACCAGCGAACATCGAGCTGGCAGCGAATGCCGTAGTCGGTGACGTGGTCACCGAAGTCTGTTACTGTTTCGTCCGGAGATCCCTGGTAGTGGTACTGGTCTTCGGGGTCCGGTCTGTAGAATCCGTTATGCGGGAAGAACGTATCCTTTCGGACGAACTTCAGGCGAAGCTGAAGGTTGTCTGAAATGGTGTTCTTAATGGTTATGTAGAACTTAGTGCCGTCACCGTCAAGGAAATCTATTCCAGTATCCTCGAACTCCCACTGGCTCATGCCGTTGGTTGTCCAGAGGGTGGTTCCCCCGAGCACGGAAAGATTACCGGTGAACTCATGCTCGTACCTCATGGCCAGGAAACCGCCGTTCATGTTCCTGTCATCTCCGTAGAGAGGGTTCGGTGTAAGTTCTACATCCCCGTATCTCAGCTCTATGTTGAAATAGTCTCCACCGAAGGGGAGCGAGAATGTGCGAAGTGTGAACTCCTGGGTTCTTGAGTTGGTCGGGACTATGTCCTTCGCATTCAGCTTGTCCTGGAATTTGTACTTGAGCCTGAACCTCACAGGCCAGGTGGGACGGTATTCCACCTCCCCCTGAAATCTGAGATTTTCAGTGCTGTAGGCCAGATTCCGCCAGACGTCCAGGTAGACCCGGGTGAAGGTTACCTGCTGACTCACCTGAAATCTGGTTTCCACATAAACGCCTTCCTCAGGTTTGGGAACCGGCAGGTCGGCTATCTGCGAGGCAAGCGGATCGTTCAGCCTGTAGGGGCTTTCGAATACGGTGTCATCAAACCTGTGCTGTTCGGCGAATCCCCTGTTGTAGGGATTCATGAAGTCAAGTGCGTAGTTCCTGTAGGATCCGGTAATGTTGAACCAGTTGTTCTGCCAGCTGGCAGTGGTGAGTGTGGCCCAGGCACCGTTGTCCTGCCTTACCGCCTCGATCTCGGCACTCAT
>CAZRCS010000390.1:0-1403 GCA_964598645.1 uncultured bacterium | reverse complement strand
ATTTAAAATCACTTGGATATCAACGCCCTTTTGGCCGGCAAAGCTCCAGCGCTCTTGCCCACATGCACCTGAAATGGATCCGTCTGAGAGCAGGCAATCTCCAGGTTCTGCGGGCCCAGAAAAGCGCAGACTGGCCCTATTTTACCCAGAGAAATCTTGGTGACCAGCATATCGCTAATGAGCTTTTTCTTAACCCTGCTGCAACAATGGCCGCTTTCATCTCCGTGCTGTGCAGGCACCGCTGGTCTCAGCACATACGATCTCGTGCAACATCACTTCCTTCCCATCGTCCAAGAACTTGGAGGTGACCGCTGCTCCGGTACAGGATCCAGAGTCTAGCTTCGCTCTTTCCCGAGGTCCGGCAAGCTATGGCCGATATAAAGAACCGCCTGGAGATGCGGTGGACCAGCATGTTGCGCTTGATGAAGACGAATATCCAGAACGTGGGATGCCGCTTCAGATCTCGGCGAACGTCTCCATCTTGAATACGATGTTATAGGCTATGTCTCTGGCTCTGCTAGATCATTTTTAAAAAATCCAGCCGTATAGTTGGGAACCAATTAAATTATATGCACTCATGAGGCAATTGCTGAAAGCCAAAGCTGATACTCCTCTCAGATTTTTTAAACTACTTAGAGCAAAAAGAGAAGTTTCCTCCTATCCCTCATCGCCTGTATAAGCTGGTTGATCGATGTTCGGATCGCTGATCGGAGCGATATCACTACACGGTGCTGGCATCGTGATCTTTAAGGTTGGAAGAATGTCTTTTTCGTGTCCGTGATCGCTTAGATTTAATTCCTCCATATCTCCAACCTGCTGAAGCTGCAGAACCTTAGTAGTGCTATCTGTAAATGGATAAACCATTGCATCACTAAAGTAATCTGAAACATAAATTAAGAATTGCCAATTCCCAGGGGCACCTACGATAGTAACATATCCGTCATCATCTGCGATCCCTTGAAGGGCATTATTTTCTGCATCGCGGCCTGAGAATTGGGCACCCGAGAGGGGTTGATTCAACTCGCCCACAATTTTCAATCTTACCTGAATCAGATCTTGGCTATATTCCAAATTATTCGATGATGCAAGGCTCTGAGCAATTGGTGTATCCAATTGTGCTGCCATTCGCCCCGATGGAGAATTCATCGGGTACGGGTAGTATGTTGGTTTATGCAATCCTGATAGATCTACTGATTGTTCTCCTATGGCAATAGCAGTTGGCCCTATATAGGTAATCCCCAAAAGTACCAATAATACTAAATAATAATTTCTATTCATTATATCCCTCCCATCTGTGTGACATTTGCCTCTATCTTTCTCAGACAGATGAATCTATCGGCAAATTGACTTTGAGCCTAACCTCCCGGATCAAATAGGAGCATAAACCGATCAATATCAATTAT
>CAZRCS010000389.1:0-1403 GCA_964598645.1 uncultured bacterium | reverse complement strand
GGCTTTTCTTTCCTTTTCAGCACTGCAAGGGCTGTTACGCCAAGCAGAACGCTGAACCACAGGGTTGCAAATCTCATTAACAGTGTTGTAACTGTGGCGGCTGCGCCTGGAAGGTAGTCGCCAAGTATTCCGTCTATTGTAAGTTCCGTGAGGCCAAGGCCGCCGGGTATCATTGATACCGCTCCGGCTACGCTGCCTGCGGCATGGGAAAGCAGTGCCACCCCTGCAGGGAGGCTGTAACCCATTGATGCGGCAACCACGCAGAGCACCATGGCTTCAGCTCCCCATGACAGCATTCCTATTGGTATGGATACCGCCATGCTCTTTGCGTCCAGAAGGGTTTTGGCGGATTCCCTGAATCCCTCGAAGGAATCGTTCCTTTTCCTCATGAAGGGAATTTTCTTCACTATTGTTTCGAAGAGGTTCCAGGCCCACCTGTTTAAAAGAATGAACATTGCCGCCGCCACGAATACAGCACCTGCGGCGGATGCGGGTATTCCAACCCTGCTTCCTGTGAGGATTGCCCCGATGAGGGCAAGAAGAACCATGCTGATAAGGTCCGTGAGCCTTTCGGCAACTACTATGGGGCTTGTTTTTTCCACGGGGATGTTGCGGCTCTTCTTCAGAAGACCGCATTTGAGAAGCTCACCCATCTTCCCCGGTGACACGGTCATTGAGAACCCTGCTATGAACACAAGGAAGCTCTCTCCCAGTGGGACTTTTGCGCTTACCCTGTGAAGGAAATAGTGCCACTTCACGAACCTTATGCAGTAGTTGAGAAGCGGCAGAAGAAGGAATAGCGGAATCCATGCGGGGTTGATGGAGTCGGCTGCATCCGTGACCTTCCGCAGATCGGAACTGAGTATGAGAACGGTGTACAGGGCTATGGCTATGATTATGGCCCAGACTGCTTTTTTCATGGGTTTTCTCTACCTGTTTTCCCCGGTGAGTTCCTGAAGTTCTTTCCTGAGCTTGTCGGTACCCGGCATTTCACCGAGTATCTTCAGGGCCTTTTCCGCAAGACGCTTTGCCTCTTTTGAGTCCTTGAGCTTTTCAGAGCATCTGGCGGCAAGGCCGAAGGCCTGGGCCCTGCCCAGGGTGGTGATGGGGTTGTTGGGAAGAAGTTCCGCCGATGTGAGGGCTGTCATCCTTGCCCGTGAGTAGTCTTTTCTCTTCATGTGAAGCATGGCCATGTTAAGGTAGACTCCGCTCTTGCCGGAACCCTCCCTCTGCTCCAGTGCCTCCTCAAGAAGGGTTTCTGCCTCGTCGAGCCTTTCGTTCATATTAATAAGAAGACCCGCCAGGTTAACCTTCATGGTACCGGCAAGTTTATCATCCTTGACTATCGCCTGTCTGTAGAACTTCTCTGCATCGCCGTTGTCGCCGCGCTGCTGGGCAATGTA
>CAZRCS010000388.1:0-1403 GCA_964598645.1 uncultured bacterium | reverse complement strand
CAGAGATTGCCTGATATACGATATGGTCGGGCATGACGGAGCAGATATAAATGCTAGGCATAATTGGCGGTACCAGTCTTCTTTTTGCTGAATTACCTGACCTGAAAAAAACAGAAATCGCCACACCATATGGCCCTGCAGAACTTTATGTGGGAGATATTGTGCTCTTGTTGAGGCACCAGTACGGCATGCCACCACACCGTATAAATTTCCCTGCCTGTATCTCTGCCCTTGCCATTGCAGGAGTTGACAGGGCAGTGGCATTCGGTTCAGTTGGATCCCTGAAAAAATCAATCAGACCGGGTTCAATACGCATTCCGGATGATTATGTCAGTATGGCATCAGTGCCGACAATCCATAACCATTCACAGGAACATGTAATGCCCGGAATTGATGCTTCCCTGAGTGCAGAAATTTCTGCCTGCATCCCGGAGTCACAGAAAGGAGGCACCTATGTTCAGACCAGCGGCCCCCGTATCGAGACAAAAGCTGAAGTCAGGGCTCTTTCAGAAATCGGCGACATAGTTGGTATGACCATTTCTTCAGAAGCAACGCTCTCAAATGAACTAAACATGCCATTTTCCGCGATATGCATGGTCGACAATTATGCCCATGGTATTGGAGAGGATGAATTATCATATGAGCAGATTCTCAATACTGCACGGGCAAACACAAAAAAGACGGAAATGATACTTGAACGGATCATTACAAGAATAGGGTAAGAGACAGCATATGACAGAAAATACCGATGGCTACGAACAAAACAGGACAAAATTCATTCAGAATGCACAGGTGAACGGAAAGAAGCAGGACATCTATATTGATGCATGTGGTTTAATCCAGTCGGTTGGTGCAGATATCAGTCAGGAATTCCGCGGACAGGCAGAGTGCATCATCGATGCCTCTGGCATGGTCGCCATCCCCGGACTGGTAAACACCCACACCCATGCTGCGATGAGCCTTCTGCGTGGATATGCAGACGACATGCACCTTCAGGAGTGGCTCTCAGAGAAGATCTGGCCTCTTGAAGCGCATCTCACCGGAGAAGATGTCTACTGGGGCACAAAACTTGCATGCCTCGAGATGATCCGTTCCGGTACCACTGCATTCAATGACATGTACTTTTTCATGGAAGATGCCGCACGTGCGGTTGATGAATCAGGAATTCGGGCAACATTCTCTCACGGATTTATTGATTTTGACAGCCCGGAAAAACGGGAGACGGAGATCGCTGCCACAAAGGACCTTGTCAGGCACATTCAGTCATTGGATAATCCACGCCTGCAGGCAGCAGTCGGCCCGCACGCACCCTATACGGTATCCCGCGAAGGTCTTGAATGGTGTGCAGAATTCTCAAAAACAGAGGATATCATGCTGCACATCCATCTCAGTGAGACAGAAGG
>CAZRCS010000387.1:0-1414 GCA_964598645.1 uncultured bacterium | reverse complement strand
GTCACCTTCCCGAAGAGGTATCGTATCTGCCTGTTATCTATGATGATAGCTCCGAGCCCGTCCCACAGGTTATCGAGGGAGAAGAGGCTCTTGCGACCCATCGCGGCGCTCTGGTACTCCGGCCGTACGAAGGAGCGTCCGAGCTCCATGGTGTGGGGCAGGTATTTCTTGATGAACTTCCGCGAGAAGGTAAAATAAGATGATGAGGCAAACCGGTCGACTGTGAACCCCTTTTCCTTGTGCTCCGGAAAGATGAAGCGATAGCCGCCGATGATCTCGCGGTTGTCGGGATCCCAGATTATGAGTTGTTTCTGAGGACGGTCGGGGTCGAGGTCGTACTCGTCGAGGTCGAGCGCCTTGCCCGTACCGCCGCCGGCATGTCTGAAGGTGAGCTCGCGGATGCGGCCTATCTCGTGCATCAGCAGCGGAGAGCTGCGGTTGTCAAAGAGATATACCTGGTTGTTGGCGTTGTTGGTCTTTCTCAGGTAACCGATCCTGGCCAGCTCCGCAACCAGCTCTTCCACCGGTACCGCCTCACCTAGCGGTTCCATTTTCTCGTGAACCATCTGATTCTCCAATGAAGGATGTTAATAGTGGAATAAAATTATAAAAAAAACAATCAACCGCTTGAATATCTTTTTTGCAGGGAATAAGTTTTTTCGCGCACCATATCAGCCCATTCCTGCGGGGTTTTCGATTTGTCGAATGTCTGCCACGGTATGGGTTCGCCGAAGTAAACGTCGATGTCCTTGCCCTTCTGTTTGTACATCTCGTCGGCGAGGTAGAGCATCTCGATGTTTACCTTTATCCTGAGGAACCGCCGCAGGTTTGCGAGGTTATAGAAGAACGAGCTGTTGCGTCCCTCGAAGAAGCACGGCACGATGTCGCGCTGGTGCTGCACGGCCTTGACGATGAAGCTCTTCTGCCACTTCAGGTCGGTTATCTCCCCCTTTATTTTCCTGGAACATATCCCTGCCGGGAAGTTAAGGAGCTGGTAGTCTGAGGCATAGGCCTCCTCCATCAGCCTGGCGGCTTCGCGTCCGAAGGTGCCCACCTTATTCACCGGGAGGAAGATATCGCCGTAGTTGTCGACGTACATCAGGATGTCGTTGACGGGGAATTTTATTGCCGGGAAGTGTTTGGTGAGCTCGCTCATGAAGACCATGCCGTCGAGACCCCCCAGGGGATGGTTGGAGACGAAGATGTTGCGTCCGCCTTCAGGGAGGTTTTCGACGCCGTGGGCGCGGTAGGTGATGCCCATGAATCCGAGGGCAGCGTCGTTAAAGGCGGCACCGCGGAGATGGCCGAAGTTGCGGAGGATATCGTTGATCAGATCCTGGTGAACGATCCGTTTGAGGTAGCGGATGACAAAGCCGGGAACCATCCGGCGGATCTTCGGGTTCTTGTCGTCGAG
>CAZRCS010000386.1:0-1415 GCA_964598645.1 uncultured bacterium | reverse complement strand
CAAATACCTGCGATCACTGATAAAAAGGAAGGGGCGACTCTATTGAGCCGCCCCTTCATCACAGAATATGGTACTAGCGCTTAGGCCTTGCCTCGCTGACCCTGATGGGTCTGCCGTCAAGTTCTGTTCCGTCAGCGTTTGATATGGCGTTTCTTGCTGCTTCTTCAGGCATTTCAACAAATCCGAAACCACGGCTGCGCCCTGAGTCTCTGTCTGTGATTACCCGTGCGTCGGTAACTTCGCCGTAGTTCTCGAAAAAGTTCCTGAGAGACTCATCGTCTACACCCCAGGAAAGGTTGCCTACATACAGATTCATGGTATCCCTTTCATTAATGTCATCTCAAAACCAACCGAATATCACGATGACACAAATGAATCTCGGTCGGATTCCCCCTTGGGAATCAGCAGTAATATGCAATATTAAATGCAGATGTAAATACCCCATGAAAAAAGGCGGCCCTGAAAGGCCGCCTTGCAAATGGCATTTCGATTAGCTTCTCGGTCTGGCTTCGCTGATTCTGAGAGGCCTGCCTTCGAGTTCAACCCCGTCTGCCTGCGCAATTGCATTCCTCGCAGCTTCTTCGGGCATTTCCACGAATCCGAAACCACGGCTGCGGCCGGTTTCTCTGTCTGTTATTACTCTTGCCGCGGTGACTTCGCCGAAGTCCTCGAAGAATGCCTTGAGCGAATCATCATCAACTGTCCAGGCCAGGTTGCCCACATACAGGTTCATTGCGTATCCCTTTCGTACATGCCATCCTCAAAATCAACCGGAGCTTCACATGACACCGATGAAGCCCGGTAGTACTTCCGCATGAAATACTGTACGGTAATATGCACATTTACAACACCGTGTAAACACCCGCTGAAAACACTGGAGCGGTTGCACGGTCACAGGCTGAAGAACAATATTCCACGGTCGAACGGGCACTCACATCACCCACCAGTATGGAATGCAGTATGATCGATATGATTTTCTTGTTATTAACAATAATGCACTCGTTTGCGGAGTATGATGGTCCAGACGGAATGGCAGCCGGAGGGGGGAGGCTCTACCTCTGCTGTGAAGGCTCCGGAACCTTGATAAGCTTCGATTCCGCCTTTTCGGAAAGGGTTGAATGCACCGGGCTGAATTCTCCAGAGGGTGTATACGTTTGCCCTGACGGCACTATTCTGGTAACAGAAGACACAGTTGGGGGAAGGATACTTTCAATACAGCATGGAGAAATTCAGGTGATAGCCCGGGATCTTGCCTGTCCTGAGGGCGTAGCCTGCGACAGTATGGGCGATGTATGGTTTACCACAGGAGGATTCCAGGCCGGAGAGCTGTTAACTTCGCTGTGGAGAGTTCAGAACGGTATTCCGGTAAGGGTTTATTCACTTCCATCGGTGTTCAGCTTTTCAGACCTTGAGAT
>CAZRCS010000385.1:0-1427 GCA_964598645.1 uncultured bacterium | reverse complement strand
CTTTCAGCTCTGGCAATTGCTTTGATCATCCTTCTGCAGAGATCATCTGTGGTTTCCCCTGCTTCTCCAGTTAAAGAAGTATCTCTATAATATTCTTATCAGGTTCGGAGATGGAGGCAATATGAAAATATTTTTCAGCTCTCTGTTATTGATTTCAATTTCCCCAACTGCTTCCGTTGCTCAAATACCCTCAACGATTCAGACTGACTGGTGCGGCGGCCCATCACCCGAAATAAGCCCGTATTGTTTCGGCAACTGCTTCCTTGAGCAGGAAAACACCGGCTGGGTGTCACAGGAAAGACTTACACTGGGGTACCCCGCTGCCAACATGTCTGTTTTTTCCTCCCTTGTGAGCGGCGCGGAGATCGTAGCGGGTGACTTCGATTGTGACGGGTTCACAGATATTGCCGCGGCACAGAACGGCGAAGCGGGAACTATACTGGTGCTGCAAAACCCCGGAGCAGGCAGCACCAATGAAGATCCCTGGCAGGGATACTCCATTGCATCGGGGTTGGACTACATCAGATCGCTTTCATCCTGTGACATGGACGGCGACGGCGATGAAGACATTGTCGCGGTTCACTCATATTCTGCCATAAGAACCCTTGTATGGCTGGAGAACCCGGGGTTCGCGGGAAGATGGCTTTCACACCATCTGGGTGATTACCCGGGACTTGATAACATAGACTGCGGCGATTTCGACCAGGACGGAGATATGGATATCGCCTGCGCCAGCATGGCATTGGGATGCGACACGGTAAGTGTTCTAATTAACAACGGTGATTCATGGACAAGGGAATTGGTGGATACCGAGGGAAACGGGCCGATCCAGGTAAAATTTGTCGATATCAATTCAAACGGTTCAACGGATATTCTTGCGGTTTATGCATTCGACGACAAGGTAAGCTGGTTTGAACGGGAACCCTCCGGACGATCGTGGGAGGAACATGAGATCATGTCATTTGACAACCCCCGTTCAGCTTTTCCCGGGGATTTCAACGGAAACGGTACTGTGGATGTTCTTACATCAGGTCTTTCAGAGGGCTCTGCCTACTTATGTGAGAACCTTACAGGCTCGGGGGACAGCTGGAACTCCACTCAGATTATGCAGAACTCCGTAGAGGCGGCTTCATGCCTTCTTGCGGATCTTGACAGCGACGGCGACCTGGATGCGATTCTCTCCCAGAAAACCGAAGACCTGTCGATTCTCTTCACCAACAACGGACAGCCTCCTGAAAACTGGTTCAGAACGGACATGCATACAACCAATCCCATGGGATTCGCCGTTCTTGATTCAGATGAAGACGGGTTTCCTGAAGCAGCCTGCATTACAGATAGCGAAGTCAGGCTTCTTTCAGCAAGGCCGGGTACCTTCCAGACCATGGGCAGCCTCACCTCCTCGATTGCATGCATGCCCGCAGGAACCG
>CAZRCS010000384.1:0-1438 GCA_964598645.1 uncultured bacterium | reverse complement strand
GCTATCCTGGGTGGAATGGTAACCCTCATCGGTACTTCCACCAACATGATAGTGAACAGTCTTGTAATAGAGAATGGAGGAGACGGTCTTTCAGTGCTTGATTTTACCCCTGTGGGATTGATGGTCTTCATAGTAGGCATGGCATACATACTTCTTCTGGGACACAAGTCTTTCCCCAGCAGGAAGAACCCCTACGACCGGCTGGACGAGAGTCCCAGGGAATACATTACGGACCTTGTGGTGGAAAAAGGTTCATCTCTGGCCGGGAAAACCGTGGAACAGGCCAAGCTGCGCAGTCTTAAAGACCTTTTCCTTATAGAAATTCTCCGAAACGGCGAACTGATTGCCCCCATTGCCCCTGATTTTATCCTTGAAGAGAGAGACAGGCTTCTTCTTGCCGGAAAAACAAGTGCAGTGGCTGAGATGGCTGACAACAGACAGGGTCTAATCCTGGGCGGAAGCGTCACGATGCCCACCGCCGAGAAACTTCATGTGGTTGAGGTGGTGGTATCCAACAGATCAACCCTCACCGGCAGACGGGTGAAGGATACGAACTTCAGAGGGAGATACGACGCGGCTATCCTTGGGGTACACAGACAGGGGAAGAGGGTAAAGGGAAAGATAGGGGACATCCATCTTCAGTCCGGGGACCTGCTTCTTCTGGTGGCAGGCAGTGATTTTTACGGCACTGCCGAGGGTTCCGAGGATTTCTACGTCATCTCGAGACTAAAACAAATACACAACATAGAATTGGGTAAGTCTTTCTTCATCACCGGTTCTGTTTTCATCTGCATTCTTTTGAGCATTCTGGGGGTGATGCCCCTTTTTACGTCCCTTATAGGTGCTCTGGCCCTTTTCCTGGTGTTCAGAGTGATCAGCCCAGGTGAACTGAAATCCCTTATCAACCTGAACATACTGGCAGTTGCAGCGTTCGCTCTGGCAATAGGGAAGGCCGTTCAGGTAACAGGGCTTGGCGATGCTATTGCAAATTCCGTGGTGGAAACCTTCGCACCTCTGGGAACTGTCGGTATTCTGGCAGCCGTGTATCTTACCACCAACATCCTGGCCGAGTTCATAACCACCACAGCTGCGGCAACTATAGTGTTCCCGTTTGCAGCCGCATCTGCTGCATTGATAGGGACAGATCCTATTCCATTCTATCTTGCAGTGGCTTACGGTGCCGCTGCCAACTTCATTACGCCTGTCGGTTACCAGACCAATCTTATGATCTACGGCCCCGGCGGATACAGAACAACGGACTTTCTCAAAGCGGGTCTCCCCATGAAAATCATTTGTGCTGTTACAGCAATATCGGGTCTTGCTCTGTTTTACCTGTAAGGCCATCCGTAAGTTTGTCAAATAACTTTCGTAACTGCCTGTATCCAAACAGATAAAGACTGAACCACGCTAAGAGTTCGAATTCTTTTCGGGGTGCCAG
>CAZRCS010000383.1:0-1444 GCA_964598645.1 uncultured bacterium | reverse complement strand
GGGTCCGTTGTATGGAGTGAGAACTGAAGCTGGAAACTTCCATTGCCGTAGAGTTTTTCCTTTACCTCGAGAAGATCGTGGAAAAAACTGCCTGTGCCTTCAGGTGCAACGGTGGAAATCGAGGGCATGAATCCCGGAGCCTTCATTCGCCGGGGGAGGAATTTCAGAACGTCGATAACCGCAGGGTTAAGTGCAGGTTCGCCCATTCTGGCGAACTGCACCTTGAACTGCCTGGAGGGAACCGTCATTTCCGGAAAACGACGTTTCACCATCAGTTCTATCTGGCTGTAGATCTCGTCTGCAGAGAGTCTGCCGTGATACTCGGTTCCAGCGTCGCACATGGAGCAGCCAACCGGACAACCGAAAAGGGTGGAAACGAGCAGCACCCATTTCTCTTCAATGGCTTTTGGCGGCTGAAGGGATTCAGCGCACTCGACTTTTCTGCCGTTATCTGACTCGACTATGTAAACCCTTGCAAGGTCATCCCTGCCGCTGGAGGCTGTGATCTTCATACGGACAGTATCCTCTTTCTGAGATATTCTGCGGTTTTCATTGCTGCTCTGACTCCGTCTCCGACGGCGATGGAAACCTGCCTGAATATTCCATTTGCACAATCGCCGCAAAGGTGGAACGAGTGGTCTTCAGGCGGCGAACATAAAAGGTCTTCGCTTACGAAGCCCACATTCGGTCTTCTTCCGCAGGCCACCACGACCACATCCTCGTTGAAACTGCTGAATTCCTTGTGGTTCGGGAACAGGCTTATTGAGAAATTTTCAGAAGCCTGTGTAAGAAGGTGCGGTACTGCTCCTCTGAAACCGCTTCTTGCGTAGACATTAACTTTCATTCTTCCGGAGAGCGTGATGGCGTAATCAAGGGCAGCATCTCCACCTCCAATGACAGCAGCTGAACTGAACCTGCCTTCGGGAACATTCCTGACCTGGTAGAAGATCCTGTCCGGATCCACTCCGGGGAGTGGTATTCGAACCGGTACCGTTCCCGATGCAACTATCACCGAATGGGATTCCGCATGTCCTCCTGTCCAGCTTGTGCGGTAGATACCTCCGGTGTTTCTCTCAATGGAGGTAACTGATTCTCGTATAAGCCTTTCAGGCATGGGGAACTTCTTCGCCAGTTCCACGCCGGTTACTCCTGATGGTACACCGGGATAGTTCCTGACCGATCCTGCGTTGAGCAGCAGCCCGCCTGGTTCATGAGCTTCAAGCACAAGGGGAGACAAACCGTACAGAGAGAGCTGACAGGCGGCGGCAAGCCCCGCAGGACCTGCACCCACTACAACGGTCCTTTCAGTGTGCATTTTGCACCGCGGTGAGCACAGCTTCACCGCATGCGGGAAGGGCAAAGCCATGTGAAAGGTTGAGTATGGTGGCCTCGTGGAGGTCCATGTTGTACGTTGCGGTGCAGTCCACAGGGAAAACCACGTCGA
>CAZRCS010000382.1:0-1452 GCA_964598645.1 uncultured bacterium | reverse complement strand
TGGACACTATTTTAGATGAGGCGGGGATCAGCAGAGAGGAATGGTTCTCAGTAGCATAAAACTTTCTGTGAGCCGTCTCATACTTTTGGTATAGTGCATACATAACCCAATGCTATTATTACATATTTTATAATTGAGGTTATATCAATATTTATATTTATATTTATATTTGTTATTTTATCATCTCCTTATCAAATAAAAAAGATGCATGAGATTTTACGTGTCTGCCGTAGACCAATGGGGTTATACCGGTTTGTGGCCTATTTTGGTCTCATGAGAAAATACCCACGTATCGAGATAGACCAGAAAGCCTTTGATGGTCTTCAGATTGAAGCGGTCTTGAGGCATAAGACTGTTAGAGATATCGCGACAGAAGCCATATTAAGCCACATATCCCCAAGGGCGTTATCTGTCTTGGACCATAAGACCTATGCGGCCACAGAACCAATTGAACCGAACGCTCCTAAGACCCAATTGCCCACGCAGGCGATCAGACCAAAGCAGTTGGCTAAAGACACGGCTGCAATCTCGCGTATAACTCACCTGTGGACAACTACAGGTCTTTCCGTCGCAGATATTGCCAGAGACATAGACCGGCCCAGGCAGACTGTTGAAGCACTCATCAAGCGGTTAATAGACCGTGGTGAGCTCACACAGCGGGCCGAATCCGGGCAGATCCCGGGCGAGCCGGTATAATCCTTTAACCGCTACTTTCCCATGCCTTAAAACTTAAAATAACGATTCATTATAATAATGCGGCCATTCACACTAACCGAAGTCATGGATTGGGCTTGCGTAACACTCACACACTGTTCTCGATTTAGCCGATCTTCATTTTCATCTGTGGAAGAAGGCCGTCAATGCTATCGGTTTTATCTTGATTTTATTCGCACAATATTATCAAACTATTTCCGAACTCGTAAAGTATGGGTTTGCGCTCTAGGGAATGGCTATTCGTATATAGTATGGAATGGCTCAGTTGATAAAAGTGCTTCTCGCCCAGGCCCAGGACTATACACAACAGTCCAAAGCAGATGATTTTATAGTATTACGAAATGCTACGTAAACAGTTAAATACTATTTGCGATATTCTTCCTAACATGGAATTCAATCCGGTCTTTAAGAGGCGCTTGGTTAGGCGCAAAGGATTCGTCACAGTGAGCATTCCTCCACAGCTCGCCGCGCTTTTCGGCGAATGCGAGGATGTCGTGATCAGAGCCAACTTAACAAGCGGAGGGCTGATCATCGAGCCATTAGACAAATAGCTCCTCAAAGAGCAAGATGGATCAAACTGATGATCTGCATGTTAGATGTCTATAGAGAAATTATGAGAGTTTGGAGCGCAAAAGGAATAAACTGGAGATGCATACCTAGCCTCAGAAGCAATAGTAATAGGATAGGGCTACAGGCCGACCTTGACTAACCTGCAAGAAAGAAAAGGTCGACCTGGGC
>CAZRCS010000381.1:0-1453 GCA_964598645.1 uncultured bacterium | reverse complement strand
GTGAACACGGAGTTGGCGGTCACCAGGTTGCGGCAGTCCACGTAGACCCTGAAGTGAGGCACCTGCTTGTTCAGCACTCCGGAGTAGAAACCCCGGGGGATATTGAGCAGGGCCAGCGCCCGTTCATTTGTCACCTCCGCCATTCCTTCCGCCATGGAGTGAAAGACGCCGATGACCTTCAGCTCCGGCGCGTTGTCCACGGCCGCAATGGCCATGCGCGAGGTGGCGTTGTTTTCCAGGTCCACGATTGCCACGGGATATTCCAGCCCCACGCGATGGGAGTAGATCAGGGCGAACACGAAGATTCCCGCCAGTTGCAGGAATACGAAGTAAACCAGGATCTCCTTGGTCAGAAGCTTCTTGAATTCCTTCTGGATATTTCTGAGTCTATTTTTCATTGAATACTCTCTTCAGCATCATCATGACCGGGATGAACAAAACAGGAACGTAGATCCAGATTTGCCATGCCTGCAGCGGCGCGCCGGTGGCGTACCAGGATTTCATGCAGTTGTCCAGGTATGGGGTCAGGGGAAGCAGGTGGGCCACAAACTTTACGATCCCGGGAAACATTGACATGGGCCAGGTGACGCCCGAAATGGTAAATCCGATGGCGCCGATGACGATCATGATCTCCGTGGTGAACACGGGTTCCTTCACAATCACGCTGATCAGCATGCCCATCATAAAGGTCCCCAGGGAAAAGGGAATGAACAACCCCAGCGCATCCCAGAAATTCCCGGTGCGCAGGGAAAACAAGGGGAAGAGGATGCCGGAAATTATGAGGAAAGGCAGCAGTGAGAGGAGGGTATGGGCCGTCAGCTTGGAGAAGAGGAATCGGATTTTGGATATTCCGGTGTATATGGAACGGTTGGTGAAGAGGATCATGCCCGACAGCACGCAGATCACCTGGTAAATGACCGTAATCAGGAGGCCGGGAAGCAGGAACTGGGTATACTCCAGGTTGGGGTTGAACAGCTTGTGATATTCCACCAGGCCCAGGCGGGAGAGAAAATCGGCACTGTAGCCGGAAACGCCTTTCTGCTGGAAAAATCGTTTGAAATACTTGTTCTGCAGCCACCCTTCCAGTACGGCCATATTCTTGGCGATGGTCCTCCCGGGTAGGAGAAAATTGAAATCCTCGTACACGGTGATCCGTGCCTGTTCACCCCGGTTGATGGCTTTGGAGAATCCGCGGGGGATGACCACGAAGCCCCGGGCACGGCCGGAAAAAAGAATCCGGCGACCCGCTTCGATATCCCTTGCCCGGAAAGCGACGGCTGTTCCGGGAATGGTGTCCAGGTAGCGGGCGATCTCCCGGGAGACCTGTGAACCGTCCTGATCCAGAAGGACAAGAGGGAGGTTTTGAGGTACGCGGGTTTTCACCATGATGTGGCCGAGAAACAGGCTGAGCACCAGCGGGATGACCAGGAGGATCAGCAGGTAGAGCCTGGAG
>CAZRCS010000380.1:1294-1462 GCA_964598645.1 uncultured bacterium | reverse complement strand
CTGCTTGTGTGATCAGCCTTGCCGATGTTGTTATTACCGAACCTGATGTACTAACTATAAGCGGTAATGTAACGAGTAATTATAATGGGGCAGAGATAACATGTCCGACAGCTACAGACGGGACAATAACAGTAACGGGATCAGGAGGTACACCACCTTATGAATATA
>CAZRCS010000380.1:0-1194 GCA_964598645.1 uncultured bacterium | reverse complement strand
CCGTAACAGATGCCAATGGATGTGAAGAGACATCAACAATTACAATTACAGAACCAGACCCTCTTATTATTTCAGGTAATGTAACGAGTAATTATAATGGGGCAGAGATAACATGTCCGACAGCCACAGACGGGACAATAACAGTAACGGGATCAGGAGGTACACCACCTTATGAATATAATATTGACGGAGGACCATATCAGGTTGGTACTGCCTTTGGTGGTTACGGAGCTGGTACCTATATCATGGGTATACGAGATGCTAATTTGTGCGAGAATACAGTTAATGTGACAATCACAGCCCCTACTGCAATAAGTGGCACAGCCATAGCAACATCTGATTATACAGGCTTTAATGTAAGTTGCAATGGTGCTACAGATGGAGTTATTGAAGTAACGGCCCAGGATGGCACAGGCGTTCTGCGTTATAATATTGACGGAGGATCTTTCCAGTTGTCTGACCAGTTCTCAGGTCTGGCAGGAGGTACTACTTATGATATTATAGTTCAGGATGCTAATGGATGTCAGTTCCCGTTATCGGGAGTTGCAGTTACAGAGCCGGCAGCAGTGGTTGCCTCGGCAGTTGTAACATCGACCTATAATGGTCGTGATATATCCTGTAATGGAGAATCTGATGGCCAGGTAACAGCCTCTGCCGTTGGAGGGACAGGAGTTTATACCTACAAGTGGTTCTATGATGCAGCATTGTCATCAGCGGTACCAGGAGGTACATTGGCAGTACTTGATTTACAGCCTGCCGGCACATATTATGTACAGGTAACAGATGAGAATGGATGTGTTGATAATACAAGTGTTACATTAAGCAATCCACCGGTACTTGCAATAACACCGACAGCGGATGTATTACTTGCCTGTAACGGAGATAATAATGCTACAGGTACATTTACAATAACAGGAGGTACTACAAATTACGGAGTTGTTATAGATAATAACTCATCAGGAGCTGCAGTGGTTATTAATCCGACAGATGTAACCTTTACAGGCGGATCAGCGGGTGAGGTACAAATCACCGTAACAGATGCCAATGGATGTGAAGAGACATCAACAATTACAATTACAGAACCCTCACCGGTAGTCTCCAGTGCTGTAGTAAACAGCAATTTCAATGGAAGTGATGTTAGTTGCTTTGGAGCTAGTGATGGCAGAATACTGGTCACTGCATCGGGAGGTACAG
>CAZRCS010000379.1:0-1464 GCA_964598645.1 uncultured bacterium | reverse complement strand
ACAACCTTCTTATGACCATCGCCGGCAACACCGACCTCATGCTCCTTAAAACCCCTGAAGAGAATGAACTGAAGGAAAGGCTGCAAAGAATCAAAGCCGCGATTCACAAAGCTTCCGGTCTTACATTCCAGATGCTTTCATACATCGGCAAGGGTAACATGATAGTTGAATCCCTCAATCTGAAAAGGGTGATCACTGAAACCCTGAAAATGATGTCGCTCACCCCGGAGAAGAGGGCAATACTCGAGTTCGATCTTCAGGACGTGCCTGCAATGAACGCCGATGTCTCGCAGGTTATACGTCTTGTGATAAACATGATAACCAATGCTTCTGAGATTGTCTGTCCTGCAAGGGGAACCATAGGTATTTCACTCTTTTCCAGGGAAATGGACAGGGAAAGTCTGAAAGAACTTTACGAAGTTGAAGACTGCCCGGATGGAGAGTACATATTTCTGAAGGTTTTCGACAAGGGCTGCAAAGTTGACAGAGACAGCCTGGCCACAATGTTCGGACCCTTCTTCCACGCAGAGGGTTCTGGAAGGGGCCTGGGGATGGCTGCAATACTGGAACTGATCAGGAATCAGTGCGGTTCTGTTTCGGTAATTTATGAAGAAGAAGGCGAGCGTTCGGTAACTGCCTGCTTCCCTGCCAGCGAAACCATCAAGGGTAACAGCCTTGGTTCCAACGATACTGTTTCCGTGGATATGGGTCAGCTTACGGTTCTTGTGGTTGACGATGACAGAGAGGTACTGAAAACCACAGGTGATATGCTTGAGGCAATGGGACACACGGCCCTTCTTGTGGAAGACGGATGCCGGGCAATCGAACTCCTTCGCAACACTGTAAGGGAAGTTAACTGTGTTATGCTGGACCTGAACATGCCTGACTTGAATGGCCAGCAGACTTTTTCCATTATGAGGGAATTCAATCCGGATCTTCCTGTAATACTCTCCAGCGGGTTCCTGAGAGCTTCAGCAACAGATGAATTCAAAGCCATTGGCATGAACGGGTTCCTCCAGAAACCCTACGATTTTTCAGGGCTTCAGCGGATTCTGGAAGAGGTCTGCCGCTGACCGGAAAGGATATCCATGAAAGAGATAAACCCTAAAGATCTTGCCATGCAGCCCGTTAACCTCTGGAAGAACCAGTGGCTGCTGCTTACAGCTGGCACCATGGAAAACTGCAATATGATGACAGTGGCATGGGGGAGCATTGGTTGCATGTGGAACAGACCCTTCGTTCAGATAGTCGTAAGACCCCAGAGGTATACTCTTGAGTTCCTGGAGAAGTCCCAGTGTTTCACCCTCTGCGCATTCCCCGAAAAATACAGGAAAGACCTTCAGCTTCTTGGATCGGTCTCAGGCAGGGACCGCGACAAGCTGTCGGAAACAGGCCTCACGCTGAAGCCTTCGGAATCCGTTCTTTCCCCCGGCTACAATGAGGCTGACCTCATCCTTGAATGCA
>CAZRCS010000378.1:0-1469 GCA_964598645.1 uncultured bacterium | reverse complement strand
CGCAATGCAAGACAGATCGGTCCGGCCAGATACGATTCACTTGCGGGTATCGTGGAGGTCGAGCTTGAAATGGAAATTCATAGCCCCAGCGGTCTCTCTGGCGCAATAAACTCTGCACTTGCAGCTCCTGAAGGGGCTTTGCCCATGTCAACCGAAACAAGGGACTTCCTTCAGCAGTACTCCGCCATTGTGTTCGACGGTACCGACGCCGGGCTCCAGCCTTCCATGTATCCGAAAATTTACGACGCAGAGGGCAATCTGTTGCTGGACACAAGTGTTTATGCCTCATACCTGGGATCAGATGGTCAAAGTGCGGTTCAGTTCATAAGTGACCTGGACAGAATCCTCGGCTCTTCCCAGTTCTCCCAGTCTCCTCTGGTCGTTCAGGTAAGGCAGGTTACAGGCGCTATGGGAACAGATATCGTTCTGGGCAGCGAAGAATCTGAAACCCTGGGCTGGCTGAAAGCCGGTCTCCCCTTCCTTGCAGGGGCAGGCAAGTTTCTGCTCGGCGTACTCTAGGCGGCGGCCATGCTTAGAATACCTGTAGTTATTCTGTACATAACTGTCATGACCACCGCATGCGGAACCCAGATGACAGCAACTCAAAGCCCACCTCCCTCAACCGGCGCAGTTCAGCTTTCCTCCCCTGGCCCGCAGGATACCGAGGTTCTTGCAGAGGGTGTTGCAGCAGTTACTTCTACCGCTGACATTGCCCGTGACCATGCCATAGACGATGCCCTTAGAAAAGCCGTGGAACAGGGAGTGGGCACCTGGATCGATTCCGAGACCCAGGTGAGAAACTTTCAGCTTATCGAAGACAACATCTATTCCAGGAGCCGGGGTTACGTGGCAAGCTACAGGATCATAGACGAAGGTGTTGAAGGAGACCTTTACAGGGTGGTTCTAAGGGCCATGGTCAAGACTGGTGATGTAGAGAACGAACTTGCTGCGATCGGCCTTCTCCTCTCCGAGCAGGGCCGTCCCAGGGTAATGGTACTGGTAAGGGAACTGGGTCAGCACCAGAGTTTAAGCGATGTGAGCATCACCGGTGACGTCTTCGAGACACGGGTCATGGAGCACTTCAGAGACAGGGGCTTCCCTGTGGTGGATGCCGCGACTGTTCAGCGGATACTTGAGGCGGATCAGCTGAAGCTTATCCTCGAGGGCGACGATGAAACTGCAAAACTGGTTGGCCTTCAGGCAGGTGCTGAAATCGTTGTGGCTGGAACGATACATCACGATTCAGAGGAAAGACAGATAGCCGGTTCCCTTCGGCGGATTCACACCTACACCGCAAGCACCAGGGCTGTAAATTCAGCCACGGGAGCCCTCCTGGCAGCATCCGCCTTTACCCTTGAACTGCCCTTCAGTGAAACCAGTGCCCGTGACAGAACGGCAGACAGTACCGCTGCGTACCTTGAAACAGCGATACTTAACGGCTGGACACAGAGTGAAAACATCACGGAGAT
>CAZRCS010000377.1:0-1508 GCA_964598645.1 uncultured bacterium | reverse complement strand
GGGGATCCATCTTTAAAAATCAGAACTTTCCTGGATTCCCGTTTTCACGGGAATGTACTGTGTCATTAATCAATAATTTTTTAATGTTGATAATGAGACACGTATTCCCTCTTATTTTTAGTAATAGCAAAAGCCTGTCGAATAAGTTTATTTGCTACAGCTATAAGTGCTAATTTTTTATCTTTACCTTTTAATTGCAATCTCTCATATAAATTTTTACAGGAGGTGTTATGCCTTGATGCAGACAAAGCTGCCATATAAATAAGCTTCCTTAAGTATGCATTCCCTTTCCTGGAAATAACTCCACGCTTTCGAACAGTTGTCCCTGATTCATAAGGTGAAGGATTTACCCCTATAAAACTGGCAACTTGTTTAGCTGTTTCAAATTTTTCAAATTCATTAAAATACCCAATGAATGCAACAGCCGTCCTTTTACCAATTCCAGGAATTGCCATTAACCGGTTATACTGAGCTTTATACGTTTTCTGCATCAATAAACTAATTGAATATTCAATCTCTTTTGATTCATGTAAAAGACTTTCTTGAATCTTGCGAAAACGCATGATTAAGTCTTCTGGTACATCAGGACATACTGAAAGCGCTTCAATCCTATTGGTTATCTGTGACTTTAACATCAATAAATCTTCTATTGCCTTTAAATAATACACGACTTTTTGACAATTATCCTCTTTAGGTGTATAAATTGCTGCTCTTTGCTCAAATCCATACTGAGCTATAATCCGAGCATCCACTGCATCTGTTTTAGCCCGAAGCATCTTCATGTCTCCAAATCGCTTTATCACCAATGGATTTAACACTGATACCGTGTAACCTTCTGAATCTAATGTCTTTGCAGCAAGGAGATGATAATTGCCTGTTGCTTCCATCGTTATCAATAACTGATTTTTTCCATAGGATTCTATCTTCTGGGTTAACACTTTAATCCCTTCTCGATCATTCGAACAGGTGAATGAAAGCCAGTCTTCTCCATTAAAAAAAGCTACATCTAAAGTACTTTTTGAAACATCAATTCCTATTGACAAATCCATAATCCCTCGATAATAATATTGTATTTTTTTGAGGGATATGAAGTTTCTCTTCACTCTATCATCGTAAATACAGGTTTAAAAACCTAATGTACTGTACAGAGTAGAGAAAGAGAAGGTGGGATTAACATTCCCGACGGTCTCTAAGACCAATGACAAGTATAATCTTATTCCACCTTCTCTCATATCCTCTCTCTTTTATTATCTTACAAGAGAGAATATGTCTAAATACCAACATACGATGACATCATCCTAACCGATGACATTATAGTTTTTATACTACAACAAATATATCCCAAGCGATATTACCCACAAATTTATACTGCTACCTAAGCAACCTGACAACAAAAAAATAAATTATTTTGACAAAAAACAAACCGGCACTACATATAGGTAGCTATGAAAACAACATGTATAACCTGCGGAAAAGACGTTAAACCCACCGAAGCATGCGTTGTTGAC
>CAZRCS010000376.1:0-1520 GCA_964598645.1 uncultured bacterium | reverse complement strand
ATCCTCAGTCCGTCGGAGGAGCCGCTGCCGATCTTGCAGGCTGCGGCGTTCTTTACGGCGCACTGGTCCACATCTTCCCAAAGTGGGAAAACGATCCGCAGCTGCTTGCAGCCGTTGCCCTGGGAACGGTAAGCGACAGAGTTCCCTTTACGGAATGGAACCGTTACCTGCTTCACTGCTTCTCATTCATAAAGGAATCAAAACTCACTGAAGGACTGAAACTTCTTATGAAGAACTGGCCCTGCAGGAAACACGCATGGACAGGTGCCATGGTTCGCCAGAAGATAACAAGCACCATAGGCAAGGGAGACCACTCAGGGATCTCTTCCATGATCGACTTCATGTCCAGCTACGATGCCGCCTGGTGCTCCAAATTCTGGGATAACATGAAAAGAAACAGCGAAGACCGGGGGAAAACCCTCAGTGATATCGTTACCGCAGCAATACAGAAAAAAGATTCAGAGGCAGACGCCCTTGGAATGGTGCTTGTTTTCATGGAAGACGTACCATGTGCCATGGGAGGTACCCTTGCCAGCAGACTGTGCAAGATCTACCGCCGGGGAACCATCGTGGTAACCAGACGGGAGGACGGCAAACTCGTGGGTGACACCCGTTCCATAGGCGACTGGAACATGGCCGGATTCCTTGTAAGCATGCGTCACATTTTCTCCAGTGCCGGCGGTCATTACCGCGCCGCGGGTTTCAGCTACGAGGAAACCGACTGGGAGGTTCTGAGAAACCTGCTTATAACCCACATGACCGAGTACCCCACCCACCCGGTCCCTGAACCTCACATAGACCTTTACCTCGATGAGCTTCCCGATCCCGCCCAGTTCACCTGCCTTGCACCCTTCGGGCCCGGCTTCCTTCCGGTGGCGGTAAAGGTGGGTTCCATGCGGTATCTCCTGCAGCTGAACAACAGCTGCCAGGCCAACTGGTGCATCACAGAAGACAGCGGAGAGTAACTTGAAACGCTATCTTGTAACCGGCTGCGCCGGTTTCATAGGCAGCACTCTTACTGACAGACTCCTTGAAAAGGGCGAGAAGGTTACGGGAGTTGACATATTCCGCGACTATTACGACACAGCAATTAAAAGAAGCAACATCTCAGCTGCATTGAATAACGACAACTTCATCCTCCTCGAGAAGGATTTGTCCGAAGATGTGAGTTTCCTAAACGAGTTCATTCCGGAAGCTGACAGTCTGGTCGTTTACCACCTGGCAGCCCAGGCCGGAGTCAGGAAATCATGGGGCACCGACTTCGGCATCTACACCAGAGACAACATAGAAGCCACCCAGAATCTTCTGGAGTGGGCATACCGAAGGGGGAACGTGATCAACTTCGTCTATGCATCTTCTTCTTCCATCTACGGAATTCCCCAGATCCTGCCCATGACTGAGAGTTCTACGATTCCCGTTCCTCATTCACCCTACGGCGTGACCAAACTCGCCGCAGAGAATCTGGTTCGTCTCTATACCGCCAACATGGGTCTCCCCTCTGCCAGCCTCAGGTTCTTCAC
>CAZRCS010000375.1:0-1522 GCA_964598645.1 uncultured bacterium | reverse complement strand
ACTGAAACTTTCACTCTGTTCATGAACTGTCTTGATAATGTTACTGTAATTGGAGACACTACCTTTGGTGGAGGAGCTTTCAACTACACCCTTGAGCTTGAGGGGGGATGGGAATTAAGAGCACCTGGATGGTCCCTGCGAACTATGGACAAGGAACCCGTTGAATGGTTCGGCATCCCTCCCGATATATATGTTGAGGCCACCGAGGAAGACTTTGCCCAGGGAATCGATCCGGTGCTGGAGTACGCTATAGACCTTGTGAATTCACATTACTGAAGCAAGGAGCATGAGTGTTTTGATCAAGCGGTCCCGTAGGCATTTTAAGCTACTGATCCTTACCGCCTCAGCTCTGTCACTGCTGTTCCCGGGCTGCTTCCACAATCCCGCAGATTCGCAGGTTGCAGGTGACCAGTACCAGCTCTTCGCCATGGTCTGGGAGGATTACGAGGCCAATTATCCAGAATTCACCCTGAAGGGTGTGAACTGGAAGGAACTCTTTTACGAATACTCTCCCCTTGCTGAACAGGCTGAAACGACTGAAGAGCTTGTGATGGATGTGCTGCTGCCCATGCTTTCAGAACTTCATGATGTGCATATCTGGTTCAGAGACCCCGGTGATGATATTCTTCCAACTTATCTCAAAGATGTGGAATGCAATTTCAATATTACTGTTCTAATTGAGAATTACCTCTGGCCAGCGGGATTCAACGGGTGGGTAAACGACGTTGGTTACTGCGATCCCTCCATTCTTCCATATCTTGCCATAAGGAGCTGGACACTGGAATTGAATTTGGAAAGAATCGAAGACTTTCTTGAACTCGCTAAGGACAAGCCTGCAATCATCATTGATGTGAGGATGAATCCGGGAGGTAATAATTCACTTACCGGCGAAGTCGCAGGGGCGTTCACGGATTCAGGTGTACTGGGATGGATGCTCAGATATCGAACTGGTCCCGGGTACGATGATGTTGCTTACTATCACGAGTATACAGTTCCCAATGCAAATCTTGACTACGATGGGATTGTATACCTTCTTATCGGTGAAAAATCCGCCAGTTCCACCGAGGATTTCGCTCTTCGCATGATGAATCTTGATAATGTTGTTATGCTTGGCGACACAACTATGGGAATCGCATGCTGTCCCAGGGAAGTTCAGCTTTCAGACGGGTGGAGGGTTAATACGATTGCCTGGTCTTCCAGAACCTCAGACTATGAGCCTGTGGAAGACCATGGTATAGCACCGGATATATATGTTGAGGCCACCGAGGAAGACTTTGCCCAGGGAATCGATCCGGTGCTGGAATACGCCATAGAGCTGGTAAATTCTCAACAGTAGAGATCCACAAACCATTAGCCCACACTTAACTGATTGCAGTATTTCTATTTCTGAACGTTATTTGACAAACTTACGGAGGGCCTTTCTGTAAACACAAAAAGCCCCCACTGTTTCCAGTGAGGGCTTCTTACGCTATATGCCCGGTGCCGTCCTACTCTCCCAGCCGGTGACCAACTAGTACCATCG
>CAZRCS010000374.1:0-1523 GCA_964598645.1 uncultured bacterium | reverse complement strand
CACTGAAACAGTTGAAAGTGGTTTACCATCTTCAGAAAAGAAGATGGTGCCGAGGGGCGGAATCGAACCGTCGACACACGGATTTTCAGTCCGTTGCTCTACCAACTGAGCTACCTCGGCACCGGAGGCAGTAATTTACGGCGATTTCAGGCAATGGTCAACCCCGAAAGGCATATTCTTCGCAAGTGATCTTCCTGCATTGAGTTATTCCTTGCTTCCTTTAAGCTCTTCGAAGAACTCCGGTCCAACACCGCAAACAGGACACTTCCAACCTCCAGGCAGGTCTTTGAAGTGAGTCCCGGCCGGTACACCGGCGTGGGGATCGCCTGCGGTCTTACTGTACACATAACTGCATGCCTGACATTCCCATACCACGATCAGCCCTCCTTATCCTGAAGAAGAAGGAACGGGCGTTCCACACCGGCTCTGAGCCTGGTTGTGGTGAACAGGGCACAGTTCCCTCCTGCACCGGAAACCATGGCATTGTATACATCCTCCTCAAGTTCCACGTCTCCAATACCGCGTAGAAGCATTAGAGAGAAGGGAAGATCCTCGTCTCCTGTGAGGATGACCCCCGGTTCTTCACCAAGGAAATTCACAAGATCCACTGCCGATACCGAAGGAGCAACTATTCCGGAAACGCCAGCTTCGACTGCCGAGGCAATGTATGACGCGGTAAGGGGTTTTCGGAGAAGCATTATGCACCCGCTGCGGGGCTCACCAACTGCGAGTTCTCCCCATCTTACAACACCGAAGGCTGCGGTTCCCTGAACAACTGCACCTATGGAACTAATGGTGGCGGACATCTTAGGATCCACCGCTGTTACCTTTCCAGCAATGGGAGACTTCATTATCACCGGCTCAAGAACGTACTGTATCTTAACCACTCCTGTATTTCTGTCTATGTTCAGCACGGTTCCAGTTGCAGGGGATTTCACGTTGGAGAGTTTTTCCCCCACCGCTATAACCTGCCCTCTCTGAACGAATTCACCTCGGTGAACCTTCAGGTTGCCGGTTATTCTTCGGGGTTTGACCCCGAGAAGTCTTGCAACGTTCACGAAATGAGGTTTGCCGTCGTAGTCTTGAATCTCACGCATTATCACCAGGCCTGGAGGTACTACAGAGGTGACGAGGCCCCTGACTGGGCTGTCTACTGCAAAGGTATTCGAGATCAAGCCTGAACCGATCTTGAGCTGGAAAATCCTGTCACCGGTACTGACTTTGTCCCCTTCAGAAACAAGGATGTGATCCATCACCGTTTCATCAGTTAAATCATCACGCCGGTATCCCAGCTTTCCCCGAACATCCACAAAGTAGACCCGCGGGGGAACCAGCTTGTTCTCTCCAAGAATCTCTCCAGGGGAAACAGGGTCAGATTCCTTAACGGTGATCTCTCCTGCGTAGGACAGACTGTATTTCCTGTGAAGCATTTCGGAGGAAGGCATGGGCGTATCTGCTGCTGGTAACTTGACCTCATCAGCGGGAAAGGCCTGACCATCATGAAAATCCATTGGAAGGCTATC
>CAZRCS010000373.1:0-1530 GCA_964598645.1 uncultured bacterium | reverse complement strand
CACTTCAAACGCCCTTCCAAAAAAAGATTCTGTAATGAGCGTATTGCCGTTGGGCAGGCGCTGACAGGAACCCATACCCCTGGTATAGAAGGGATTCTCCTCGTCTCCCCTGTAGAGCCAGAACACTTCCAAGGTCCGGGGGTCGTATTCAAGAACAGTCGATACTTCTCCCATTCCCATATTATCGAATATCAGAATATTGCCATCTGGAAGAAGAACAGGTTCATGCTGCCTGTGCCAGAGATCGGACTCCGCCCAGTAAATTAACCTGCTTTCCAGGTCCAGTGCACATACTAAATCGATCTTGCGCATCGATAGCAGAACAGATCCCTCCCGGAGAGGACCTTCATAGTCTTCTGGGAGCTGTCCTTCCCGAATGTACGCAACTGTGTTAGTATGAAGAACATCTCCTATCAGCATTGATTCGGGTACAGAGCTGTCCTCTATCAAACCTCGATTGCGTATGGCGGATTTTCTTAAGGTCGGGGCAAACTGCGACTCTGAGACAAGGTCCAGGATCGACATACTATCAATTGTGTTTCCCAGTGAATCAAGAATGTAAAGATAATCCTCGGAGATATAGTCATTAGGATTGTATCTTTCATTTATATTAATCTTACATCCAAGAGCGTAAATAAGACCGTTGTCGCCTACATCAAGGTCATGATGTGCGTTGATGTAATTGCTGGTCCAGAGCAGATTCGATTCTCTGTCAAGTTTAAAAATACCTCCATCTTTCATGAGAACAAGAAGATCTCCGTTTTCAAATAGATAAGCCCTGCGCCAAAATTCAGATTCGGTATTTTGATCCCGTGATTCTGGCCACAGCCCGTGGAGGGTTATGTCATGCGAGAACCACTCATGTACAATGTTGCCTTCCATGTCGATCATGCTCACGCCGAATCCATTTGCTGAGGCTATTACATTGTAGCCATCACAGGCTAACTCAGAATTATACAATGTAACGTTACTCATAAAAGGAGCTTCTTCGTAGCCAGATAAGTAACCCAGAGATCTGAGACTCTCCAGCTGTTCCTGACTAGTACCCGTTGTGTCTCCTAAAGAGCCGCCATCTCTCGCAAGGCCCCATCCTAATGCAGGGACAATATCAGATTCATCTTCAATGACAGCATCATCGAATGAGTGGAGATAATCAAGCATATGTATCCGGATAGTTCCCCTGTTCATGTACCCAAATACAGAGATTATTAACGCCAGAATTAGAGATAAAAATAGATATTTACTTGTTTTTGTCACTGATTGCACTCTCTCTTTCGTCAGCTGCCTTATATACTAATGTACTTGTATCACAGCGTCTCAAACCCATGTTTTAATTGGGAATGGAAACAAGATCCACGTTTCATTAACAAGCACATTCTCGCGTTTACTTTTCAAAAGATACCGTACAACAGTAAAAGCGGGTAGTGTCAGCTGAATAGGCCAGAAAGCCACTTAGAACACACTTTGGCGGGATACTGGTCAATATGGCTTACCCTGGCGGAGGAGGTGGGATTCGAACCCACGGTCCCC
>CAZRCS010000372.1:0-1531 GCA_964598645.1 uncultured bacterium | reverse complement strand
GCCCCCACCCCGCCCTGATACTTGGCAAACTGGCAGATGCGTCTGGCACTGGCTTCCGTGATTATTCCGGAATCCGCACAAATCTCCATGAATTCTATGAAGTGCAGCGGTTCCGAAGCGGATCTTTTCTCAGTGATCCCGTCCTTCATTGCCATCTCCAAATCCCTGTTCTTCGATCTTCCCCATGAATTTCACGAGTTCCATTGAAAGAATCCCGAGTCGTGTGTTAGGCGATGCAAACAGAACCACTGTATTTCCGCTTTCATTGCCTGCAAGACCCAGGGAAAACTCAGGGTCATCGATGAAGGTTTTTCCTACTTTCCCTCCCGGATACGTGCTGATGAATTTTTTCACCGCCTCCAGATATCCGTCGATACCTGCTCTGAAGTCCTTTTCCGCCACGGTTTCAGCGATGACGATTCCATTACCGTTAACCATGCATGCATAGTGGGCATGAGAAGCGGCTTCAAGAAAGCTTTCTGGTATTATCTCCGGTTCGATCTCAGGCTCCGTCTCAGCTTCTGTGGCCCTCTGTTCAGACAGCAGCCTTTTCTGCTCCTCTTCGGCAAGCCTCATCTCTTCCTCTTTCTTCTTGCGTTCATCGCGTTCCTTGAGCGCCCACATAAGCGAATGATGCAGATCTTCCCTGATGGTTTCTGAGGGACTCTCTGTTTCAGATTCAAAAGAGAATTTCCCTTCATCCCAGTCTATCACCGAAGCAAGAACGTCTTTGCCCTGAACAGCGCCGTTTGCAGCATGGATCAACTTGCCCTTCTGGTAGAAGAACTCGGCTTCTCCCTTTTTGCTTTGAACAAAAAGTCTTCCTGTAAGGCGATTGGTATTTGGCAGCTGCAGCAGAGCTACGATACCGAATTCGTGAAGATTTCCGTTGAAGGCCATCTGGCTGTAGCTCCTTTCCTTTACACAGCTCCTGGCTGAAACTTTTGTATGACTTCCTTGCTTATTACCTTTAGCGTCTGCATAACGCCTCTACCGGTTGTGGCAACAGATGCTGTCACAGGTAAGTCTTCAGAAAGACCAAGAGCTTCCTCGATGGTTCCCAGGGGCAGAATTTCGTCAAAATCCCTCTTGTTGTACTGGAGTACTATTGGGTAGTTGTCTACATCGATGCTATAGCTGCGTAAATTATCCAGCATCCTTCTGTACATCTCCAGGTTCTCTTCCAGCTTGTCGGTTGCTGAATCTGCAACGAATACAACTCCGTCGGCGCCTTCAAGTATTATCCTTCTGCTGGCTTCGTAGTACACCTGACCCGGAATGGTGTAAAGGTGAAACTTCAGGGAAAAGCCCTGCACCGTTCCGAGGGACACAGGAAAAAAGTCGAAAAAGAGGGTTCTTTCTTCTTCGGTGTCGAGAACCAGCATATCCCCCCTGTACTTCTCCATGAGGGTTTTGTGAATGTAAAGGAGATTCGTTGTCTTTCCGCTCATTCCGGGACCGAAATACACTATTTTAAAGATGAACTGCCTGTTCTCAAGATCAAGATGGGGCATCCTCATCCTCTCCAACC
>CAZRCS010000371.1:0-1538 GCA_964598645.1 uncultured bacterium | reverse complement strand
CCAGTTTTGCTCCCATGAGAAGGCATACTATCCACACCAGAAGGGAAACCAGAAGTATCCCCAGCAGAACCAGTGAGGGAACCGGAAGGTAGTAGTTGAACCAGAACAAAAGGGCAGCAAGCACAACTGCGGCCAGTGGAATGAACATCAGCTTGAAGGCCCGATTGGAAAGCTCCATGCGCTGCTGAAACCAGTTTTCGAGCATGGAGGCCATTCTTTCCCTTTCAGCATTGTCATAGGGAGTCTGTTCCGTATCAGTCATTTTCTTTCAACCTTTCGGCGATGGTGCTCAGGATTTCCTCCTTCTTCTCCGGAGGAAGCCCCCTTCCCGAGTCCTGTACCCGAAGGACCACGGATACTATTCCGGACCATCTGATGATGCTGGCTGTTACCGTGTAGTCCCTTACCGTTTCCAGAATGGCTTCCATGTTCCTGCATTCTCCCCGCCGTGCACAGCAAATCAGGCTTGCAACGGAACCCTTTCTGCCTGTCACTTCCAGGCTTTTCAGCCTTATTCCGCTGTCTGACACCGGAATAAGCTCTGAAATGGTATCGAATGCAAGCCTTATGTGAGAGGCAATCTCTTCTTCAGGAACAGAGGCCCTCATGAAATCCTCGAGACTGTAGTAGAAATCAGTGACCACGGTTTCAGGAAGGTCCGACAGGATCTCTCTTATGGTTTCCAGACGGTGAACATCGTTGAGACGCATTCCCTGGTCGAAGTCCCTGAACTCTCCGAAGCTTTCCTGGATCACCTGCTTAACTATTGAGTATGCATCCTCCATCTGGTCGAACTGTTCCCGCTCAACCACGAAATCGAATACGTCCACCCATATCTCATCCCTGCGGCTGGGTGACTTGAAGGATTTAACCCCTATGCCCTTCTGACTGCTGAGATTCCTCACAAGGGTGAGTATTCTGCTGTCGTGGTCCTTCACGTCACTCTGGTTCTCCGCCAGGGTCACAAGAAGCATTTTCAGCTCTGCGCTGAAAGTGGTGGTACTTTCCATGGCTATGTATGCCTGGTTCATACCGGTGCTGCGGCACTCTTTAATTAGAAGCGGAAGAAGGGCCCGGCCTATGTGTTCGGTTCCCCCGTAATGGTGAATGGCATCCAGCCTGTCCAGCCCTCTGGATACGAGAAGTTTCCTGAGATAATCACGTATGACCTTAAGCTCTTCCCTGTTGGCACTCATGCCGTTGGGGCCGGTCATTTCCACACGTATAGAAACGATGCCGTCGCTGGTGGTGTATCTTCGCTGATGCCTGACAGTGGCACTGGGCCAGGCTACGGACAAAGTTGATATGAGCTTCTGGAAGGAAATGTCCCTTTCGTAACCCACAATGTTTATTCCAGTGAGATGTTCTCCGGTGGCACGAATGTTGCGAATCCTGTAGAAGGGGATTCCACCCTTCTTCCTGACTTTTTCCAGAAGATCGTAGTTCGTCTTGACTATCCAGGCAAGGTCCGATGTTTTTCTTGCAAGAAGATACTGGTCGGATCTTGAACTGATGAAGAGCACCAGCTGACCGTTCTC
>CAZRCS010000370.1:0-1541 GCA_964598645.1 uncultured bacterium | reverse complement strand
ATTAATTCGGCCAGGAGCTTATAACTCTAATTAGGGCTTAACGATGCAGTACCTCTCTTTCAAGGAGGGCTTCCTATGGGTTCGCCGTTATACAGTTGCACCACCATCAGATCCGGAGCCTGATCCATCACCAGTATCGGTACCTGTATCTGATCCATCACCAGTATCGGTACCTGTATCTGATCCTTCGCCTGAATCTGAGCTAGGTTTATCGGCGTATCCGGATCCTCCAGTATACCAGTCTTCTCCAGCTTCCCAAGATTCGCCAGTGTTCGGGTCGTATAGCCAAATTGAGTCGGTATCTGGATTATATGCGTGATATAATCCCTCATCTTTGGGATCTTGGTCCCAGTTCTCTCCCCACTCTGGTAGTGATGGCCCAACCGGGCCTATGATTTCCGCTGCTGGAAGATCAGATGAGGGAGTATCTATATTGGTTTCATCAGACACGTCTTCATCTTCGTTGAGATCTGTCGACGTAACCGAATCTATCCAAGGGTAGTGGCGGGAAACTCCTGGAAAATCTTTCCAAATGCGCTCTTTTGTCGTATTTTGCGTTGTTTTTTGCAGCCAATCAAGCCCTTTGGCTCCTATGATATTATTTATCGCATCTGCATATTTGGATGCTCCTTTTCTATTTGGATGAGCAGTAGCCTCATAGTCATGATCAATGGCATTTGACATTGGGGGCAGGATAGATGTTAATCCCCAGAGGTATGTATCGCTTGCTTTGTAGCTATTGCTATCCTGAAATTCTGGCGAAACAAATAAAATACGACCTTCTTTTCCATCTACCTTTTTTACAGCAGACCTCAATGCTGTAGTGCATGCACTATTAAAAGCAATGGAGTTTGCAATTAATCGGTTGATATCTGGCGCCTCAAATTTTTTGGATATGTCACTAGTCCAATATTGACCAAGATAATTGTCGACTGTTTCCAGTTTGGAATCTCTCGAGATTATATTGTAATAACCTGTGACAACTATTTTTACATGTTGGTTTTTATTAATGAGCTCTCTGAGCAAATTTTCCATTCTTTCTTCGATGGGTGCAGAAAGACTGGTTACAGAAGACGCTTCTTTACCCGAGTCTAATATAGATTTTATACCAACATCATTTATACCACCCGATACAAGAATGAGATCCACATCACTTGGGATTTTTTTCGCTTGATTTATTATTGAATTTTCATCCTCACCTGATATAGGTGCTCCGGAATGCGCGTAGACTATTACTTCAACTGGTTCTCCCAAATTCTCCTGAAGTTCTTTTGCAACCAGATAATAGTACTTATCCTCGCGATTCAATCCGTTGCCCCATGCAATCGAATCCCCAATCACGTAAATCTTAAACGCATTGTCCGTTTGTGCCTCCGGTGGTATTATAAAATGGTCATTTGGTAAATCCAGTGTACCGTCCTCGTTAATACCTATAATCGGCCTGTTTCCTTCAGGTATTTCGCTCATTAGATCTCCGATTGTTGGACTTACTTGAATCTTCCCTGATTCGCTCACTTTTATCTCACTAATTTCTGGAGATA
>CAZRCS010000369.1:0-1543 GCA_964598645.1 uncultured bacterium | reverse complement strand
AAAGCCCGTAAAAAGCCGGAGGCTTTTCAGGCTTTGTTGCTTTTAGTTTCTCCCTGATCGAGATCACGGCTGTGACGAAGGAACAGACGTAATCTCGCTGGAACAATACCCTCCCTTCCATCGCTGCAGTCTGGCTAGTCGCTAAAGTTTGCCACCGGCAAACTTATTGACGCTCCTCCCCTTTTAGTTTCTCCCTGATCGAGATCACGGCTGTGACGAAGCCCGCCGTTGCTGGAAGCTATGGCGGACAAAGGAGCAGACGTAATCGCGGTGGTCTGCTCGGCCAGAAGCATTAAGAATCCCTGTCAATAATACTGTACTTCAGCTTTTTTGCCTTCCACCTCTCGCGGGCCAGCACCTGCATATCAACGACCTTATCCCTCTCATCAACGATTTCCAGCCCGAGCAGGGTCTCAAAGATATCTTCCATAGTTACGATACCGTCCATACCTCCGTACTCATCGACAACCAGAGCTATATGAGTTTTGGAATTTAACATTGTATTCCAGAGATCAAGTACTGTTTTGGTCTCAGGCACAATAACCATATTTCTTTTAACATCCTTTAGCATCTTTACACCGGGATTATCGTCAATATATTCAAAGACTTCCTGCCTCAACACAAATCCTGTGATATTATCCCTTGATTCATCATAAACAGGAATCCTTGAGTAGTGAAGATATTCCTTCTGTTTGAGGAATTCAGAAATTGTCATATTCTCATCAGCAATAGTTACTACCACCCTGGGCGTCATAATATCGGTTACCCTTACTGTTTTCAACTGTATCAGATTGGTGATAATCATGCTTTCCTTTTCGCTGAAGACTCCTTCCTCATGACCTATTTTCGCCATGGCAGAAAGCTCATCTCGGTTTACCGAAGCTTCTTCCTTACTACGTGAAAATATCCTTGTAATAAAGCCAGCCATAATTACAAAGGGCCAGGTAATGACTATCATTACCTTGATAACCTTTCCGGAAATTAATGCAAGGTTCCTCCAGTACATTGCACCAATAGTCTTCGGAATTATTTCTGAAAAAATCAATATCAACAGGGTCAGGGCTGCTGAGATTATACCAAAGGATAAATTCTCAAATAAAATAGCAGTCTGCACACCTATCCCTGCAGCTCCTACAGTATGAGCAATAGTATTAAGAGACAAGATTGCTGAAAGAGGACCTTCTATATTCTCCTTCATTTTTATCATTATCAGGGCCGACGCTTTTCCCTCGTCAAGCTTCACATTAAGAAATGAAACCGGGGTTGACAGAAGCACCGACTCGGTAACAGAACAGAGGAATGAAACAAATAATGCCAGAAAAATATAAAAAATCAAAAGAGCCATTTATGTAAATTTTTTATAAAGATATCCAAAAATAAGAATGATTAATAATTATACTTATATCACCTTTTCTGTACGCGAGCACTTAAGGAAGGGCTTCTTAGCATAAAACATTATTCATATAATTCACCCGTCACTTCATTTATATTATCTGACTCTTTAAATTTAAAATTATTTTTCCAGCTATTACTTTTAATAATG
>CAZRCS010000368.1:0-1544 GCA_964598645.1 uncultured bacterium | reverse complement strand
ATCCTCGAGCTTGAAGACACAAAAAAGCTTCTTCAAAGTGTTCTTGACGCAATTCCTGATGTTATCGGAATACAGAACTCATCCCATGAAATTATCCGTTACAATGCAGCGGGATACAGTTTCCTTGGAGTTTCTCCAGACGGGGTCAAGGGGAAAAAGTGCTTTGAGCTCATAGGGCACACAGCTCCATGCGAAGTATGTGCAACTTCTGAAACTTACCTTACGAAAAAACCTGCGAGGGTGGAGAAATATGTCAAGGAGCTGGGAAGGTGGCTGGACGTAAGATCATATCCGATACTGGGTGAGAATGGTGAGATAGTGAGAGTAATTGAGCACCTCAGGGATATTACGGATGTGAAGGAAGCTGCAGAACAGCAGATAAAACTCGAGAAACAGATAATGTTAACACAGAAACTCGAGAGTCTGGGGGTTATGGCAGGTGGAATAGCACACGATTTCAACAACATACTGATGGCTATACTGGGCAACGCCGACCTGGCTTTCCGTGAAGAAAACCTGCCGGAAACGGCCAGGGAATACATAAATGATATTGTAACTGCCGCGAAAAGGGCTTCAGAGCTGGCCAGTCTCATGCTCGATTATTCCGGGCGCAGCGAGCCGGACAAAGTACCCCTGAACTTGAATCATCTTATTGAGGAAACGGGGCATATGCTAAGTGTTTCCGTTACGAAGAAAACCGAGCTTGTTTATGACCTTTTAAAACCACTTCCTCCTGTTATGGGAGATCCCGCTCAACTTCGGCAGGTTGTCATGAATCTGATCACCAATGCTTCAGATGCCCTCGATGACAGATCAGGTACGGTTAAGCTGTCCACTTCTCTCGAGACCTGTTCCCGCAATGACTTTCCGAGTTTTTACATGGATAACGGAATAAAGGAAGGTCAATACGTTGTTGTATCGGTTTCAGATACCGGGTCGGGAATGGACAAGGCTACCCTTTCACGAATATTCGATCCCTTTTTCACCACCAAGTTCACCGGAAGGGGCCTTGGCCTGGCGGCGGTTCTGGGCATAGTCCGGGCACACTCCGGGGGGATAACGGTTGCTTCAACTCCCGGGGAGGGAACCGAGATGTCCATTTTCCTTCCAGTTTGCGAAGATGGTGATATCCCCGGAGAAAAAGACTCGCTGCACTCCGTGAATGATGGAAACGGGCGTATTCTGTTGGTTGACGACGAAGAGTCAGTGCGTTCGGTAACAGGGAAAATACTTCATAAACTGGGATACGAAGTGGTTTATGCCTGTAATGGAAGGGAAGCTGTTGAACTGGTCAGTGAGAACCGGGAAGGTTTCCACTGTATCATCATGGACTTTACCATGCCGGTCATGGACGGATTCGAGGCATTCGAGAAGATCAATGAGATAGACCCTGAGGCCAGAATAATCATCTCCAGCGGTTTTGCAAGGGATGAGGTTCTGAAGAAGTTCAGCGGCAAAAAGCATGCAGGAATACTCCACAAGCCCTACTCCATCGATGAGGTATCACTTGCTGTAAAAAAGGCCGCCTGCGAAGCAGACGGCCT
>CAZRCS010000367.1:0-1547 GCA_964598645.1 uncultured bacterium | reverse complement strand
CCGGACACAGACTTCTACATCGATGCAGCCATCGGAGTGAGGTTCTTCTTCTAGGATACCCCGGTACAGCCGTTCAGTGTTCAGGAAGCAGGGAATGAAAGCATTATGGAAACTAAATTGAAAGTGCTTTTCGTTGATGCCGGAACATCGTTTTATCGTGTAAATCACTTTAATGTGGGTGATTTTTTCGGGCCGGTTGATTTAGGACTCCACTTATCAGGCAGACATAACAGTTTAAATATCGGCACAGGACTTTTTGCAGGTTCCATTTTCCCAGGATCAAACCGATTGATCTTCACCGGCTTTTCTCCATGCTGGGGTGGATTTTTTGTATCCTCCATGGGTGGAGCAGGTTTGGTTTTCGATAACCTTGGTATCAATATGCTTTCCATTGTTGGTAAGGCTTCCACCCCCTCTGTCTTATACCTCAACCGAAAACATGGCGAAGAGATTCAAATCGAAGTACGTCCTGTAGAGATCCAGAAAGTATGGGATGAAGGGCGAAGAGGGGTATACTCCTTAATGGATCATACTTTTCACCTGTTTGGAGACAGTTACAGTAATGACCCAAGAATACTGGCAACAGGTCCTGCATCCCAGGCAACCGATTTCGGGGCGATATGTTCTGTTCCGATAAAGGGGGGAGAATTAACTTTTGTTGATACATGGGCAGGCAGAGGCGGATTTGGAACCAAGCTTTTCAGAGACCACGGTATTGCGGCAATAATATACGGCGGAACATTCTTAGATGAAGACTTTCGCGACCGCAAAGTCGCAGACCAATGGTTTTTCGATAAATTCAAGATGAAAATGTCGGCAAAGGACATAGAGGCTACCGCCAAGTATCGCTTCGATCCCAGGTTTGAGACCGGAGGCACCTTCGGTGTTAATTTTGCAGGTCTTGGCGGCAGCATGTTCTCTTTCAATTACAAGAGCATTTACATGGATGAAAACCAGCGAAGGGAGTTACACGACAAGTTCATAGTTAAGCATTACCTGAAGCAGTTCAATGAAGAAACGATTCAGCCGGGATTGCAGAGCAACTGTGGCGAACCATGTGCTGCCGTCTGTAAAAAAATGCACGGTGAATACAAAAAGGATTATGAACCCTATCAGACAATGGGGCCGCTGTCGGGAATATTCGATCAACGCGCCGCCGAGAAACTGAATCATCATGCAGATATGTATGGTTTTGACGCCATTTCCGCAGGAGGAGTATTATCATGGCTCATGGAGTGCCTGTCAGAAAAACACCTCACACCCAGTGAATTGGGCATAGATAACATTCCCGTGTTCTCGCCGGATGATTTTGATGTGATTTCCGCTTCCATGCATAACTCAGACATCGGTGTTGCACTGTTAGATTCGATCATCGAAAAAAGAGGCATTCTGGATCTTGGAGAAGGCGCACGGAAGTTTGCCAGGGGTCTGTCCAGGCAGAAGGGAAAGAAGGTTCTCGATTCTTTCGTATATGCCGCATATGGACGCAAAGGATGGATGGTCCCGAATCAGTATTGGACACCGGGAGCGCTTTCCCCCATGGCCAT
>CAZRCS010000366.1:0-1559 GCA_964598645.1 uncultured bacterium | reverse complement strand
GATGTGGGCAGAGGAAAGAAGATGGTCCTGTTTAAGGGCGCGGTCGCGAGCATCGAGTACACCGAAGAGTAACTTTGGCGCATTTGTTTCCAGACTTAAAGCAAAAGAGAGCCCGCGCCACCGTCGAACGCGCGGCCGATTTGGCCAACTTTGGCCAACCTATCACATTGGACTAATTGGACAAATCGAACACATAAAAAGGGGGGATTCCCATATCTCCGTCGGTGGGGTTGGCCCTTTACCAGATCATGCTTTAGACTTTTACTTATATACGGTGGGCCGGTAGATGTGGTTTAGCTCAATCGTATTTTTGGGTAGTTATTGCTAAGTATTGTGGCTAGATTTTGACAAACACATCTGAAAGATAACCACATAAGAGATGTGGCGATGGATAGCGGTGGCATATAAACAACAGTCTAAAGCGTACTTTCGGGAAGGCCTCGCCCCGCCTCCAAAAACGCTAATTCGAGGCGATCAATCGACCACAAAAAAGGGGCGAACGGGAAGCGGGTAGATCTGGCCGACTGCTATTTTTATTCCATGTTTGGATTATTCTACCTAAGGCGATTTAAGCCCGTTTCTTTTGGCGATAGGTCCTAGAAGACCTGTGGCTATTTCTATGATAGCACGTAATTAAGCACGATATGAAGCACACATCCATCAGGCTCTCAGATCGCCATGTGGCACTAATCCAATCCACTGGTGAGACTCCCACCGAAGCAGTTAGGAAGGCTTTAGATGTCTATTTTCAGCTAGAACCAGGGAGAGAAGACATACTCGAAGAGGTTCGAGCGCTCATATCAGAGAGCATATCTAAGCACGAAAGAGCGCACCATTCTAAGCACGAAGAGGGGGGATTGGAGCCACAAAAAGAAACTGTGGTCGAAAACGTGCGCGAAGGTGTGCGCGAAATAGAGAAAAAACAAGATCTTAAGACATCTGAGATCGTGCTTAAAGATGTACCTGAAAACGTGCGCGAAATGCTCAAGGCGATCAAGTCTTTCCATGGTGAAGGGAAAGAGCCTCTTGTGGCTGAGGTGGGCGAAAAGGTGGGTGTGAGTGGTCAGTCGGTGGGAAGCACGCTTCGGCATTATGGAATTAAATCCAAACACGCACAAAGAGACGGGAAAAAGGGTCGCTACTATACATTCGAGCTGAAGGAAAGAATCGAGGAGCTGATCGAGAAGGGCGACCTGGAAGGATGAAGGGCACCGAAACCATTTCCGTTTTTTTTAGTGAAAACGGAAGTCGAGAAAAAGAGGGGACTGAAACGCAAGGCTGCGGCTTAGTTCTATGACATTTTCCGCATGTAAGGCTAGAATGTCATAGAACTTTCGGATCAGGCGCAAGATTTGTGGATAGATGAGACGAGAATTTAGTTGCCGCTAAACTAAACCAATTTCTACTCAAACAAGAGAGGTATAAGAAGAAAAACTACTATATATACTATCTATTAATATATATCTATATCTACGATTACTACTATACTATTACACGCCACATCCTGCCAACTTTGACTGATCCTTATATACTGCCTCCGAATTCAGTTTAGTTTAGTC
>CAZRCS010000365.1:0-1572 GCA_964598645.1 uncultured bacterium | reverse complement strand
ATGAATACTCCCCTGATGATGTCTGCTCTTACGTTACCGGGAAAAGTCACCTCTCTGCCGCCCTGAGTGTCATGAGAACTCGCTCCGGGGTCATAGGGGTCTTGTAATCGCCTGTTTTACCCATCGCATTCACTATGGCGAACCAGCTGCCGATTCCATACATGAATGGAGGTTCTCCTATTGCCTTGGAGCCCTTGAGTCCCACGTTCTCAGGCAGAGTTTCCCCCTCAGCGAATATCACTTCCATCTCCGGTGTGAAATTTATATCCGGTACTTTGTAGGTTGCCAGTGTGTCGGCCAGGAGCCGCTTCGAATCGATATGCCAGTCCAGTTCTTCCATGGTTACCCAGCCGATGCCCTGAACCAGTGCGCCTTCGACCTGCCCCTGGTCTAAAAGGGGGTTGAGAAGCTTCCCGCCATGGTGAATCATCCGTACGCGATCCACCGTGTACCTGCCCAGGAGACAATCAACGGTAACCTCTGTTAGGGCAGTGCCGGTGACGTGATAAGCGAAGGGTTCTCCCTTTTCGGTTCTCCTGTCGAAGTGAAGCCCCGGTGTTGCGTAGTGTGCATGGCTCGAAAGACTGATCCTGTTTTCGTACGTGTCCTTTATCAATTCACGCCATGTGGTTGCGGTTGCTTCTCCCTTTGCGGTGAGAAAGCCGTTTTTTATGTCAAGGTCAACCTGTGAGCAGTTCAGCTTTTCCGCTGCACGGGAAGTTATACGCCCTTTTATCTCCCTGCAGGCCAATATGGCTGCATTACCGTTCATGTCTGCGCCGGAACTGGCTGCTGTTGGTGAAGTGTTCGCATTCCTGGACGTGTTCGTTGATTCCACCCGGGTGAGTTCCACCGGGATTCCAAGGGTTTCCGCAGCAACCTGTCTTATTCTGGAATTCACTCCCTGGCCCATTTCCACGGCCCCGGTGCTTATGCCAACGCTGCCGTCCGTGTAGACGTGTACCAGTGCACTGGCCTGGTTCAGAAAGGTGGTAGTGAAGGAGATGCCGAAACAAACCGGCATCATCGACACTCCCTTCTTTGTCCACACATTCCTCTGGTTGAATTCGGCAGCATCGGCAAGGGTCTTTTTCAGCTGGAACTTCTCGCTGCACAGATTCCAGGAGTTCCTGACCTCGTCTGAATGGTATTTCATTCCGTAGGGGAACGAGTCCCCGGGTTTCATCAGGTTCCTTTCCTGTATTTCGAAAACCGGTATTCCAGTTACAGCCGAAGCCTTATGGATAGCTGCTTCTATAACGAACATTGCCTGCGGTGCGCCAAAACCCCTGAAGGCAGTATTGGGAGCCAGATTCGTTCTGCAGCAGTAACCGGTCGCTCTGACATTAGGAATGAAATAACTGCCTGTGCTGTGAAACAGTGTTCTCTCCATTATTGCGGTTGAAAGGTCACTTGAAGCTCCGCTGTTCTGGTAGTAGTCCACCTCCCAGGAAAGTATTTTCCCGGAATCGTCAAGACCCATTGTGAAGTCACTTTCATAGGGGTGTCTTTTTCCTGTGCAGACCATGTCCTGGTGCCTTTGAAGAACCAGCTTCACAGGCCTCCCTGTGT
>CAZRCS010000364.1:0-1582 GCA_964598645.1 uncultured bacterium | reverse complement strand
GTGCAGGTGCAGGATATACAGGAGCAACAGATTGCTCCCTCTGACCGGATACTGCGAATTCAAGGTATGGTGTTACGCTGTCAGGAAAAGCAACCAGGCATGTGATCATGGGGAGTTCTGGATAGCCGATGCTGTCTGTTAGAGGAGAGTCTGTGAATCTGATATAGCTCAGACTGTCAAACTCAACTGTTTCCCAGGAAACGGGAGTCTGCGCGATAAACGCTACCCTAGTACTGTCTGCAACCGTGTTATGAATGGGCGTTGTCTCAGCGACAAGTGTGAGGAGAAGAAATGGCAAAATTGAATACCTCCCTATCCTCAAGTGCCGTATTAATATGCACATACGAATACAGAGTATAGAATCTTTTCTGAGAGAAGTCAAAGCTGATGTGACTACTCCGGCTTCAGCATCGTTATCCCCGCATTGGAATAATCAGAATGCAATCTTACTTAATAGACACCATCGAGCAGTGCTGATCCAAAGAATACAACAGTCACTGAGGCGATTATTCAGAAATATTCTATAATTTCAGCGATGACTAGTAGCAATTGAATCGGGAATCCGGGGGAGGTATCGTGTCTTCTGAACAACCTATCTGTGTCACACCTTATAGAACCTAATTTAAGTGATAATATCTTATCAGTTAAGCTATAGCTGTAATTATAGACTTCGTGTGTAATACCTCTTGGTACGCCGAGTGTCAGTACAGTCGAACCTTTTTAGATACCCCTGAAATCCTTTGCTTCAGTTCCATTCATCACATAGACAG
Organism: uncultured bacterium; assembly: GCA_964598645.1. Taxonomy (GTDB): domain Bacteria; phylum Fermentibacterota; class Fermentibacteria; order Fermentibacterales; family JCC-6; genus Sabulitectum. Next base: position 812 of record CAZRCS010000364.1, on the reverse strand, counting down.
CCTTGAATGGGGTGGTTGTGTTCCGGGAGTAATTGGCGGTTCTCTTCACCAGCAGGCAAATGCAGTGAGAGCATACTTCAGCACCAAATATCTTGAGTATGCCTCTTCCGGAACATACAACATCTACGACAACTTCCCCGAGAGAATGGATCTGAATGCATATCCCGTTAGAATGGCCGGATATGACTGGCAAACGAGCAACGACACCATCTCCGTACTTGGCAGCGCAACCGACCTTTGGATGCTTGAACATTATGAAGAGATTCTGGATTCAACCTTTAACGCGGCAAGCAGCGGTCCCTTCCCCATTCATTACCATGCTCAGGGATTCGGAAGAACTGGGGGAGAGGCTATTTGGGAATATGATAGTTTGGCGGCTGACACTGTAATCAATTACGTTTCCTACAGCTATCGCATTCCATCGCCTGCCGAGTTCAGAATGCTCTGTAACATCGGGCTGCTCAGAGGAGCAAAGGGTGTTTTCCCATACAGCATAAGGAGTTACTGTGGTTGGAAGGATGATACTCTTCTTCATCACGACACCGGTCTTCTTGATGAAGACCTGATCCCCTTCGATGCTCCATATGAGGACTGGGTTTACAGAGAGAGACCCTCCGGTGATTACTTCTATGCTCCTCCGGACTCGATCCCGCCCTGGACCACTGCAGACGGCACCCAGTTCGATCCCCTCTATTCACTTCCATCAAGACCGGATACGGTTTCTGGGAGTCAGAAAACCACGGAGGACTACCTTGAATGGAAGTTTTCAGCATACGCAAGAAGATGGAACAGCTTCCGAAATGCATTCTCTC
>CAZRCS010000363.1:0-1590 GCA_964598645.1 uncultured bacterium | reverse complement strand
TGAAGGGGGCTTTTCAGGGCCCCCTTTTAAATGGTTCGGTATGGTATCTCAGCTATGATGTAGCGGTCTATCTGAACGTCCATTTCCCCGTGGGGGATTACCTCGATGGCTGCTATTCGTTCAAGAACCTCTTCTGGAACAGGGTAAAACACCAGAACGTCATCTGTGCAGTCCGAGAGGAATGTGCTTTCCCAAGTGTTCCAGAAAGCGGTGAACTCGTCCTCATTCAGAACTCCCACCGACCACCTGAAGAACTCTCGCCTGAGCATCTGAGGTTCGTCCAGGAACTGCAGCCCTTTGGGTATGGAAGTAAGAATTTCCGCCAGGGTGAATACTCCGTACATGGGTCTGCCTCCGGAAGTGGTGAGTACGATGCATGGGATTTCACCGTATGGCATTCTCATGGACTGGTTTCCGCTCTGGCTGATGAAGGGAAGATCCCCGGGAGAGCCTGGTACGCACTCGTAATAAAGGAAACTGTCGCGGTACTCTCCTGCAACCACATCCAGAGAATTCACCTCGCGCCATACAGATGCGGGTATCTGGTTCTCATCACAGAGCGGCCAGCCGAAATCAGCAGATATGGCCCTCTGATCTGTCAGCTCTATGTCTTCCCAGAGGATGTAAGTGGAATTTAAGCCGCCCTGATCCGGTTCCGGAAGTATTCTGGTGGCGTAGCCCAGGTTCGGGAAGGCAACACGAACGGTTACCCTGCAGGGGTCACCGTGGAAGTAAACCACAGGGGCCTTGTCGTCGTATTCATACATGGGCTCTTCAATGGCAGGGGTGTTTTCACTGGAGGGCGAACCGGTAAGGATAGGAGTACTCTGTATAACTCCCCATTCATGAACCTGCAGGCCCGCAAAAAGGATTATTGCCAGAAGCATGTCAGTACACCCTCACAAGACCAAGGAAGAGCCTGTTGTAATGGATGATCCGGTCAGGGGCACCTTCAATGTCAAGATTTATTGAACTGATTTTGTCAACCTCATCCCAGGGCAGCGGGAACATTATCCACTTTTCCCCCTGTCCTCTTCTGTCCGCGGACAGTTCATCACATGGGGTTTCTGTCTGGAAGAAGGGTTTCCAGGTGTTCCACAGAGCTTCTATCTCCTGGGATTTCAGGTTTCCTCCGGCCCAGTCGCAGATTACATCGCATATTTCCTGGTCGTTCAGAGGTTCTCTGGAATAATTACCGCCTGTTCCATCCGGCAGCGGGACCAGCTGGGTTCTTTCCACTACCGGCTCATCTCCGGTGGTAATGGTAAACCCTTCCGGGGAGTAGTGTCCTGCAAGAATCTCCGGTTCATAGATGCCCTCAGGACCCTGCCAGAAAAGAATTCCTGCTTCGTAGTACAGGAAGTTGCCCAGATATTCATCTGTTTCCGCTGAGAACAGGTCCCTGGAGGGTACCTCTCTCCAGAAGGGCATAGCCCAGGCGAAGGGAACACCATCCGCCTCCGGCGGAGCAGGCCTTCTTAGCAGGGGAACCGGCGGAGGTGCTGAAATGTGCCATGAGGCTGCCTGTATGAAACCATCGTCATCGGTGGAGTATCCTTCGGGGTAGAGAGCAGTGAGTTCTCCCATGTT
>CAZRCS010000362.1:0-1593 GCA_964598645.1 uncultured bacterium | reverse complement strand
CCAGGGGATACCTTCGGAAGTTCGGCATCTGCCGCATCTGTTTCCGGGACATGGCCAACAGAGGCCTTATCCCGGGGGTGCGCAAGGCCAGCTGGTAGGGAGTTGAAAATATGTCAATGACAGATCCTATCGCTGATATGCTGACCCGCATCAGGAATGCTTCTTCCGCAGGACACAAAATGGTGGACATTCCGGCCTCGAAGATGAAATCGAGTATTGCCAGGGTTCTCTACAGCCACGGATACATTCGTGGTTTCAGGAGAATGGAGGACGGTAAGCAGGGAATGCTGCGGATCTACCTTTCCTACAGGAACGGTCAGTCACTCATTCTCGGTCTCAAGAGGGTTTCCCGTCCTGGATGCAGGGTCTACGCAGGCGTCAGCGACATCAAAAGGGTTATGGGAGGACGGGGACTTGCCGTTCTTACAACACCCAGAGGTGTTATTACCGACGCCGAAGCGAGAAAACACAAAGTCGGCGGCGAAGTGCTGCTGCACGTCTGGTAGGGGGGAATAATGTCAAGAATAGGCAGACTCCCGATCCCTATAGAAGGCGTCGAGGTTACCATCAAGGATGACATGGTATCCGTTAAGGGTAAGAGAGGTACGGACAGTTACCCTCTTCCAGACGGTATCACAGCCAGACTTGATGAAACACTTCTTCACCTGGACAGGCGGGACGACAGTACGGAACAGAGAAGGATGCACGGGGTTACCCGTGCGGAAATAAACAACCGTGTCGTCGGGGTAAGAGACGGGCACAAGAAGGAGCTCATCGTTATCGGCAAGGGATACACAGCCGAGATGAAGGGAAAGGCCCTGGAAATGCAGATCGGCTTCAGCCACAAGGTGGTCGCTGATGTTCCCAAGGCTTTGAATGTTGAGATCAAGCCCGGTCAGAACGAGTTTACCCTGACTATCACAGGAAACGACAAGCACCTGGTGGGAGCATTCGCCTCCACCCTTTACAAGCTGCGCAAGGTGGAGCCCTACAACCTTATCGGGTTCCGCTACAGCGACCAGCAGGTGAAGCGCAAGGCTGCCAAGTCGGTTGTAAGTTAGAAAGGAGAGGTTTATGGCAAAGCTGACAAGAAGAGAACGCCTCTCCCGCAGGCACAGGCGTATAAGAAAACATCTGTCCGGTACTTCAGACCGGCCGAGACTTTTCGTGAGAAGGTCTCTGAAGCACATGGTCGCCTGTCTCATTGATGATGTTGAGGGGAAAACCCTTCTTGCTCTTACCACGGATTCAAAGGAATTCAAGGCCGGTACGGAGGGTAACAAAACCCAGCGCGCCGAGGCACTTGGAGCCCTTTTAGCCGAGAAGGCCAAAGAAAAGGGCATAATCTCCGTGGTGTTTGACAGAGGTGGACATCCCTATCACGGCAGGGTGAAGGCCCTGGCGGAGAAGGCCCGTGAATGCGGACTGGAATTCTAGGGGGACACTGATGGAAAAAAAGACCGACAGCAGAGAAAACAGAAACGACAGACGCGGCTCTTCCGACAGGAATGATTCCCGGGGAAGAAAGGGAGCTCAGAAACGCACCGAGCGCAAACCCTCAGCCCTTGAAGAAGCCGGTCTCATTGACAAGCT
>CAZRCS010000361.1:0-1602 GCA_964598645.1 uncultured bacterium | reverse complement strand
ATGAAGGGATACCATATGACTTCTGAGAACAAGGTACGATTTTCTTGGGTTCCACCATATTCTTGGATAAGCAAATTGCTGGCCACATTAGACAATGAACCAAAAAAGAAAGTAAGCAACATGGTGAATAGCATTTGGGATCAGAGAGGCAATCCGCAGAATCCAGTAGATTGGTCGGATCCAGATACATGGATTGTAGAGAATCTTGAGGGCGATGATCTGGAGTTGGCCAGACGCATTTGGGAGGAGAGTGAACATATTGTAAACCCAAGATATACAAATTCCCCGTTAGCATTTATCACTCGCTATGAACTTCTGACTGCAAATGAAGAAGGCGTTTTTCAACTTTCCGATAAAGGCAGAGCTTTTTTGAATAATGATGCTAATACCATCAGAGATCTTGATAGTTCTGAAGGATTGCTGCAACTTTTAGAAATTCTTGCAACTAAGACTCGTGCAAAACGCAGTCATCTGCTTTCAGAGTGGAGTGCATTTCTGAAAGAGCGCTCTAATTATAATGCTGACTCGACTATAAAGGAGGCTTTGTGGAGTAGATTGCTAAATTTGGTAGAACGTAATTATGTGTCACGTGAAGGTCAATATTATGTCATAACCTCAAAAGGACTTGATTATGCTGTAAAGGAGGCAGAAGCGGATCCTAAGCGTAGGGTTTTACGTGCCATAAATAACTTCAATGAAAGCCAAAAAAAATCTCTAAAGGAACATCTCAGCAAGATTGATCCGGATGATTTTCAGGTGCTAATCCGTGACTTATTAGATAAGATGGGCTATGATAATGTTCGGGTAACTGGAGCAAGCGGCGATAAAGGCGTTGATGTAGTGGCAACAGTACAATTCGGTATCACAACTATCGAAGAGTTCGTGCAAGTTAAGAGGCATCAGGGAGCCATAGGACGTCCGATTTTAGACCAGCTAAGAGGGGCACTTCCCCTCCATAAAGCGATTAGAGGCACTTTAATCACGCTTGGCAACTTTACCAGTGGCTGCAAAGATGCTGCATTGTTTCAAGGAGCGGCTCCAATTACCCTAATTGATGGAGAACATCTTCTAGATCTTCTAATTGAAAATGAGGTGGGCATAAAAGAGCTGAAGGCAACTCTTTATGAGCTGGATAACAACTACTTCTCCGAGCTGAAAGAAGAAACGGATATGCAAAGTGGGCATCAAGACTCCTGCATTCAAGGCCAAGGGGATGAAAGAAGCCCATAAATACAGGCGAGAATCTCGGTATGACTTAGGATGAGCCGGCTTTTTGAATGGAGATCAATGACAGCGCTGTGAAGGCGTTGGCGATGAATCCTGCAGAAGATCGCAAAAAGCTGGTTGAAGCAGTCCCAGATAGATGCGACCAGCTTTGCGGGCTGACGGAGGAGGAGATTGGGATTGTGGAAGGAGTACGATCTCAAGCCAGATGAGATCAAAAGCTCAGATTTAATGAGGGTGATGCAAGATGAGCAATGCAAAAATATTTCTTGTGGATGATGACGGAGATCATCTGACGCAAATGGTTGAGACCTCTTTCGTAACTGAAGAAAACCTGCAGATTTTGCTTGCTCGCTACCCTGATCTTTTGCCTGGAGA
>CAZRCS010000360.1:0-1603 GCA_964598645.1 uncultured bacterium | reverse complement strand
GGGCTTAGGACCCTGTCACGAAGGTGTTCGCGGGTTCGACTCCCGTCCTCCGCATTTATTAATTATTATTTATTACCTTCACTCTATGGATCGGCTATTTGTAGGCATAAATTGTCTAGTAAACTATAGCGCTTAATCGCAAATAATATTATGTTTGCAGGATAATAAAGGAGATCTCAATGAAGCTTCTACTGGATTCTTATGTCTTCGAAGAGGTGAAGCGGGATAAAGTCCTCTCGGAAAACTTAGAAGATCTCAGAAATACCTTAAAAGAGGCAAGTATTGAACTTGATAGTCGACCATTATCGAAGGCTGACCTGAAAAAATTAGCAGATTTATTTGATTTTATCATAACAGAAAATAGAGATATTCATAAAATATCAAATGAATTAGGTATTAGCGATAAAATACTTCTGCTAGATGAAGCATTGCAGATTTTTAAGGTATATTTAACCAGAGATCGTATAATTATACCACCCGCCTTGAAAAGTGAGCCAGTCAGCAATCTAGATTACTCAGATCCAATATTTGATAGCCTAAAAGAAGAATACAATCCAGAATTTGAAAGATGGTTCAAGAAAATATCCGATGAGGGAAGAAATAGCTGGGTATATTATAGAAAGGACGGAAGCATCGGTGCTCTGCTTATATACAAATTCGAGGACGAGTCTATCGATAATTCGAAACCGCCTCTCCCCAAGAAAAAACGGTTAAAAATTGCCACACTAAAAGTAACTCATATCGGCTATAAAATCGGAGAGCTATTCATCAAGATGGCGGTAGACCTCTCGGTTCGAAATGGCATAAATGAGATCTATTTAACCCATTTCACAAAACCGCCAGATCGATTGGTCGAATTGATCTCAGAATATGGATTCAATAAGATCGCTATAAAAGATAATGGAGAGGATATATTCGTAAAGAGGTTGATTGCCAAAGGCTATGAAGGACTTAAATATTGTTCTCCGATCGAGATCTCAAGAATATTTTATCCCAGCTTTTATGATGGCGATGATGTTAAAAAATTCGTTTTGCCCATTCTGCCAGCCTATCATGACAGACTGTTCACAGATTTCCCCTGCAGGCAGACCACATTGTTCGAGCATTCTGGCGAGTTCATTGTTGAAGGAAATACAATAAAGAAGGCATATCTATCCCATTCGAATATTAAACGAATAGGTCCAGGCGATCTGATACTATTCTATCGATCTGAAGATCTTCAAGCGATAACCTCAGTCGGTGTAGTGGAGTCGATACATGTCGGCATTAGCGATGCAGAAAGGATACTCCAACTTGCCGCAAAGAGAACAGTTTTTTCTCGAATGGAAATAGATAAACTCGTCGAAGAAGGCCCTGTATCTGTTTTTCTTTTCAGGCATCACATTCATTTTACAAAGCCATTAGGATTAGAAGAGCTAATAGGCAACGGCATACTAAAGGCGGCCCCACAATCGGCCATGGAGCTATCTACAGAAAGATACATCAAAATAAGGGAAATGGGTGGGATCGATGGACGTTTTACTATCCATTAAGCCAAAGTTTGCGGAGTCCATCATCAATGGGAGAAAAAAATACGAATTTCGCAAGAATGCATTCTCCAAGA
>CAZRCS010000359.1:0-1605 GCA_964598645.1 uncultured bacterium | reverse complement strand
GGTTCACCTGCGGAGACACATCCTTCAATATCCATTCGAAGGTAACCGAGCCTCTGGTTAACAGCAAGGCCATCCAGGGGAACCGAAAGGTGGTACTGGAATTCTGAAGCAAAACAGAACACGGCTGAAGCCGCTGCAAGAAAAAGACAGATCCTCATTTTTTCTCCCCGGATTTACTGTTAAGCTGCTGTCTAGCTATCCTGAATTTCCACAGGGGCCGAGCCGGTGTCATTGAAGAGTTTCTTCACATCCTCGCTGTTCAGCGTTACAAGGGTAAATACTCCCAGGATGGTTCCGAAGGGCATGATCATACAGAGAATGGCAGCTGCGATCTGGCAGCGCTGATAGTTCTCCTGCCTGTCCAGATATTGTCCTGCCCTGAACACAAGATATGCGATGCCCCAACCGACCAGAATGATCGCCCCTGCAATAAGAGAGAAAAAGCCTCCAACCACGCTTAGTCCGGGCTCCTGCTCGCTTACGCCTCCGAAGATCATGAACAGACCTCCGGCCAGATGGATAAGGGGAATACAGGCTATAAGGGCAATGAAACCAGCAAGAACAAAGTGAAAAACAGACAGCAGGTGAAGAGTGTCCCTGTCCGATGATACGCTCATTTTAACCCTCCGTTAATCCAAGATGATGTTACATTGAAAACTAACCGATTCCCCGTTCAAGTCAATTTCCCTGCTGTGTTATGTTCAGGTAAACTACTCGAAGGAGGAAAAATGAGTATCTGGAAAGAGAACAGAGAGCTGATGCGCTCCCACTTCGACTCCATGGAGGGTGAAGTATCCGATCAGAGCAAAGGGATCGAACAGCCTCCGCTGGAAATTGAGCCCCCGGAAAACGCACCTGTTACCGTCCTGCCTGAACCGGCAGGCGTCAGGCTGAGCTCAGAGGGGATCCGCCAGTGCATCCTCGAGCGTAAAAGCAGGCGGAAATACACTGAAGACCCGCTTACTCCTGAGGAAATATCCTTCCTGCTCTGGGCTTCTCAGGGCGTTAAAAAAGTAGTTCCCGCATACACGAAAACAGGAAAAGCAACACTGAGAACAGTACCTTCCGCAGGTGCCAGACATCCTTTTGAAACCTATCTGGCAGTGAGCAAAGTCAATGGATTGAAGCCGGGTATTTACAGGTACTCAGCACTTAACCACACCCTTGTCTTCCTGAATTCGCCAGAGGGGCTGGGGGTCAAACTCACCGAAGCCTCGGTCGGTCAGAGTTTCGTGGGCAATGCCCCTGCGGTATTCATATGGGCATGCAAACCATATCTGGGCGAGTGGCGCTACATGGGAGAATCCCACAAGGTAATGCTCCTGGATGCGGGACATGTCTGCCAGAACCTCTACCTTGCTGCTGAAGCCCTCGGGCTTGGTACAGTGGGAATAGGGGCTTATTCCCAGAAACTGATCGATGAACTGCTGAATCTCGATGGAGAAGAGGAATTCGTGGTTTACTATGCCCCGGTTGGAAGGGTTTAGAGTTATCGCCTGACCCTGTAGAATACCCCTCTTTCAAGGGAAACCGTCTCGATCTGCCCTGAATTCTCCAGGGTTGAAAGGTATTTATTAACCTCGTTCACGTGCAGATTCAGCACTT
>CAZRCS010000358.1:0-1621 GCA_964598645.1 uncultured bacterium | reverse complement strand
TGGGACTTCTCCAGGAATTCAAGTGTGTACCTCTGGGGTCTTACGACTATCTGAACGAAGGGTCTGTTCCACATGCACCCGATGCTTCCCCACGCCACCGTCATCATGTTGCAGCTTTCCATTGTGCCTGCCGTAAGAAGAAGCCACTGGTTTTTCCAGAGGTCGACAGGCTGCAATGCAAGATCATTGGGATTTATCTCTTTCATGGATATCCTTTCCCGGTCAGCGGCAAACCTCTTCCAGAACCCGCTGAAGCCCTGAAACATCGTAGGGTTTCTGGAGGAACCCGTTCATGCCGATAGATTTGAATTCTTCTGTTAAAGAGGCTCGCAGGAACCCGCTGGAAAGTATTACAGGAAGGTCCGGTTTGAATTCCCTGAGAATGGAGAAAGTCTGTCTGCCATTCAAGTCGGGCATGTTCAGGTCCAGCATCACGCAGTCAACTTCCCTTGCAGAATTGCGCAGAAGTTCGATTGCCCTGCAGCCGTCTTCCACGAGAATGGGATTATGCCCCATCATCTTCAGTATATCCCCTGTGGTTTTCAGTACATCCTTGTCGTCGTCCACCACAAGAACCGTAAGCTGCCTCATATGGACTGCTTCACACACATCTGCATTGAGACTGTTACCCTTGATGGTGATACTGGTGGGGAAACAGGCAGTGACTGAACGCTCGCCATCTTCTTCGTAGGTAACCTCGATGGAACCGCACTGATTCCTGATCAGTTCCAGGGTTGCAGCCATCCCAAGGCCCCTTCCGGGGATCTCAGTATGGTAGAAGGGTCCGAACATGGTGGCCAGGGTGTCTCTGTCAACTTTGCAGCCCTTGTCGAAAACCTTGAGAAAAATGTACTCACCCTCAGGGCAGTCTTCCTTTTCGTAGAGATCTCTCAGGCTTTCCCTGTCCATTACTCTGCTATAGAGTGAAATACCCATGGTTCCATGATCGGGACAGACAATTTCAGAAGCATTGGTGATCATGTTCATAACAAGGCGAATGACCTGTGAGACATCGGCTTTCATTGCAGGAACGTCCTGCAGGTCGAATTCGAGTATAGCCCTCTTTTCAGGGGTAAGTAACATCATTTTCAGGGTTTCCCTTATAACCCTTTTCAGGTTAAGGGATTCAACTATCATGTCACCTTTGCCGATGTAGGAGAGCATCTGGAATGTCAGGCCGGAAGCTTTGTGAACCGCTGCTTTTATTCTTCGCAGCCTTTCCTTCAGTTCAATCTCTTCAGGGGTTTTAAGGAGCATGATGTCGGTGTTGCCGGCGATGGTCATGAGAAGGTTGTTCAGATCGTTGGCTATTCCACCGGAGAGAACCTTCAGCCCTTCGAGATGCTGAATGTGCTGTATGCGCCATTCCAGCTCGAGTCTGTCACGGGCTTGAACTTCGAATTCTGAGTCTCCGGTGTTCACTTCTTCGGAATTCAACTTTCTCCTCTTATCAGGGATTCAGCTATACACGGAGTATAACATACTGATTTCTAATCGACCTTCACCAACCGAAGGAAAGATGATTCTTCTGAAGGACCAGAAGCCACGGCAATGTAAACACCGGAAGGAAGATGACCACCGTCCAGAACCCACTGGCTGCAGATCCCGGAACGGGCAACCA
>CAZRCS010000357.1:0-1621 GCA_964598645.1 uncultured bacterium | reverse complement strand
GCATCTAGGCTTTCGCCACAGACTGTAGCCCCAGTCTGAGAATGTTTATAGCGGCGTTATGGTCCCTGTCCAGAGTCAGACCACAGAAAGAACATCTGTGGACTCTTTCTGATAGATCTTTTTGAACCACTTGACCGCAACCAGAGCATATTTGAGATGTGCCATTGGGATTCACTAGTTCGACACGTTTACCGGCCCATTCTGCCTTGTAAGACGTGGTAGTTATCAGTTTGTTCCAAGCAGCATCTGTAATATGCTTTGCAAGACAATGATTCTTGACCATGCCCTTGATATTCAAGTCTTCGAAGGCTATCAAGTCATAGGATTTAACCAGAGATATGGAGAGCTTTTGAACAAAATCATCCCTCTTGTTGGTAATTCTTTCATGAACCCTATGAACCACTTTTAAGGCTCTAGCCCTTTCCGGTGTTCCTTTTTCTGCATTTGATAGCTTTCTCTGAGCCTTTGCCAGAGCATTTTCTTCATGAACAAAGAATCTTGGATTATCTACCTGCTCGCCATTGGATAGGGTGATGAAGCTTTTTAAACCCACATCAACGCCTATTGATAATCCCGTCTTAGGAAGAGGTTCATCTGGTTCAACTTCAACCAGGAAGGATACAAACCATTTCCCAGTAGGCATTCTTCTGATATTAAGCCTCTGGATTTCTCCATCTACAGCTCTATGAAGCTTGATCTTGATATCTCCGATCTTGGATAACCATAGTTTGCCAGGCTTCAGGGAAAAGCCTGATTGAGTATAGGTGAAGCTATCGTACCTGCCATAGCCCTTGAACCTGGGATATCCTGGGTTTTCTCCTGCCTTGACTCTTCGGAAGAAGGCTTGATAGGCCAAATCAACTCTTTTGACGACTTCCTGTAGAACCTGAGAATGGACTTCCTTCAATTCGGGCTTTTCTTCTTTCCATCCTGGCAAAAGCTTCTTGGTATCGTAATAGGAGAGAGATTTGCTTTCTTGCTCGTAAGCGTTCATCCTGATGGCTATTACTTCGTTATAGGTCCATCTGCAAAGCTCCAAGGCGTCATCCATCTTGGTTCTCTGAGATTTTGTAGGATAGATCCTATAGCGAAGCACCTTCAGCAAATCACTTCACCTTTTGCATCTCTACATAGCGTTCTATTACATCTTTGGTCGCATCTCCACAGGTGCCAACATAATAAGACGGATTCCAGAGATGTCCATCCCAAAGCTGATCTCTTAGTTCAGGATGCTTTTCAAAGAGCTTCTTTGCCGTAATGCCTTTGAAGATCTTGGCAATGTTGGCAGGAGCAAATATAGGATGAGCCGTCACAAAGAGGTGAACGTGATCGGGCATAATCTCCTGATTGATCAATGTAATACCCTTCTGCTTTGCTATCAATTCATGCAACCAATGAAGGTCTTCGGCGATTGAGCCAATAAGAACCTTCCTTCGATACTTTGTTGACCATACGAAGTGGTAATACACATTATAGACGCATCCTCTTGCGCGTATCCAATGCCCTTGTTTATTCATACTGAACTATACATATGGTGACCATATACATATATATCTATCGGTAGGCACGGGCTGTATCCCGCCTTTGAAAAAGCGGGGATTAGCCCTGAGTTCGTCCTAAA
>CAZRCS010000356.1:0-1636 GCA_964598645.1 uncultured bacterium | reverse complement strand
CTGTCTCAGCTGAGCAGGGGTGCAGCCAAGCGGGAGGGTCCTCCAAGGCTGAGTGATCTAAGGGATTCCGGAGCGATCGAGCAGGACGCAGACATGGTAATCTTCCTGCATGACGAGAATGCCGATTCCGGTGACGATGACCAGAAAGCACAGGGAGACCTGAGAAGGATTCTTCTGAAAATAGCAAAGCAGAGGAAGGGGCAGCGCGGCCAGATCAATCTTGTCTTTCACTCCTCAACAACTACCTTCGACCCTGAGGAATCACAGAAAGACTGGCTCTAGTTGGCAAAGAGTAAAACTGCGTTCTTCTGTACCGATTGCGGCGGCGAATCTCCTGTTTGGGCTGGAAGATGTCCCCATTGCGGCAGCTGGAACACCATGGTGGAAGAGCCTTCAGCCGGTGCGGAGAAACTGATTTCCGTTAACAGGGCAGTTCCCGTGGAAATTGACAGCGTGAAGGTTACCGGCGGAATCCGCTTTTCCACGGGCCTTGGGGAATTCGACAGAGTTCTCGGAGGAGGGGTATTCAAAGGAGCTGTGGTGCTTGTGGGGGGTGAGCCGGGAATCGGTAAAAGTACGCTAATGCTCCAGTCTGCAATGAATATGGCCGCAGCCGGTATTCGGGTTCTTTATGCTGCCGGAGAGGAATCTCCTGAACAGGTGGCTCATAGATCCCGGCGGATTGGCAGCCCTCCAGGGGGTCTCGTTCTTCTTCCCTCAACCGAACTGGAATCAGTTGCAGGAGAACTTTCCAGAGGGAATTACAGCGTGCTGGTCATCGATTCGATTCAAACCATGCACACATCATCCGTAACCAGCGCACCAGGTTCGGTATCACAGGTTCGCCAGTGTGCAGCGGAACTGAATTCCCTTGCGAAGCCCAGCGGTCTTACGGTTTTCGTAATTGGTCATGTTACCAAGGAAGGTTCAATTGCAGGGCCAAAGGTTCTGGAACATCTCGTGGATGCGGTGATAAGTTTCGAAGGTGATTCGTTTCACCAGTACAGGCTGTTGCGGGCATCGAAGAACAGGTTCGGATCCACAAGCGAGCTGGGTGTTTTCGAGATGAACTCAGATGGGCTCAGAGAGGTTAGCAATGCCTCGGGATATTTTCTGAGAAGGGAAGAGGGTCCTGTCAGCGGTTCCGCGGTTGCAGCTGTGATGGAAGGAACCAGACCGTTTCTGGTAGAGATACAAGCCCTTACAAGTACCACCAGTTACGGTTTCCCACAAAGACGGGCAACTGGTATTGATCCGGGAAGACTCGCAATGCTTCTGGCTGTTCTCGAACGGCGGTGCGGTCTGGAGCTTGGGAATCAGGATGTTTATGTGAATGTCGCCGGGGGATTCAGCGTGTCGGACCCCGGAGCCGATCTGGCTGTTTGTCTTGCAATTGCATCAAGCAGACTGGGACGGCCCCTGATGGAAAACACGGCCCTCAGCGGAGAGATAGGACTGGCTGGAGAGATCAGACCAGTGCCGGGAATTGATAGAAGGACCTCGGAATCGAGCAACCTGGGATTTACCCGTTTGGCCCGTGCCCGGGGAAAGAGCACCGGAAGCAATGATGAATTTGCTACCCTGTCCGCTGCAATAGCGGGGCTTCTGGTGGAAAAAGGAGGAGAATGGCTAAGCT
>CAZRCS010000355.1:0-1643 GCA_964598645.1 uncultured bacterium | reverse complement strand
CTTTCATGGTCTGGCTCGGGGAAAATCTGTACTATGAAGATGGAGCTGTATTGCTTGGAGACCCAACCCTGAAACCGCGGACCCAGTCTGCCAGTTACCGCGAAATGCAGGAAGCTTACTCCGGTTCCTATGCCGATGGCTGGCTTGATTATCCGCTTACGGACGGTCTGCACACCCAGGGCAGAGTGGATATGTATTCCGATCCCTCCACAGGCATGGTCTTCGCGGTATCGGGAACCTCTGATCCTGTAAGAGCCAACATTCTGGCAACCTGTTCCGATGGAGATTCCTGGGCTCAGCCGGCAATTGTCTGTGACCACGAATACTGGGACTGGCATCCAACCGTGGGCGGGAATGGAATCGACAGGGTATGGGTTGCCTGGCAGTCCATGAGGGACAACCATGAAGGCTATGATATATATGTATCTCAGTGGAACGGATCAGGATGGAACACCGCAGAAATGCTTACGACAGGGGATCCATACGATGTGGAACCAGCAATGTCCGGCGGTTCCGGACACACATGGCTGGTCTGGCAGAAGTGGGATGGCGGCAACCCCGATATTGTAGGCAGAATGTGGACCGGTACCCAGTGGACCACCCAGGAGACACTGGCAGGCACAGAAGGCGCTGAAAGGTACCCGGACGTTGCATGGAATGGAAACGGATACGGTCTGGTCTATCACAGGAAAACCGATGACGGCTGGGCAGTCTGTTTCAGAGACGCGCCTGACAGTGGATCATTCGGCTCAGAGACAGTTATCTCATCTGTTACGGATGAAAACCGATATCCATGCATAACAGGCATTTCCGGTGGTTTTGCCGTGACCTGGCAGCGCCAGGGCGGAGAAATCATGTTCTCCCGTTCTCAGGGAAGCACATGGAGTTCGCCTGAAATGGTTTCGGAAGCTGATTACGGGGTAAGACCCTCTGTTACCGCGTTGCCTTCCGGGAATTTGTTAGTTTCCTGGACATCAGGAATGAATTCCATAAGGTATAACGAGTGGAGCGGTTCTTCCTGGAACGGTGTTTTTACCGCGGCTTCGTCGGATGCTGTGGATGACGGAAGGATAGCCGTTACAGGTGCCGGGGACATCTGGCTTGTCTACGGTGCACGGGGTGCTGATCTGCAGTGGGACCTCAGGTGCTCAACTCCGGATCCTTCCGGTTCGGAGAGCGGTGAAAACAGTGAAGTGGCCTTTGGAATTGCAAATGCCGGGGCAAACCCTGCTGGATCTGCCGCAATATTCGCCGTAAACGCTTGTGATACAGCCGAGTTAACAATATATGACATGACGGGAAGAGCTGTTCATTCTGCTCTAGTGCAAAGCGGCAGCTATACCTGGAACTGTACCGGTGCACCCTCGGGCATTTATGTTGCAAGGCTTTCGGGAGACAACGCTTCAGCGCAGGTAAAACTGGTACACATCAGGTAGTGTCTTTGTTGATCTCACCTGCGTTTTTCAGTGCGATCCGTGCGGTGACAGGACCGATTATCTCGAAGAGAATACAGGTTGCCGTTATTGTCGTAATTACTGATGAAGCAATAAGATGAGCTTTTTCACTATCTATCGCTGAGAACTCCTGGGAGACCAGGAGAGAGAGTCCTATTGCCACGCCAGCCTGGGATAGAAGGCCAAGTC
>CAZRCS010000354.1:0-1646 GCA_964598645.1 uncultured bacterium | reverse complement strand
CCTGTTTTGTGCACCACATCGACGCCCTCAAAACGCACCACTGATTTCCAAGTATTTACGAAATTATTTTTGCTATTTTGGGTGACCCGTCGTATTTTTAGGGCATGTTTGTTCGCAATAAGAGGAATAAAAGCGGAAGTGTAAGTGTTCAGATCTTAATGAAGGTTGGGCGGAAGAACAAGCTTTTAAAGACTGTTGGTTGTGCTAAAACCAAGCGAGAAGAGGAGCTGCTTATTCTTTTGGCGAACAATGAAATGAAGCAAATACAGGGGGTCCAATACCTGTTTGAGGAGCATGATGATCTAGTGGTTGATAGCTTCGTGAATAGCATAGCCAATGACCACTTACAGATTGTTGGTTCAGAGCTGATCTTAGGCAAAATCTATCAGCTCTTCAATTTTCCAGACGGCGGGTGCCCCAACTATTTTCGCAATTTAGTTCTATGTCGGCTTGTTTACCCCGGAAGTAAGCTAAAAACCATAGAATACTTCAGGCAGCACTTGAATACAGACGTAAGTGTTCACACGATCTACAGGTATCTTGATGAGCTTAATTCAAGCCTTAAGCCAAAGATAGAGCGTCTCACTTTTGAGTACACCAAAAACCTCTTAAGAGGCGAAATTGGGGTTGTATTCTACGATATGACCACCCTGTACTTTGAAGCATCAGAGGAGGATGACTATCGTATACCTGGCTTTAATAAGGACGGAAAGCACCACCAGCCTCAAATTATGATTGGGCTGCTGGTTTCCTGCAATGGTTACCCGATCGGTTACCAAATATTTGAAGGGAATACTTCAGAAACAAAGACGCTAATTCCTGTACTTGAGGCTTTTCAAAAGAAATTTAGCATTGGGAAGCCAATCATCATAGCAGATGCAGCATTGCTGTCTCAGAAAAACATCAACGCCTTAAATGCGAATCATTACCAGTATATTCTTGGCGGTAGAATCAAGAATGAGACTGAAAGCATTAAGGCTAAGATCATTGCCTTAGAGGTGAAAGAAGATGGGCCCAGAGAGCTGAAAAGCAAGAACGGACGGTTGATCGTAAGCTATTCAACCAGAAGAGCTCACAATGATAAAAAGAACCGGGACAAAGGGCTGATGAGGCTTGAAAAAAGGGTTGCCTCTGGAAAGTTAAATAAGGATCACATCAATAATCGTGGGTACAACAAGTACTTGAGGCTTTCGGGAGAAATAAAAGTAACCATTGATTATGAAAAATACCATGCGGATAGCGTTTGGGATGGCTTAAAGGGCTATGTTACAAACACCCACCTGTCAAGAGCGGAAGTGATCGACAACTACAGCCAGCTATGGCAAGTTGAGAAAGCGTTTAGGATCTCAAAGACAGACTTGCGAATCCGACCTATCTATCATCGGATCAAAGAAAGAATAGAAGCTCACATTTGCATCTGCTTCACTGCTTACGCCCTATACAAAGAACTTGAGAGACAGTTAAGGCTGAACAACATTGACCTCTCACCAGAAAAAGCAATTGAGCAGATTAAAGAGATCAGGCAGTTACGTTATGTATTGCCAAAATCAAGACAGGTGAAAACAAGAATTTTGCAACCAACGGAGATTCAAAAACAACTTTTAGATATGAAATTCAAAAGTGGGTGACCCATTGCACAAAACAGG
>CAZRCS010000353.1:0-1654 GCA_964598645.1 uncultured bacterium | reverse complement strand
TTCTGGCAATCTGATGCAGATTCACAATTATTCTGGTCGCTAGATCAAATGAACCTATGATGTGATTGTTTCTGGATCCCATCTAACCGAAGCGCGCGGCCCGAAGCATACCCCATCCCTTTAGGGTGGGGTGGCCGCGCGCAGTTTGATTTTTACATATGCTATTCATTTAACCCACATCCGCAGGAGGACCGCTCTAAATGCCACCATTTTCCTGCCATCGATTTGAAATTTTAAAATCCAATGTATTAATAATATCTGAAATTTTTATTAAAGATATTTTACATTTTCATGATTTAGCAGGCTATATGTTGGCGCACTGTACATGGCATGAACACGAATAAGATGGAGCCAAAACCAGCTGAAAAAACCTGTGTGACAGTTTTCTGGCATTGATGCTCATAATATCAATTATCGAACCCAATATCAACCAAAATAAAGGATGATTTGATATTATCTTACTGCGGGATGTGGGGTTTTTCGTTTTGGCATAGATTCCTTTCGTCATGCTCTTTATTGATTAAAACCAATATCTATCGAGCTATTTAGAGGAGCTAAACACATACATTTTTTTTATCCGCTCGGATGGGTTCACTCCACATCATCGCCATGAACATATTGGATAAGGTTAGCCTTACTTAGTGACTAATTTTTTAAATTCTGCATAAGGTATTTGATTAGGCAAATCTAGACTAATATGGAGGGATGCTCATTAGAGGACGGCTTATTCTCTGTTTGATGATATTGGGTGTATTATGTGCACCTGCATTCGGGCAGACAACAGCAATTGATTGGAACGACAAAGGCAATGCTCTCGTGGATCAGGGCAAATACGATGAGGCCATTAGAGCTTATGACAGGGCAATAGAGATCAACCCGCAATTAGCAGAACCCTGGTTCAACAAAGGCGTTGCTCTTTATCTTCAAGGCAAATACGATGAAGCAATTCAAGCATATGATAGAGTTATCGAGATTGATCCGCAATTAGCAGAACCCTGGAGCGGCAAAGGCAGTGTTCTCAGAGACCTAGGCAAATACGATAAAGCTATTCAAGCTTATGACAGAGCGATAGAGATAAATTCGCAAGATGTATTAGCCTGGAACAACAAAGGCCTTGCTCTTTACCATCAAGGTAAATACTCTGAAGCTATTCAAGCTTTCGATAAAGTAATCGAGATCAATCCGCAATTGGCAGAACCCTGGAGCGGCAAAGGCAATGTTCTCGTGGACCAGGGCAAATACGATGAGGCCATTAAAGCTTATGACAGGGCAATAGAGATCAATCCGCAATTAGCAGAGGCCTGGAACAACAAAGGCCTTGCTCTTTACCATCAAGGTAAATACTCTGAAGCTATTCAAGCCTATGACAGGGCAATAGAGATCAATCCGCAATTAGCAGAAGCCTGGTTCAACAAAAGCAATGCTCTCGTGGACCAGGGCAAATACGATAAGGCCATTAAAGCTGCTGACAAGGCAATCGAGATCAATTCGCAATATGCAGAGGCCTGGTTCAACAAGGGCCTTGCTCTTTACCATCAAGGCAAATACTCTGAAGCTATTCAAGCTTATGACAGAGCAATAGAGATCAATCCGCAATTGGCAGAAGCCTGGTACAACAAAGGCAATGCTCTCAAGTTGCTTGGTCGTACTACAG
>CAZRCS010000352.1:0-1659 GCA_964598645.1 uncultured bacterium | reverse complement strand
TTCAGCAGCAGGTGGACCGATCTTTACGAAAACAGGGGTAAGAGAAGCGGTGCCTATTCAGGAGGATGTTACGACAGTCCTCCCTATATGCTGCTGAACTTCTCGGGAACCCTTGACTCGGTGTTTACAATGGCCCACGAGGCAGGTCATTCCATGCACAGCTGGTACTCCCGCAAAAACCAGCCTTATCACACTTCAGACTACAAGATACTTGTAGCCGAGGTCGCCAGCATCACCAACGAGATGCTGCTTGCTCACAACATGCTGAAATCAACCGATGACAGCAGTGTTGCAGCCTACCTCATGGACAGTCAGGTCAATGACTTCAGAACCACTCTGTTCCGTCAGACGATGTTCGCCGAGTTCGAACTTCTGATCCACCGCAGGGTGGAAGAGGGTGAATCTCTCTCCGCCGACTGGCTCTCGAAAACATACCTCGGCCTTGTCAAGCTCTACCACGGAGATGCCTTCGAATACGACGAGGAAGATCAGGCCATAGCCGGCGAATGGGCAAGGATCCCCCACTTCTACTACAATTTCTATGTTTACAAGTATGCCACAGGAATGGCTTCCGCTGCCTCTATAAGCGAACGGATCATCGCCGGAGAGAAAAACGCGGTTTCCTCTTACCTGGAGTTCCTGGGCTCCGGAGGCTCTAAGCCCCCCCTGGAACTTCTCAGGGAAATAGGCGTTGACCTGGAAACCCCTGCTCCAGTGGAAGATTCCATGAAGATGCTAACAAGCCTCGTAAACAAACTGGAGACTATGCTTGAAAGGTAACGGCAAGGAACTCAGCAGATATCTGGAACTGGCCTTCAATCAGGCACAGGAGCTCGTATACATCAAGGACAGTCAGCTCCGGTTCCTTACCTGCAACTGGTCCTTCGCGGATTTTTTCGGCCTTGATTCTCCTGAAGCCGCCGAAGGTGTCACTGCCGCTTCACTGATGCCCGCCCTGGCTGCAGACAAAGACCTGCAGACAGACCGCACAGCCCTGGAAAGCGGCCAGTCATCACGATCGATACTTTCCTTCGACGATGGTGACGGCGGAAAAAAACTTTTCAGCTGCCTGAAGGTTCCGCTGAGGGAGCTGGACTCCCCGGCGGGGATCTTCTGCATAATGAGGGACATCTCCCATGAAGAACAGGAAATGGAAACCTTCAAGAGCCGTGAGGCAGTTAACGAAGCCATAATCCGTAATGCGCCTGTGGGTATCTCCGTGAGGGATGCAGTGGGTAATCTGTTACTGTACAACAAAACATGGCAGAACATATGGGGAAGCAGCGACCAGGATATAGCAGAAGACATGGCACGAAAACGGAAAGTGCTTAAGCTGGACAACTCAGACTCGTATCTGTCGATCTATTCGGAAAAACTGATGAGAATCTATACCGAAGGCGGTGAGCTGTTCATACCAGAGGTAAAGACCCACTCGGTAAAAAAAGATGGTATGGCCGTTTGGGTTTCCCAGCATTTCTATGCCATAATGAACCCCGATAATACCGTACAGTGCGTCGTTGTGATCACAGTGGACATCTCCGACCAGATATACAGCAGAAAGGCTCTGAGAACCACTCAGCAGAACTATAAAAATCTCTCCGAGACCATCCCGGTCGGGGTTTTTCGAGCAGAGGTCAGGGAAAATGCCCTTCTGCTATC
>CAZRCS010000351.1:0-1660 GCA_964598645.1 uncultured bacterium | reverse complement strand
AGGCTCTACGGGCTGACGGATGAGGAGATCGGGATTGTGGAAGGAAAATAGGTTCTGTGAAGTCTCCAATTGATCTCTCATCTAGTTCGGCCTGTCAAAATCCATTGCTGAGTAAAGGGTGCGCATTGTATTTACACCAGTATTTATTTAAGTAAACGCTTGCATACATGATCATACAGAGGTGGCTCGTATATGAGTGGAAATCCGATCCTTAGTTGGAACCATCAAGGGGTTCTTTTTCCAATTGATCCACGCAGCAAAGCCACTTCGAGAAATAGATCGCCTTATAAGGTCTCCCTAAATGATTTTGTTTTGCAGTTTAGCACTTCGTTGGATCGTCAAAACTTGTTGAGTGGCCTCCTTTCGTTTCGCTCGGCATTGCACGGGGCCGGAATTAGCGCTGGTTTTCAGTGGATAGATGGGAGTTTTCTAGAAAGGGTCGAATCATTGAGATCCTGCTCGCCCAACGATATCGATGTTGTTACATTTTACATTTTACCTGTTGGTCAAACACAACAAACGCTTGCTGCAAGCCATCCACAACTTTTCGATCACGATTATCTTAAGAATAATTATCATGTGGATGCATATTTTTTTGAATTGAAGTACAGCACAATTGCGAGACTCATCGCCGAGACCATATACTGGTATAGCCTCTGGTCTCATCAACGCAATTCACTGCTATGGAAAGGGTATTTGCAGATAGATCTTTCTCCAACCAATGATAGTGTTGCTTTAGACAACCTTAATCGAATAAAAAGTCAAGGTGGTCTTCCATGATCCTGAATGAACGCCAGTTTCTCGAATCAGAGATAACTGCATTGGAGGAGTTGATAAGCCAAACACCCGAAGAAGACGTAATAGATCGAAATAGTTTAGAAGCTCGAAAGAGAAAAGTAGAGGGGCAATTATCTGCTTTATCAACTACATTTAATGAATCAGTCCGTACTAGGTTAATATTTCGGGGGAAGCCTACGTTTAAAAATCGCGGAATATTCACGGACTTTGCAGGAATTGCGCTAGACAAATTTACGTCAATGGTCGCTGCGATTGGGGCGAGTCAAACAAACGATTTGGGTTTGCGCGGCATAATTCCTAAGAAAGAAGATTATCAATTAATGATAACAGGAACAACGAAAGGGTCATTCGGCTTTGAAATTGAAGAAGTACAACCAAAGCTTTCTTCTGAAATCTCCCCAGTCAAGGCGGCAATTAATAAGGTCAACTTAATCATGGAACTATCACCAGGAGCAAGCGACGATGATCTGGCAGAGATTATTGCAGATGAAAGCCAACGTGCTATTATTGCGATCAGAGCATTTCTCGATGTGATGGAAGATAATGAAGCACAATTCGCTCTTGTATTGGATAGTGATATTGATGATCATGCTCAATTTGTTGGCGTAGAACAAATTAAACGCATTAAAGAGCGGCTTAAGCCTGAAAATATTCGCGAAGGAGAGACAGAGCTTTTGGGCAAATTCCAGGGTACCATATCTACAAGACGTCTTTTTGAATTTCTAATAGAAGACCCCCCTGAGATAATTGTAGGCAAGGTTGGACCAGAAATTGAAGATCCGATTAAAATCAATCAAATTCTCGAAAAACCAACAAGAATTCAAGTCCATACAAAGCAAGTAGGGAAAAGTCGACCTACTTA
>CAZRCS010000350.1:0-1661 GCA_964598645.1 uncultured bacterium | reverse complement strand
TTTCAAGAAGGCGGTGTAGATCCCTGCAGGCAGTTCTACGCTCCAGCTGAAGGTCCCGGGATCCAGCATTCCATGAAACAGCTGTTCCTCAACCCTTCCGGAAATGTCATAAACAATCAGGGAAACAGGTTCCGCTGTCTGCAGGTTAACTGATATGGTGGCAACTCCGGTTGCCGGGTTGGCTGCAAGTGCCAGGTGGCTGCTGCCGTCCAATGAAGAGGTATTGTTCTCTATTCCGCCGAAAACAGGGATCTCCAATTCACTTATGTAGTATTTGTCATCGGTTCCCAGATAGCTCCAGAATACGGTAAAAGCCTGCCAGTCCCAGAAAAGTCCCAGTGATTCGTCAACAGGAACAGGGCAGTCTTCCTGTGCGTAGAGAACGTAACTGCCGCCATCGTAATGCCAGAAAAGGAACTCGTGACCGAACCTTGTGGTGGCAATGATCGCATATGGAGCATCATCGTCGAGGATCATTACTTCGTGAACCATGAATCCGCTGATCTCTTCTGTAACTCCTGGAAGCTCATATGTGACATAGCTGGTTTTATCGTTGGCTATGGCATAGAAGTCGAATGGTGGAGTTGAAGTTGCCTGATAGAGGACATCGTTTACAAGCAGGCAGTTGAAGTCCAGCCCGGTTCCAGCGGTTCCTGCAGGATTAGGGAAGGAAGACCAGGAGTCGACGATGTCTGTGTGGTAAATTACAGGTTCGGTAGAACTGTTCACATAGAATCTTCCCAGTGAGGCTTCTGGCATTACACTGAGGCCGAACCCCTGAATACCAGGTGGCAGGTTTACTTCCGCTTGAAGACTGAGATCGTCGGGATCAGCAAGATAGATCTTTCCGTCTCCGTTGCTTCTTATGGCTATCTGATCGGTGCTCCAGTTGTATGAAATGTCCTGAATGTCTGAGGCATAGGTTATCTCCCAGGTATGAATGACGGTTATGGGAATGTCAGCGGGATCAGCTGCGGATATCCCGGTGAAGAGCAGGATGGGAAAAACAGACAATAAAACCTTCATGTCATCTCCTTTGTTCCCCGTTAGTTACTATGCATTAATGATAATGAAAGAGAATTATCTGAAGGTCAAGGGGGCTTTCTCAGGCTATCTATTCTTCAGCCTGACCCTTCCATTCCTTATTACCCGCAGGGGAAACCAGTGTTCTGGAAGGTGGCTGATGTATGGCTCACGTATGAACCTTTCGCCTAAAAGAACCAGGTCAGCCTTCTGTTCACTGTTTCTGATCAGTCTCCCTGCGGCCTGGATAACTCTGTTTATGCCGGGTATGGCAAAGGCGTGGAGGAATCCGTTCCTTCCTGTCTGTTCATAGCGTTCTTTCAGGAGTTCCTGTTTCAGCGAAACGGAAGGCAGGGAAGGCCCTGCGATGAAGCATCCTCTCAGGTCAGGGATGGTCAGGTCAACTCCCTCTGCGAAAAGACCTCCCGCCACCACCATTACAAGGTTTCCGCCTGAATTGATCTCTGTCACGAAGTCTTCCCTTTCCGAGGTCTGCATTTCCCTTTTCTGGGCAATGAACTCTATACCCTTTTCCCTGGCTCTCAGGGCTATCTGCTCCATCCAGGCGAAGGAGGGGAAGAAGACCATCCATGTACCCGGTGTCTTTTTAACTGCTCCCTCAAGTCTGTTCAGTATGG
>CAZRCS010000349.1:0-1672 GCA_964598645.1 uncultured bacterium | reverse complement strand
GACATAACCACAGCGGTAAATGTTCTGGGATGGGAGCCCCATGTAACCCTGGAGGAAGGTCTTTCAAAGACGATCGAACACTTTCGAAGGCTGGTGCGATAAATGACCTTTCTGCTCTTTCTGACCCTGATAGCGCAGATCACCCCGGGAAGTTCCGTGGAAACCGCATCCAACGATGCGGTATGGGATTTTGCAATTTTCGAACCGGTTGACAGGGATGTCTACGTGGTAGGGGCCGGTGATGTTCTGCAGATGGTGATCGAAGGTGGAACCAGCCAGGCAATGATGGTGTCCGGGCTTACTTCAGTACTGCCATGCAAGGTTTCAGGTGACGGCATGATACAACTCTCGGGTATCGGTCAGTTTCAGGCGGCGGGGTTGACCATAGCCCAGGCCGAGGCAGAGCTTCAGCGGCTTGTTGCAAGGTATTATCCGTCAACGGAAATAGGTCTCGGGCTCCTTGAGCCCAGGACGGTGAAGGTATGGATCAACGGCATGGTTGAACGTCCGGGGCAGTACACCCTCTATGCCATTAACCGTGTAAGCGATCTGGTCTCCAGTGCAGGAGGACTTTCATCTTATTCTTCCAGATCCGGCTGGATGGTCACCTCACTTGGTGATTCCATCGAGGTCAACCTTCATTTTGACAGAACAACCGGGCAGCCCGTTGCCGATCCCTTCGTTGACGGAGGAGCTGTGGTCAGCTTCTCCCTGGTAACGGATCCGGTGTATGTGGTCAGACCGGGAATCAGAAATTACACGGATCAGTACAGCGTGCCCGAGGTAGAGACATGGGAGTGCACCCCGGGAGAAACAGTGGAAGATCTGATGTACAGAATCGGCGGAATATCCGGGAATGTCGATCTTTCAAGAAGTTACCTCGTTTCAGCTGGAGAGAACCATCCTATCTGGACCAGGGGCAGCGGTTTCTCTGATTTTCAGGTGAACCCAGGTGACACCCTGAGACTTGTAGTTCAGGGCAATGATGTGTATGTGGCCGGAGCAGTTCACCAGAGGGGTATTATTTCATACACCCCGGGAGATCCGGTGAGGTCCTATGTGGAAAGGGCTGGCGGAGTGGTCTACAACGGGCATCTGGGCGGAACCGTACTGACAAGGGACGGCAGACGTATTGCATCCGGAGATGAAGCCCTGGATACGGAAGTTCTTCCCGGCGATGTTATTGAAGTTCCCTACGGCTGGGTTGCCAGGCATTCCCAGGAGATAGGTATAGTAGCAACCGTCGTTGGAATCACTTCGACCATAATCTATCTTACAAGATAGGAAGATAAATGGCAGAAAAACCCCTCTCAAAAAAATACACAGGCAGGGTTCTGAAGCGGATTGCACAGAATCTCAGAAGAATAGTGGCCATCTGCTTGGCAGTGGCTGTTTTCGGATCTGTCTGGGCCCTTACACGTACCCCCAGGTGGAGCGCGTGGGCTGCTGCTATAGTTCCGGGTTCCACTTCCTCCTCTTTATCTGCAACAGCAGGTGCCCTTGGGCTGGGTGATGCCGTAGATGCTGTAAGTTCCATGGGTTCGGGTATTCTTCCACAGTTCGGAGGAGTAGACATTACCCTTGCAGTTCAGGTTCTGGGCTCCAGGCGGGTACAGGAACGGATCATCCTGAAGTACGATCTCATAAGGGAATACAAATCCATTAGCATGGA
>CAZRCS010000348.1:0-1673 GCA_964598645.1 uncultured bacterium | reverse complement strand
TTCTATAAGCCTTAAAATCTCAAATCCCTTTTCTATATCGGAGCGAAAGCTTTATAATCGTTATGTGTTATATATAATACATAACGAGGACTGATGCACATGGCAACAATTGTTCATCAAACAGACAACCGATCCGGGATAACCTATGCCTACCATTCCGTATCATACTGGGATAAGGAAAAGAAACAATCACGTGCCCGACGTACACTTATCGGACGTGTGGACAAAGAGACAGGAGAGATTGTTCCCACTGATGGAAGGAACAGAAAGAAACAAGATTTACAGGCCCCTGTCAAATGTGGACCCAAGACAGCTGAGATAGTAAATCGTTCCTTTTACGGTGCCACCTACCTACTAGATGCCATCGGGGAGAAACTTGGGATTACCCTTGACCTGAAACGGTGTTTCCCTGATACATACAGGCAAATATTATCTATCGCATACTACCTGATCCTTGAAGACAGCACACCCTTATACCGTTTTGAGAAGTGGGGGATCCTGCACAAGCATCCCCATGGAAGCAATCTCACCTCACAGCGCAGCAGCGAGTTGTTTTCCAGCATCACCGAGAACAGTAAACAGCGTTTCTTCGTCCTTCAGGGAAAGAGAAGGCTGGAAAAGGAATTTTGGGCGTATGACACAACAACTCTATCCAGTTATTCAGAAGCTCTCAAACAAGTGCAGTATGGTCATAACAAAGAGCATGACCGATTGCCCCAGGTGAATCTGGCTCTCGTCTTCGGACAAGAGTCCAACCTCCCTTTCTACTACAGAAAACTTGCAGGTAATATCCCTGATACTAAAACAGTCAGCCATCTGCTTGAAGAACTGGATGTTCTTGGGTATTCAAAGGTGAAACTGGTCATGGATCGAGGGTTTTATAGTGAGTACAACATCAACTGCCTGTACCAGAGTCATGTGAAGTTCCTTGTGTCTGTCAGGATGTCTCTGGCCTTTGTTCGAAAAGAGCTGGACGAGATATATGATACGTTTCGAGGTTTCGAGCATTACAATGAAAATTATGAGCTTTATTACCGAACAGTTAAAACCACCTGGAACTACACGCAAGAGCGTCCGTATAAGGGAGATACTCTACAGGAATCGCGCCGCCTTTACATTCACTATTACTATAACATCGACCAGGCAGCCGATGATGAGAAGGCCTTTGATCGTCGATTGTTCTCACTGAAACAGGAACTGGAATCTGGCAAACGTGTTCCTGAACATGAGAAACTCTACCAGAAGTATTTCATCATCAAGAAAACCCCCAGACGGGGAACACAGGTGACAGTCAGGGAAGAGAACGTCAGTAAGGCCAAGCGCTATTATGGTTTCTTTGCTCTGATTACCAATGAGACTATGGATGCAGTTACTGCCCTTGAAATATACCGTAACAAAGATGTTGTCGAAAAGGCTTTTGGGAACCTCAAGGAACGCCTGAACATGCGTCGCGCCCTGGTTTCGTCGGAACAGAGTTTTGAAGGGAAGTTGTTTGTGCAATTTGTAGCACTGATATACCTGTCCTATCTTAAAAAACAAATGCAGGTGAAGGGGCTTCTCAAGGAGTATACGTTGCCGGGTCTATTGGATAAACTGGATGTAATTGAATGTTTCGAACAGCCGGGTAAAACGCTTCAAGTGGGCGAGATGCTGGAAAAACAAAAACAGCTATA
>CAZRCS010000347.1:0-1679 GCA_964598645.1 uncultured bacterium | reverse complement strand
GTGTAGCTTGTGAAGCTGTAGTAAACCACATCATCCTGTTTCCTTGCGGAGAAACCCATGGCGGTGCCTTTTTCGGGAAGAGAAACGGTCCTCACGGTTTCACCTTCATAGGAAACCTGCTCCACATGGGACATGGCGTCCCTGAGATATCCGGCGAAGAAGTATCCTC
This sequence comes from uncultured bacterium, assembly GCA_964598645.1. Taxonomy (GTDB): domain Bacteria; phylum Fermentibacterota; class Fermentibacteria; order Fermentibacterales; family JCC-6; genus Sabulitectum. The sequence goes on along the minus strand of CAZRCS010000347.1, from coordinate 1,510 downwards.
CGCCGCATGAAACGTTAAGCACCTCGGTCCGTTCCGGTATGATGTTTTCCCACGGTGAATCGGGTACGGACATATCAACCCTGACCAGTCTGTTGTTCGGGGCATCCAGGTTGGTCTGTATGAAGATGCAATCTTTATAGCTGTCCACCACACGGTATTGCCTTTCGAAGCCTGAGGCAAGCTGAACCATGGGGGAACCGGGTTTGGACAGATCCCGGACGTATAACTCGTTGCCGGTGGTGGAGACAGCGGCGCTGATCCACAGCCACCTTCCGTCTTCAGTCACCTGACCGGAAACGTACCTTCTGGGGGTTTTGCTTCCTCCGAACACAAGCTCGTCTTCGCTCTGGGGGGTTCCCAGTCTGTGGAACATAAGTTTGTGCTCGGTGGTTTTAGCTGAAAGAACGGTTCCCGATTCCGGCTTCTCATAACAGCTGTAGTAAAAACCTTCGTTTCCCCGCCAGGAAACTGAGCTGAACTTCACATCGGTCACTGTTTCCAGAATTTCCCCGGGGTTGTCACATTCTATTACCCTGAGACTCTGCCAGTCGGCACCACCCTCGGAAATGCCGTAGGCGGCAAGTGTGCCGTCCGGGGAGAAACCCAGCCTTGAAAGGGACGTAGTGCCATCTTCCGAAAAGGTGTTGGGATCCAGGAAAACCGCCGGGGGAACCCCGTCTTTTTCCCTCCAGAGAACCGCCTGGTTCTGCAGTCCCTCCTGACAGAAATAGTATTTCCATTCTCCCCTTGTGAAAGGGGGGGAATACTTCGTGTAGTCGTAGAGTTCCGCCATTCTTTCCCGCAGAGCATCCCTGAAGGGGATGGATGACAGGTGGGCGAAGGTAACCCGGTTCTGTGCCCTTACCCATTCCTCCACTTCGGGAGACGTGTCGTCCTCCAGCCACCTGTAGGGATCGGCTACCTTCCTGCCGAAAAACTCATCGGAATCGTTCCCTTTTCTTGTATGCGGGTATGCAGTACTCATTGACGCCCTCCCAGGTTATCTGTAAACAGCTGAAGCATATAGTCTTTCCAGTATGTCGAACAGTTTGTTTCCGTATTCCCTGTCTGAGGCCCAGGTGCCTGCAAGGGCGAAAACACCGGGAGCCTTTCCCCGGGGATCAACGTATTGAAACCTGGGATCCACCTGCTCCATTACAAGGGGATCCGTTGACCCGTAGGCCTTAAGATGCTGCACGTGGGCCCGGACACCTGTTCGCGCATCCGGGAAAGACAGACCGGGCTGGGAGGTGCTGATGGCCCCAAGACCGCAGAAGTTGTTCATGTCCGGGGTCACCAGACCCTGGTATCGCAGGAAACCGGTTTCCAGACACATCTGCACGAAGGCCACATCGGAGTTCACACCCTCGAAGCCGCATTCTTCAATATAGATGGACGCCAGAAGGAAAACCTCGGCTGAATCCGCGGCGGGATTGTTTTCCAGGAAGAAGGAAACAAGGTTCCCCCGGCTCATCAGACCGGTGCCCATGATCAGTTCCGGAGGGGAGGG
>CAZRCS010000346.1:0-1709 GCA_964598645.1 uncultured bacterium | reverse complement strand
GATTGTTGTTGTAACAAACTTTTTGATTATGACAAGAAAGTCATTTGTAAAAATTACCAAAACCGGGTATTATTAATCAGGAATTTGAAACATTTGACGATTAAATGCTTTAAGAAGCTTATAAAAATGGAGGGTTATATGTTTTTCTTGGGTGCAGATATCGGTGGAACAAAAACAGCCGTGGTCATTGCAACAGAAACAGGAGAAATCATCACGGCACAAAAAGGATTCGGTTCAAATTATCAAAGTTGTGGAAAAGAAAAATCATTTTCCATTTTAAATGAGTTGGTGGAAAAAGCGTGCTGCAAGGCAAAGATTCAAAGGAAGGATATCGATTACGCTTATTTTGGTGTAGCCGGAGCTGATTTGGATTATGATTTTGCGATCATTAAAACCATACTGGATCAACTGCAAATTGAACACTATGACTTTCAAAATGATGGCTTGATAGCCTTGAGATCAGGAACCAAAAAAGGAACAGGTATTTTAGTGACTTGCGGAACGGGAAGTATCAGTTATGGGTTTAATAAACGGGAAATAATTAGGAAAGGTGGTTTCAGCTCTTTTTTCGGTGAAAAGCTTGGTGGTTATTATGTAGCCGGCATGGTTGCTTCTGCAATTATCCGAGGAGAAGATGGCAGAGGACCAAGGACCATCATGCATGATTTGTTGAAAAAACACTATTCAGTTACGATTCAGGAAATGATGAAAACTGAGTATCCGGATCAGCATTATTCAGGTCCGGATGTACACATCGCTTTAATCAGCACATTATACCGTGCCGCACATCAGCATGATATGGCCGCTTTGAGTATCCTTTACGATATCTCAAAAGAAGTACAAACAATAGTCAACGCCTTTCGTCGGGATATGACATTTGAAACACCCATTAATCTTGTTCTTGAAGGATCTGTTTTTAAAAACGCCGATCCCATCTTGCATACGATGATTAAAACAGCAGTTGGAGAAGACTTCGACCTGGTGTTGCCGGATCACGACCCCGTGATTGGGGCTGTTTTTTTCGCTATGGAAAAAGCTGGTTTAGAGATCACACATCAGATGTACAGACAACTTATCTCAACTTACGTCAAATATACGAATGGTGAATGATAAAAGGAGGAAACGAGTATGAAGAAGATAACGGTTATCGGCGGGGGAAGCACCTATACCCCTGAATTGATGGATGGACTCATTAAACATGCTGAGGGCATCAATCTGGGCGAAGTATACCTACTTGATATTGACAAAACGGACAAGTTTAAGATTGTTGCAGAACTGGCTGCACGAATGGTGAAGCATGCTGAAGGTCGATTCAAACTCCGCTGGGGAACTGATGTTGAGGATGGGTTAAATGATGCGGATTTCATCCTGCAACAATATCGCCCGGGTTTATTAGAAGGTAGAATCAACGATGAAACTATTCCTTTAAAATATAATCTAATTGGTCAGGAAACAACCGGTGTGGGAGGATTTTCTTGTGCTTTGAGGGCGATGCCCATGGTGGAAAAATACGTGGAAGCTGTCAGAAAATGGGCTGCTCCTGACGCCTTTATCATCAATTTTACCAATCCATCTGGTTTGATTTCAGAATTTGTGATCAACACATTGGGTTTTGAGCGTTTTGCAGGGTTGTGTAATATACCCATCAACACTCTGCAAACGTTCGCCGATACCTTCAACTGTCAAAGAACGGATGTCTTTTTACACTA
>CAZRCS010000345.1:0-1710 GCA_964598645.1 uncultured bacterium | reverse complement strand
CCCAGGACAACTGGACCAGCATTTCCGGAGCCTTCCAGGCCGAGATCAGGTAGCTGCTTATCCGGGCAGCCGGTTTTCCGCCGGCTGCCCGGAATGAACCGCTGATCAACATGATTCCGCTCTTTCGGACCCAATCCCCTTCTAACGATAAGATGATTTCATAAAGCAATATCCTTGAATATTGACTGGGGTATTCCATTGCCTGATATTGCAATATGATGAGTTAAGATATTAAATAAACGATTGGATAGGTATGAAAACAGCCACGTTTATTCTTTTGCTTCTCGCTCTCTCCATGAGCGCGGAAAGGTATGCTGATCTTGTGGTTACCGATGAGGGTCTGTGTGTGGCATGGAACGATCACCTCAGGTTGTGGGGAACCTCCACCGAGAGGGTTTTCGGAGGGCCCTTCTGCTACCCTTCCCTGGGAACCGCCGTTCTGAACGGAAATGACGTTCTGATCTACACCCGCAGCCACATCATGGAAAGTGATTCCATCTTCATTCTTGATCCGGCCACCCTGGAGACCATTTCCGTCCGGGAGATCCTTCCGGTGGAGATGGCTCCCCAGCTTTCCTGGCCTGAAGAAGGCTGCATGATGGTTCAGACCGCAAGGTATCAGCCTGAGGAGAACAGCTTCTTTATCTGCGCAGATCCGCGCATTGTCTGCAGCGGCGCCATGGAAAACAACATTGTGTCGGCCAGGATGCAGTTTGATGATATCGACGGAATAGTAATAGCAGATACTCTGGGCACCGGGAATATCTCATACTCCGGAAGCTATTCAGGCCTTACTTCACCTGTTTTCTGCGGAGATGCCCTGCTTCCAATGGTGTTCTGGTCATACTACGGAAGCTATTACAGCAGTTCATTGAGTGAGCACTCCGCACTGCATGTTATTGATGGCGATCCTGTTCAGGGCAACTATGAGCCTATTCTCGAAGGATACGTATACGGAGCCAGCGGATCCTTCGGCCCCGGCGGCATCAAGTGCTCCGGCGCTTCATCCGATGAGGTGGTGGTTCTGTGGACAATAGAAGACAACCTGGAACTGTGGTTCAATGTCTACGACTGCTCCGGTGTTACAGAAATACTGGAAGCCCCGATGCAGGGTTCTCCCGGGCCCGGCTTCAGCATGGATCTTTCCAAGGATCCCTGCGATGAAGGGATGCTTCTGGTCTGGGCAGAGCCCGACGGCATATACTGCCGTTACAGGGAGGATTCCCAGTGGAACTCCTGGGCATACCCGGTGGAAGAGATAACAGGAGCACCCTATCCGGGAGCCACCAGGGTATGCTCGGACACCGAAGGCTACTGGGTATCATGGTGGATCAGCGGTGAAGACGAGCCGGAGATAAGATTCGTGCAGAGGGGAAGCATTTCCGCCGTTGGGGAATCGGAAGGGGCAGAGTCCTCTTCAGTTGCAGTGTATCCCAATCCCTGCAGCAATTCTTTCCAGGTGAATACGGAGTGTATCACCGGAGAATGGGAAGTTTCGGTCTATGACCTTGGCGGAAGACTGATTCACACCCGCAGCGTGTCCGGTGGTTCCTCGGTTTCCGTGGACGCTTCCGGAATGACCCCGGGAACATATCTGATAAAAGTGGACTTCTCCGGGGGAACCCTTACCGGCAGGATCGCTGTTTTCAGATAGCGGTGCAGCCTGATTTCTGCTCAGATCCGCCCCTGAAGTTTCAGAAGGCCATGGAG
>CAZRCS010000344.1:0-1718 GCA_964598645.1 uncultured bacterium | reverse complement strand
GTTGGATCCTTCCTCTCTGTAGACGAGGATCAGTGCTGCAGCCATCGGACAGACGAGCACGAGTGCGCCTGCAGGCAGACTGAAGGGAAGAGGAAGCTCTTGCTCAGCCATGCCACCTGCCAGCCAGAATGGTACTGATAGTGCGAAGAGCAAGATGAAGAACTTGAGAGGGGACCTCTTAGCTGATCCTGGGGATGTCATCACCTACCTCAAATGTTCTCCCCCTGATACCTCCCCTCATACAGCTTCTCCGCCTCATTCTCCAGCCTCATGAACACCAGCTGCATCAGCCGGGCGTTCTTCTTCAGCCGCAGTCCAGAGGGATTATGGACCACGAGCAAGCTCTGGCTGCGCCCCCGGTATCCCGGATCCCAAAGGGCAGTCTCCAGGCTAGCCCCGCAACGCAGGAGGGTAGAGCGGGCCCTTGCCAGGGCAGCCACATCTCCGGGAATATTTACGATCTCATTGAACGTCACCAGATAGGCTCCGGCGGATAGATCGATCCAGCCGGATTGGTCGAAATCCAGTGGTGCCGTATCCGGCAGCTTTCGTTCACTATTTTCAAAGGCCACCGCCCCGGAAGATGTGAAGCGCTCTATCTTCTGAACTGTCAGCTCCATACCACACATCTGAGTCTGAGTCTTCGAGTCGATCATGGCCTCAATTAGGCAGGATGCATCATTACCAGTAATAATAGTAATAAGGACACCTCAATTCGTTAAATTCATTCTCATTAAGCCTAATATGCATCATACTCTAGCATATCTATATATTCCTTAAATCTGTGTCGCTAGGTATCTTCCTTTAGATCCAGTATTTTTGAAGCCCTCAAATACGTTTGTTGGAGCATCAAGATAATCATGCCCGCGAACGAAGTTGATGATACCTTCATCTACTCCAGTCCAGGAACATCGCAAGAAATTAGAGTTCACTTCAAGAACTCATTCAGAGGTGCAGATCAGAATCTGGCTACAATAGATGGCCTGTGGCAGACTTCAGAGGCTAATCCAGTTAAAATGCTGATCGCCGACTCCCAATCCCATACTGTGGCTTCAGGGACGCTTATGGCATTGGAAGAGGTATATGAGCTGGTGATCCAGTCCATAGATATCGATGGAAATAGAGTGTACCTGGAGCTCTACAAAGATGGAATTGTTATCGATTCCAAGATAATCATGCCCGCGAACGAAGTTGATGATACCTTCATCTACTCCAGTCCAGGAACATCGCAAGAAATTAGAGTTCACTTCAAGAACTCATTCAGAGGTGCAGATCAGAATCTGGCTACAATAGATGGCCTGTGGCAGACTTCAGAGGTCGATCCTAATCCAATATTGATTGCCGACTCCAGATCCCGCACAATGAACTCCGGGACGCCTTTAGGATTGGAAGAAGGATATGAGCTTTTGATCCAGTCCATAGACATAGATGGAAATAAATTGCACCTGGAGCTCTGTAAAGATGGTATGGTGGTTGATTCTCAGGTGATCATATCAGAGAACGAGGTTGATGATACCTTCATCTACTCCAGGCCAGAAACATCGCAAAAAATTAAAGTTCGCTTTAAGAACGCTTTCAGAGGCGCAGAACAGAGCTTGGCCACAATAGACAACATCTCGCGGTGAATCTAATGGATGGGGGGCATAGATCGTAAGTTAAATAGCATAGATAATAGCAAGGTTAATTATGAAAATCATATACACCAAAGTATTCGTTAA
>CAZRCS010000343.1:0-1731 GCA_964598645.1 uncultured bacterium | reverse complement strand
CGATCCAGCTCATCACTTATCACTTCCCATGAGTCGCCCCGGTTAGTACTTTTAAATAGTTTGTTACCTGCAAAATAGATTGTTTTATGGTTGTGTGGACTAACTAAAACAGGAGAATCCCAGTTCCAGTTATATTCTTTTTCTCCCTTGCGGGGTTTAGGTACTATATTAACCATTTCGCCACTCTTTTTATCGAATCTTTGCAGGTTACCATTCTGACTCTGGGCATAGATAATATTAGGATCAACGGGATCCACCACAGACTCAAATCCGTCGCCTGTAACAGTAACTATCCAGTCGGATGATACTATCCCATGATCGCTCAGGGTCTGTGAAGGTCCTACAAGACTGTAATTATCCTGGGTCCCACCCATTACATTGTAAAATGGCAGATCGTTATCAACGCTTACCTTGTAGAATTGAGTAACAGGCAGGTTGGTAAACATTCTCCAGTTCTCATTATCAAATGATTCATATACTCCTCCATCTGTGCCTTCAATAACATGATTATTATCTTCCGGGTCTATCCAGAGGCAATGGTTATCGTAGTGCTTACTTTTTTCTCCCCTGTCCCTGAATGTTTTTCCACCATCATCTGTTACCAGCGTAAATACATTCATTAGATAAACCCTGTCTTCATTTACCGGGTCGGCTACCAGCTCCTGGTAGTAGTTACCGCTCGAAACGGCATCGCTCATTCTTTCCCATGACGCTCCTCTGTTCATGCTTCTGTAGAATCCGCTCTCTCCTCTCCGGGCTTCTACCACAGCATATATTTTTTCGGGATTAACCGGAGATATTGCCATCCCTATTCTTCCCAGATCGCCCGAAGGAAGACCTTTGTTAATTTTGTTCCAGGTTTTTCCTGCATCTGTCGACTTATAGATACCGGATTCCGGGCCACCACCCAGGTAGGTCCACTGCCTTCTTCTTCGCTGGTGGGCTGTGGCATAGAGCACATCAGCATTGCGTGGGTCCATATGAATTTCGTTAAAGCCTGTATGTTCACTTACCTCCAGGATAAGCTCCCAGGTCTTGCCTCCGTCTGTGGTTTTATAAATACCCCGGTCACCGCCGGCACTCCAGAGTGGACCGTAGGCTGCTACATATACAATATCCGAGTTACGCGGATCGATGCTTATCATACCAATATGTTCAGACTTTTCGAGTCCTGTTTTTTCCCAGCTATCTCCTCCGTCGATCGATTTATATAGCCCATCGCCGTAGGAAACAGATCTCTGGTTATTATTTTCGCCTGTTCCCACCCAGATAATATTATGGTTATTGGGGTCCATTGCCAGACAGCCAATAGAATATGATCCCTGATCTTCAAAGATTGGATCGAAGGTTACGCCGCCGTTTACGGTTTTCCATACTCCCCCTGCAGCAGCGGCAACATAAAATTCCTTATGGTTATCGGGATTAACTGCCAGGTCGGAGATACGTCCAGAGGTCAGGGCCGGCCCTATGCTTCTGAATTTAAAATTATTAAGTGAAACATCTGCCAGAGGGTCTGCCGATATTGCTTCGGCAGAATTTTTTTTGGTTTTTCTCTGAGCATATGTAAGCGGCATTGCTATTAAGGCAAGCAACATTATCAGTAAAAGTTTTGAGGAAAAGTTTTTCATTGTTAGCATTTTTGTTAATGAGAAGCTAAGATATGAAAGTTGAAAAGGTTTATAAAGTTGAATAGGTTTAAACTGGGAATAAAAGGGTTAAAAAAGTTTAAAA
>CAZRCS010000342.1:0-1734 GCA_964598645.1 uncultured bacterium | reverse complement strand
GTGTTTTTCCCTTGTCATGCCGAGAGTTCGAAAACCATTGTACCCAAACCCCGGATTGGAGTAAAGGATTTCGGGTTCGGGGACAAAATTCTCCTGTCTTTGTACAGGCCATGACAATCAGATCCAACGGGCAAGGTTGATAAAGGACTTCAACTTCAAGTCGGTTTCCCGCAAGCGACTGGAAAGAGTCCGAGCCAGTTGAATGAGAATGCGTACCCCGCTTCTTGGATGGGTCTGTACATGATCCAGGAATGCATCCCGTGCAATTTCCAGGATTATAACCGCTGTATGAGCGATTGCGGTCGCGCTTCTTGGCAGCTCTTCCAGAAGAGCCATCTCCCCGAAAACCATACCGCTTTTCAATAAAATCAGAGCTTCCTCCGTATCCGCATCCGGTTTCTGTGAGATACGCACGGTCCCTGATGCCACAACCATCATGGATGTACCGATATCGCCCTCCTCAAAGATCACCTCTCCGGATTCATATACCTTTTCGGAGAACAGCTTTTCGAGGCGAACGACATCTGATGCGTCCAAGGAGGAAAAAAGATCAAGATTTCTAAATAAGTCGGCATGAGCTGAAAATTGTCTTTCCATGGAAAGATTATACCACCTGACAAAAGAAGGGAAAATGAAAGTACCCCTGCAATGTCCGATTGTTCTTTTTTTTCCCTTGAGATAGAATACCGACATGAAAGGAATAATGATCGGAATGCTTCTGGTGGCAGTGGTTTTGGGAAGTCTGTACTTTCTTAAGAATTCCGACGGTAAAAACATCGTTGAGCAGAAAAGAGATTTTGTCAATGAGGCGAAAGTCACTTTACTCCAGACCCGTATCGTTCGCCTCAGAGAGGCCCTCAACGCATACTTTACTGACCACGGGGAGTATCCCGAACTGATGGATTTGCTGGTTCCCGATTATCTGCAGAACCAACAGGAACTTCAGGATCCCTGGGGTATGCCCATGAGGCTGGAACGGGATGAGTCACTCAACACGATTGTTCTTTCCGCCGGCCCGGACGGAGCATGGGATACGGATGATGACATTTCAAGGAGTTTTTGATGAACCTTACTGATTATCTAAAGGAAGATGATATTTTTGTGTGTAATGAATATCCAACCACGGATCAATTTTATGCTAAATTCGCCGCTTTCTTAAAAAGTCGGGAAAGAATAAACGATGCGGAGAAGGTGAAAAGGCTTTTTATTCGCAGAGAAAACATTCAGTCCACTGCCATAGGGAAAGGCGCGGCGGCGCCTCACATTTTCTCAGACGAGTTTAAGGAATTCTTCATATCCGCGGCGTTGATTCGCAAGGGAATGGATTTCAAGGCCCCGGATGGCCAGCCTGTATTTCTGGTTTTCCTGATTATGAGCGATGAGCGTGATGTCGGTTTTCACCTGAAGTCACTCGCTCACATCGCCCGCATGGTCAATAATACGGAAATCGTCGTCCGCCTGCGAGATGCGGAGACAGCCCAGGAAGCATTTCAGGCATTGACGGAAGAGGAGCATCTTTTCCAGACATGAAGCTTGCCGTTCTTGTTCTCAACCGCGAGGAATTGCTGGAGTCCGTATTGGAAGGATATATTGAAATCGGAATCACGGGCTCCACGATTATTGATTCCATCGGCATGGGGCACATTCTTGCAGAAGATGTGCCGGTTTTTGCCGGATTACGCTTTATGTTTTCCGGTAATCGCCCATACAACAAAACAATCCTTTCCGTCATCC
>CAZRCS010000341.1:0-1742 GCA_964598645.1 uncultured bacterium | reverse complement strand
ACCGGTTCTAACCGCAACATCCAGCGATTCCTATTCTGAAGTACCGGGACTGTCTTCCAGAAAGTTTCAGAAAGACCTGCTTCAGGGGCTGGCTGCAGCCGATGTTCTTAAAAAGGCCCTGCTTCGTACAAGACCGTATGAAAAAACTGACGGTTCAGCAGACGAGCTTTTTCAGAAGTGGCTGGGTGTTTTCGAAGACACACTCGAGCAGGGAAATTCTCTCTCTGCACAGGCTAAGAATGCAGCTGCAGAGTTCGGGAAGCTTCCCTTGCAGGACATTCAAAGAAAGCCCCTGGTTGCTGTTTTCGGTGAGATATACGTCAGGAACGATGACTACGCGAACGATAACACAATTCGAACCATAGAAGAGCTTGGCGCGGAAGTGGTTTACACACCCCTCACTGAATGGTTCGACTATGTGAACTACAGTTACATCCAGAAGTCCCGGGAGAAGGGCAAAACCGCTTCGGTTCTCAAGGGTAAAGCCAGGGAGATTCTCATCTCCCGGGTAAAGAGAGCTGTTGAGAAGCCCTTTGACAGGCTTCTTTCAGGAACACCACATGCAACCGCAGAGCAGATCCTTAAGGCCTCTGCACCCTACATGACCGAAAACATAGGAGGAGAGGCCGTTCTTTGTATCGGAACACCCATTGCGCTTCTCGAGCACGGAGGCATAGACGGAGCGGTTAACGTATACCCGTTCAACTGCCTTCCGGGTACGGTTGTTTCAGCGGTATCCAGAAGAATTAAAAGAGAGAAGCCGGGGCTTCCCTGGCTTAATCTGGCCTTTGACGGCCAGGAAGACACGGACAACACATCAAGATTCGAGGCTTTCATGCACCAGGTGCGGAGGCTGCATAAAGGCAAGACAGGAGAGAATTAATGAAAAGCGGAGTTAAGGAACTGGTAGCCTTCCTTGAAAAGAGCCCTACAGCTGCCCACTGCGTGGGTGCTGCTGCGGAAATTCTCGGAAGTAATGGTTTTGAAGAGCTTAAAATGTCCGGGAACTGGGATCTGAAACCCGGCGACAGGCGGTTCGTCATTGACTCTTCCTCCACCCTTGCCGCCTTCATAGTAGGGAAAAGGCCTGCTGCTGAAGCAGGATTCAGAACCCTGGGCACCCATACAGATGCTCCCGGTTTCAGATTGAAACCCGAGCCCTACAGTTTTGCGGAGGGTGTATCCACTCTGGGTGTGGAGATATACGGAGGGCCTACAGTTGCAACATGGATAGACCGTGATCTGGGTCTAGCCGGGAATGTTACCTTCATGGGGGATAAAGGGCTTGAATCAAAGCTTTTCAGAATTGACAGGCCTGTGCTCAGATTTCCTTCGCCTGCGATACACCTCAACAGAACCGCCAACGAGAAGGGATTCAAGGTGAATGCCGAGGATCAGCTTCTTCTGGTGTTCGGAGACGAAGAAGACAATGATTATGAGGATCTCAAGGCCATGATCGCTGAATCCGCCGGTATTAAGACTGAAGCCATGGTTGACTTTGCAGGAGAGGTCTTCGACCTTCAGAAACCCTCGCTCAGCGGATTGAAGGAAAACTACCTTACCTGTGGCAGAATAGACAATCAGGCCAGTACCCATGCTGCTGTTGAGGCAATTGTAAGGGCAAAGAATGCTGATTCAACTGCGGTGGCAATTCTCTTCGACAGCGAGGAGATAGGTTCAAGAACAGTGAACGGTGCCGCTTCGCCATTCATGGAGAGAATCCTGGAGCGCCTTTCAGGGGG
>CAZRCS010000340.1:0-1758 GCA_964598645.1 uncultured bacterium | reverse complement strand
TTTAACCTTCCCAATTATTTCAAAAGGATTTGCCCTGTTGTTACGCAGGGCAACCCTTTTAAGTAACCCTATTGTTGCTATTGCCTTTTCAGCTTTTTGCCATACTTCTTAATGGCTGCTTCAATCGACTGGTCGGGTTCAATGTAGTTGTGTTCGCCCCAAAAATCTTCGTCGTTGTATGTTGAAGCAATATCCGAAAATACGTTGCTTTGTTTGAATGATTCGCGAGCGGGGAACTTGGTTACATTTTCCATGTCTCTGTCGGTTATTGCCAACTCCGACATTACAGTGTAGTTGGAGTTGAAAAGTTTCCTACGCCAGTTGCACTTAAAGGCCAGTTCGTTTCGTGCGTAGTTGAAGTAGTACTTTCCGTCTTGCTCCTTAAAGGTAACCAGGTAGCTGGTTGATACAGGATCTATTTTTACACCAGCTGGTTTTTTCTTTACAAACAGTTGGCTAGCTTTATCCTTGTCTTCAAGGTTTATTCCAAACTCGGCCATGGTTATTGCAAGGCTCTCGGTTTCAATATACAGTTTTCCAACGTACAGAGGGATTTCAATTGTGGGCAACTGTTTGAAACTGATAACGTAGTTCATCTTCCCATCAATGGTTACAACATCTTCGAGGTTGAAGGTGTACTCGTTTAGTTCTCCTTCCCAGAAAAGCAGGTCGGGGTTTCTGGCTATATCAAGCAGAAGCGATACTTTTGGTCCACCAATTAGCTTGAGCATCAACGTGTCGGCAGATTTTACGTTACTACTTTTTCGTGCTTTAAAAATTCTTACACGGTCGCTCTCAATATTATTTTTGTAGGAAGTTTTGTAGATGTCAATTACTCCTTCAGTAATCGAAAGGTAGTCACGGCGTTGCTTAACAGTTTCGCGGTAAAAACCAGTTTGCATCGAGGGTTTGTCGCTGTAGTTCATAGGAATCCTATGAATAGCACCCTGAACTATAGTTTGAGCATTCTCGGGTCGAATGGTAATTCCTTTTATTTCCACCGATGATGGATCGACCAAAATTTCGTTACCGTTACCCTTTGCTAGGTTCGCTAATGGTATTTTTTTGGTAAGGTAACCAAGGTGAGAGATTTGTACCTCTGTTGCATTCAGCGACTTTTGGATTTTAATAGTAAATTCACCATCGCTATTCGATACAGTACCAATATGAGTGCCCGGTACTGTTACCGTTGCAAAAATAATTTCCTTTTTGCTTTTTGAGTCTTTCAGCACACCTTTATAGGTGTCGTACGATTCTCCGTTTTGAGCGAAAGCCAAGTTTACACTCATAATGAGCAGCGTTATCATGCCCATTGTTGTCCGGTAAAAGTTGGTTGTTTTCATGACAGTAATATTTAGGTTAAACATTTTTAATTTTTGGTTCTCACTTATATGATACCGGAATGTAAAAATACCCTATATTAAATTCAGCTTTTTTATTTTTTTTGGAATGTTGTTTGTAGTTTTTACCTGTAACCTTTTTTTTATACTTTTGCATTTCCAATAAAAAAGTTCATAATGAACCAATTAGTGAGGTTGTTTTTGGCTTCTGTTCTGTTGTATACTGCTTATCCCGTTCATGCAGGAGGGATAAATAGTATTTCATTGCAACAGCTAGGGAGCGATACTTTAAAGTCAGTTTCCGATTCTACCAAAGTTTCAACCGAAAAGGAATCTCGCATACGCCCCGGCGAACAAACAACCTACGATTGGCTCAAGCTCCTCGATGGATCAGAAATGGAGGTTGAGGTAAGAAAAA
>CAZRCS010000339.1:0-1762 GCA_964598645.1 uncultured bacterium | reverse complement strand
TACACATTCCCCGATACGGTTATACAACCTGGAGAATACATGCTTGTCTGGGCAGACAAAGAGCCTGAACAGGGAGCGCTTCACGCCGGGTTCAAGCTGGACGGCGATGGAGAGGAGGTTTACCTGATGCAGGGCAGCGTGATCGTAGATCAGATAACATTTCCTGACCTTTCCGATGATGATTCATGGGGACGATGGCCTGATCTGGGAGAAAGCTGGACTCTTCAGGCATATCCTACTCCCGGAGCGCCGAATACCGACACACCGCCCGATCAGGGAGGTTGGGAAGCCGGCTCGACCCTCTCCATTTTCTGCCCGAATCCCGTGAAGTACGGATCTGCGGATGTAGTTCTGAACGGGATCTCGGGTACAGCGGAACTTAGTTTTTTCGATGTTTCCGGAAGAAGGGTTTCAACACCCTTTCTGGGAGAGTTGAGCGGTGAGAGTACGGTAACCATCGAGACAGAGCAGCTCCCGTCAGGGGTGTACGTATTGAGGCTTGCGCAGGGTGGATCGGTTACTTCACAGCTAGTGACCATAATCAAATGAAAGGGGCTGTATCATGAAAGTTGAGAAGAGGCAGTGGATAACGGTCTCGGTGCTTTTCCTCCTGATTTCGATTCTGGCGCTTGCATCGGAATCAGAGGGCGCAACCTATGTTGTTCCCGACACCGATCAATCTCTCTGTTTCGACAGCATCAAGGTGGTGTCCTCTCCATCTCCGGGAGACCGTTTCTACGGTCAGGATGCCCAGTATGAAGGGGCACAACCCTCATATCAGGACAATGCTGACGGAACCGTGACCGATCTGAACACCGGGCTCATGTGGCAGCAGGGTCTTGATGACAAAATGACCTGGGCTGAAGCGGTATCAGGGGCGGATACATGTTCAATCGGGGGATACACCGACTGGAGACTTCCAAGCATAAAGGAGCTTTACTCACTGATACAGTTCAGCGGTACCGATCCCAGCGGTCCATCTCCGGTTAATCTGGTTCCTTTCATTGATACGGACTATTTCGAGTTCGAATACGGAGATACCCTTTCAGGCGAAAGAATTATCGATGCTCAGTACTGGTCTTCAACCGTTTACCAGGGGCTCACCATGGGCGGAGATTCAACGGCGTTCGGAGTTAACTTCGCCGACGGCAGGATCAAAGGATATCCCAGAGACGAGGTGGGCCCTCCGGGAAGATCCTTCCAGATGACATCCTTCGTTCGTTACGTCAGGGGGGGGTCCTACGGTGCAAATCAGTTCCAGGACAACGGTGACGGAACCGTGACCGACCTTGCAACAGGGCTTATGTGGCAGCAGGCAGACGATGGAGAGGCAAGAAACTGGGAAGATGCTTTGTTCTACGCTGAAAATCTTAACCTTGCCGGGCATGACGACTGGCGTCTGCCCAATGCCCATGAGCTTCAGAGCATAGTCGATTATCAAAGATCCATTCAGTCAACGGGAAGCCCTGCAATCGATCCGGTGTTTTCCTGTACCCAGATAACAGACGAGGGAGGGAACGCCAACTACGGGTTCTACTGGACGGGAACCACCCATGAGGCGGCAGTCCCTTACGATACAGGGGAATTCGCTGTTTATGTGGCCTTCGGAGAGGCCCTGGGCTGGCTGACCACTCCGGATTCCACCTATGTGCTGACAGATGTTCACGGCGCAGGTGCCCAGAGAAGCGATCCCAAAACAGGAGACCCATCACAGTATCCCCATGGCCACGGCCCCCAGGGTGACGTGATAAGAATTTACAAC
>CAZRCS010000338.1:0-1762 GCA_964598645.1 uncultured bacterium | reverse complement strand
AACCGCGGCACTGGTTGTTCAGTACCCCAACTTCTTCGGCCTCATTGAGAACCTCAAATCAGCCTCCGATCTGATCCATCGTCACGGAGGTCTTCTTGTGGTGGTGGCGGATCCAATCGCTCTGGGAACCATTGAAGCTCCAGGACTTCTGGGTGCTGATATCGTCGTAGGCGAAGGCCAGCCCATGGGTGTTCCCATGAGCTACGGAGGACCCTACGTGGGCTTCATGGCAACAGGAACGGATCTTCTGAGAAAGATGCCTGGAAGAATAGTCGGCAGAACCGAAGACCGGGCAGGCAACACCGGTTATGTGCTTACCCTGCAGACCAGAGAACAGCATATTAAACGGGCTAAGGCCACCAGTAACATCTGTTCCAACCAGGCTCTCATGGCACTTGCAAACGTGATCTATCTGAGCCTTGCAGGTGAAGAGGGTTTCTCCGAAGTTTCCAGGCAATGCTATCACAAGACTCACTATCTCCACCAGAAACTCATGGACATAAAAGGAGTCACAGGGATATTCGATGCTCCCTTCTTCAGGGAATTCGTAGTGAATCTTCCCGTTTCAGCAGAAGATGCCGAGAGGGCCCTGGCAGAAAAGGGGTACCTTGCCGGTCTGCCCATTCCCGGCCTGGGCGATGGAGCCATGCTTTTAACAGTTACAGAGAAGAGAACAAGAGAAGAGATAGACGGCTTCGTCTGTGCCCTTGCCGACTTCATACAGGGGGTGAAGTGATGGAGAACACCATTTTCAGCCACAGCTCTCCCGGAAGAACCGGAATTGCCCTTCCTGCGCTTGATGTGCCGGAAACCCCGGTTCCGGATGTATTCCGCCGCAAGGCTCCGGTAGGGCTTCCCCAGGTTACAGAGAACCAGGTTCTTCGCCACTTCGTACGTTTGTCCACCAACAACTTCAACATCGAAAAGGGTGTTTATCCCCTCGGCTCATGTACCATGAAATACAATCCCAGGGTTAACGAGTACCTGGCGCGGACCGAGAATCTTGCTTCGGTTCACCCGCTCTCACCGGACCGCATG
This sequence comes from uncultured bacterium, assembly GCA_964598645.1. Lineage (GTDB taxonomy): Bacteria > Fermentibacterota > Fermentibacteria > Fermentibacterales > JCC-6 > Sabulitectum. Next base: position 724 of record CAZRCS010000338.1, on the reverse strand, counting down.
GTACAGGGATCCCTTGAGCTGATGCATCGTCTAGGCGGCTTCCTCTGTGAAATAACCGGTTTCGAAGCGGTTACTCTGCAGCCTGCCGCAGGTGCCCAGGGCGAGTTCGCCGGGGTCATGCTCATTAAAAAATGGCAGGAAGAGCGGGGTGAGTCGCACAGGAATGAAGTACTTATGCCGGACTCGGCGCACGGTACAAATCCTGCAACCAGCACCCTTGCCGGTTTGAAGGTAGTCAGCGTTAAATCTGATGAACACGGCAGAGTTGACCTGGATGATCTGAGAAAGAAGGCCGGGGATAATACCTGCGCTTTCATGCTCACGAACCCCAATACTCTGGGTATCTTCGAGAGCAGTATCAAGGAAATAACGGAAATTGTCCACAACGCCGGCGGTCTGAATTACATGGATGGCGCTAACATGAACGCCATGATGGGAATAGCAAGACCCGGAGATATGGGGTTCGACGTCTGCCACCTCAACCTCCACAAGACCTTCAGTACACCCCACGGCGGAGGCGGTCCCGGTGCAGGACCCGTTTGCTGCAGAGATTTCCTGGCTCCTTTCCTTCCTGCATCGGGAGTGAAGAAAACAGATGACGGTTACGCACTTCTGGGCAGGTCAGGTAAATCCATGGGCAGACTTCTGGCTTTTCACGGTAATACAGGTGTTCTCTACAGGGCATATGCCTACATCAGAACTCTTGGACTTGAAGGCATAAACG
>CAZRCS010000337.1:0-1768 GCA_964598645.1 uncultured bacterium | reverse complement strand
TTGCCTTCAGATGGGATGAAGTTGAAACCATAACCCTTTCCGGTCTCAGCGGAGCGGAATTCGGAGGCGGGCTCGTGGGGCTTGCGGCGGCTTCAGCGGTGAAAAAGCGCAGCCAGGGTCTTAAGGGTCCTATCCACGTGAAACTGCACGGGAAAAGGGTTCCCAAGATGATCCCCGCCCACATGATGGAAGACTCTGTACGTTTGGCCCAGGAGATGGAGAGGCTCTCCGGAATATCCTTTCTGCCGGAGGAGATGAGGAACAGCTAGAGCCTGAAATTTGCACTTTGAAGCGCGGGTTTGAATATTAAGCTCGACACCCTGCTGCTTTAAGGACAGCATATGTACGGATCTGTTAATGAGGCCAGCCGCTGGCGGGTTGAACTCGCAGGCGAACTTGCCGGTTTCTACTCCGCCAACCCGGATGTTCTTATGGTGTGCCTCGGGGGATCTTCTTCAAGGGGCATTGCCGATGAATGGTCCGACCTGGACATTGTGGTTTACTGGAGGGAACTTGACCATGACTGGATACGGAACAAACCCCTCCCCTTTCCCAGAACAGACATTGTCTGTCATGCATCGGACACCTTCACCGAGAGTTATCACTTTGACGGTCTGAAGGCGGACTTTGGCCATGTTCGCCTTTCCGACTGGGAGAATTGGATCAAACCGGTTCTGGAGGATCCTGAACCGGACACCGATATGATACCGAGCATAGGCGGTTTCCTCTCATCGGTGGTTTTTCACGGAACCGGGGAATACCACCGGATAAGGGAGTATCTCTCGGTATATCCGGATTCCCTGGCACTGCATGTGGTGAAGAAGAATCTTTCGTTTTTCGTTAACGGCTATCTGGACGGGCAGTGTTTTCAAAGGGGGGACATCCCGGCTTATCATGACGGCATTGTTCTGATGCTGAAGAAACTTGTGAACATTACAGCGGCCCTGAACCGGTACTGGTATTACGCCGGGGAGTTCAGGTGGCTTCAGTTTCACATGAAGAACATGCCCGTTCACCCTGAGGGATTATCCTGGGAAACTGTGATCTGGATCCTGGAAAACCCCGGGGAGGAGGCTGTTTCAATGCTGAACAGGTTTCAGGATTCAGCTCTCTCATTGGTGGCGGAGCAGTTCCCGGAGCTTCGGGAAAGAGTTGAAAAAAGGCGGACAAGGGCCCATGATCTAACCGTCTTCCCCTGCTATGAAAGGCCTCCTGATATCTGATCACCTCTGATTCCACCGGAAAATCGAAATTGCGATCAACCTTGTGAGGGTATCGCACTGTTGTTGTCAAAATGTAAAATTTGCCGTTTTATCAGGAGCCGTTATATATTCCTTTCAACTGTTTCACAGTCGTTCACCGCCGGTGCTCTACCGGCTAAAGAGAAGGGAGGGTCCAATGATTCTAGGCAATACATACCGGCAGGGGTGCCGGGCTTAGCAGCCTCCCTCCTTCGGCGGGTTCAGAGAGTTTCCCGTAAATATCTGATACGCTGAATTTATTCCTTCAGAACATCATCGGAGGGTCTGGAAGACCGCGCACCGTCTGAGAAGCGGTGTATTCAGGGTGAATGCCCCTGCCGGTATTTTCATGTTTAATAATTCTTCGCGTTGTTAATTTTATTGCCGTCCACAGACGGTGGAAAAGGGGTGCCCATGGGGCATATTGATTATCGATCCTATTCTCACAGTGATGTCCACGGACTCGTTCGAATGTGGAAGGAGAGCCGAAGCGGATGGCCGCCGGGTTTCTTCGGGGCTTCGGACAT
>CAZRCS010000336.1:0-1807 GCA_964598645.1 uncultured bacterium | reverse complement strand
GGGGTTGCGTTTCAATACCATTTCGTCAACCACCTCGGTACAGGTGAAACGCAAGGCCGCACGTTGCAGCTTTTGACAATAGGTTGCGGCCTTTTCCAGTACGGCCACCAATTCCGGACTCATGAGTTCCGCCGCCATCTCCGGTTCGGGTTCCGGCTCCGGGGGCGCGATAAAAACCCGGGTGTAATTCCTGGCCGTGTTTCCGGACATCCGGTCCCGGGCCGCGACCGTGAGGATGTAATCTCCGGGTTCGGGGAAGTTCACCTTCATCTCCACCTGAGTTGATTCATCACCGGGACGCAGTGTTTTCTCAAATTCAAGCGGTTTCCCTTCCAACGTTTCCGTGCTGACTTTGATGTGTACATCACCGGCAATGCAAGCATCTTTGCCCGTTTCACGCAGATAGTCGGAGAGGTTGAAACGCAGCACTCCCTCTTTCCAGACCGGTTCCCACAACTTGAGGGGACGGATCTCCCGGGGACGCAATCTGCGGGCATACACCACTTTCAGTCCGGGCCTGGAGACTTTGATGCTTAACCTGGGCTTTTTCCGAACTGTTTCCTTTGGCTTGTAGGTAAGTACATAATAGATATCCGGACGCATTGCGGCTTTTTCCAACGCTTCCCGCAGTTTGGTGGTATTCTTCACGTCTCCGCCCGTATCTTTGGCAATCCCCCTGAAAGCGGATTCCCACGAGGAAAAAACGGGTAGCCAGTGCAACAGATCGTCCCCAAGGGTCTCGCCCTTCGCATCGGATAGAAACAGGTGGAAGGTGGCGCCGGCGCCGATAAACATGGAACGCAAATCTCTTACATGCACCGCCATATCGTTGGCCATGCGAATCCGGTGATCACATTCCTCAATAAAGCGGCTTAACTTCTGGCGGGTCTGAAATGACATGGGGGTGACGGTAAGCAGGCTGCTCTGCATGTCCACCAGGGGCAACCGCTCGTTTTGCAGGAACACCAACGCCCATTTTTCAGTGTCCACCTTACGCAGGGCTCCGGCCAGCTGATGCATCATTTTTGGTTGAGCACGCAGGCGTTTAAGCCGGTATTCATCCAGAACACCGCGGTAATTGCCCTTGAATTGATTCAATAATACCCATTCCGGAATTTTAGGTCCGTTTTTTTTGCGGGCATTCTCGTTCAACATCTCGTGAAAATTCCGGGCGCAGGTTTCGAGATCCCCTGTCAATCGGACTTTATCCTGTTTCTTCTTTTGAAATTCCTTATGAATGTTCAAAAAAAACTCCGCCAGTATTTGCCTGTCTTTTTCCGGATCAGGAATTTGGACGGCATGCCGGTCGCCGGCCAGGATCACCCGGTCACCGGGGCGGTAGATATTCTCCAGGAAGTATTTCCAGGCCTTGGGCCAGTCGTTACTTTCTTCGTTCCACCATAACAGGAAGAGGAACAGCCTTGGCGGCTTCATTTCCGTGAAGGTCTCCGCGGTTTCCGGGACTCCTTGTGCCGGTGCCAGGGAGCGGCGAACCTGGCGGCAACTGGTGATGACAGTTGGTTCTCCGTTTTCCCTCAGGGTGAAATCAGCACGGGTCAGGCCGGGAACAGGCTCCCCGCCGTCAAACACCCGCACCACCACCTCGCGGTTCACCACCCGCACCTCTTCCACCACATCCTCCTGCCCCGCCAATCCGGTGAAAAGAAAAATAAACGCGAAAAATGTTGAAAAAAAGAGTTGAAAAATACAGGTTTTTGTCCTCATCTCCTTCCCCGAAAGTTTCATTTAATAAAATAATAGACAACAATTGATCGTTTTTCAAATTAAATACCAGAAAATTGATTTT
>CAZRCS010000335.1:0-1822 GCA_964598645.1 uncultured bacterium | reverse complement strand
TCCATGAACATGCATCTGCTTCCCTGCGCATCCTCAGGCTCTGGCGCCGCCAACCACAATTCTCGGTGAGACATAGCTACCAATGCTCATTTTTTTAATAATGAATGTTATTTTTATCATGCTATTGTTGCAGATTTTTTGCTATAATCTACCTATTGCCCAGCCAAACCTCCAAAAATTAACCAAAAAAGGGGATAGAGTAATGAGCATAATCCCAGAACTCTATACCACATCGATGGTTATGTAGTTGCTTGGCTTATCGAATATGGTGAACAGCGATACATGCCTTCCTGGCGTATCTGCATAGAACCAGATGTACTTGTAGCCCGGATTGTTGAATCCATAGCTGTAGAGCTTGACAGTCCCGTCAGGATAGAACTCATACATCTTCATGGTTCCGGTGTAGGGCACATACATTAGATTCTGGATCCAGCCGCCAACAGGACAAGTCGCTTGCCAGGACCAGCCAGCAGACGATGCCACCCACAGCAAGGGCGAATTCGCCTGGAATGTTTGCGAGAACGATGCCCAGGGCATGAAAGTGCCGCTGTAATACACCGCCGTTGGTGGGGCAGTCTGGACATTGTAGTTCAGCAGAACCTTCTGTTCAGTGACCGGCGGGGCCTGGGTGGTATAGGTCGCGGTTATTTTGCTATTGGTCGTTACGCTCTCCGCTCTGCCCACTGAGCCAATCTGAATCAACGGCTTTCCTGTCTTTACCGTGGATGTAACTGATTCCTGAACCACGGTGGTGGCTGTCTGGCCAGGCGTAGTGGTGCTGACTATGGTCGCCTGCGCCTGCTGCCCGGAGACGGGCTGTGGTCCCCCAGGATATGCGTCATATGTCCCATCACCCTGATTGTCTGCGGCCGAAGCAAATCCGACTAAAACGATCCCGGCCAATGCAATGCCCAGGCAAAGAAGGCTCAGCAGCGACCTTTTAGCTAAGTTGAATATCATATCATCATCCTTTCTTGATCATTCAATTTTCCACAGCTTGAAATGAGATCGGTTGAGCTATGCCGCGTCGACTATGATGTAGTTGCTCGGAATATCGGCTATAGTAACCATGGTCATGTACCTGCCGGGCGTATCAGCACGGAACCACCTGAGCTTATAGCCCGGAGTGGCAAATCCGTAGTTGACGTATCTTGTGGTGCCGTCGGGGTACAGGTCATACACCTTCATGGCTCCCGTGACTGGGACATACATCAGCTCCTGCACCCAGCTCCCCGCAGGACTGGTGGCATACCAGGCCCATCCCAGGGATGATGAGATCCAGAGTGCTGGGGCGTTTGCTGAGAATACCTGATAGAAAGATGTCCAGGGCAAATATGATCCGCTGTAGTATACCGCCGAGGGAGGAGCGGTCTGAACATCGTATGTCAGCAGTACATTCTGCTGTGTTGCAGGAGGTGCCTGAGCAGAGTAAACAGCAGTGGCGGTGGCTGAGCTAGATGATACAACCGGTGTGGTCATGACTGCCGTTTGCTGCTGTTGCGCTGCCGATGGTGCCACAATGGAAGTGGGTTGCATCTGATTCGAGGCAGGCACTGTCGTCTGTACCTGTGAAGGGATAGTCGTTTGGGTCTCGGCCGTTGGTGCCGGTGTGGGGATCTGAGTGGTCACTGGTGTGGGCGCTCCAGGGTATGCATCGTATGTATTCTGCCCTATGGCTAATCCAAAGAGCGATATCCCTATGCATAAGGCCCATAGGGCCAGCAATGCTTTTCGCTGTCTGTATATCAATGTACTACCTCCTACATCCTACATCTATTTTTTATACATATTCCACGCCTTTATTTATAGGTTATGTGATGGC
>CAZRCS010000334.1:0-1831 GCA_964598645.1 uncultured bacterium | reverse complement strand
CTGCTAGTTTCAATCGGATATGAGTGTTTAACTGTGGGAGTAAACAGGTTCTTCCGGGAAGGAAGGAAGAGAAAATGAAAAAGTACCCCGTTATTCTCCTCGCCATCCTGCTGATTACCGCAGGAACTGTAGTGGCTGAAGGCAGGGGAGATCCAGGTCCCCTGTTACTGGAACTCACAGAAGATCAGATCGCCATCATCGTGCATAACTGCCCAAGACTTGAAACGGTTTCCATCGAACTCACAGAAGACCAGATATCCATCATCGTTCACAACTTCCCCCAGGTGGAAATTGAGGAACTCAACCTTGGTCTTGACCATCTCCGGGAAGACAACACCGTTGAATTAGTACTTGAAGGCAGAACAGGAGTTACACCTTTATCAAGGAACCAGTAACTGTATAAGGTTATTCAGGCTGGCCCCTGAGGCATTTGTGTATTATTCTGTTGCAGACCAACATTATAGGCAAAACAGAACTACAACCAGCATATCGCCTGTGGCTGGTTCATTCCGTTGTTATGTGCTTCATTTCTTGCTCGGATCTTTTTGCGCGACAATAACAAGGTGAGGAGCATCTTTACTGTAAGGTTCCCCGCTAATAGTGCTGAATGTTTTCATTTCACAGAATCCAACAGAATCCAGAAGTGAACACAACCCGGTTTTGTCGAATAATCGCATCCCGTACGTATACTCCTGACGTTTTTTACCATCAAGAACTATCCAGCGTGTTGTATTCCAAGTCCAATCATCATTGGTTAAAGTGTCTTCAAGCCTGATGATTCCATTCTCTTCTTCATACCAGTATCTGAATTTTTTCGATGACCTGTAACGCATTACGCCTTCCCGGTTGGGAACCTGCAGAATGAGTCTCCCCCCCGGTCGCAAAGAACACAGACTATTCTTTAGAACCTTTTTATCATCTTCTGGATCGAGGAAATACCCAAAAGAATTATACATGAACATTATCTGATCGAAACCATTGATTTCGACAAAATCGAGCATATCTTCACATACAAAACGTACATCCAGGTTTAACTCTTTTGCTTTCTTGCGCGCTTCGTTGATAAAACCAGGATTTAGGTCGACACCTGTAACCGAATATCCCTTTTGAGATAGAGCCAATGAATGCCGCCCGAATCCACATGCCATGTCCAAAATTGATTGACCAGGCTTAATCTCAAGAAGTGCAGCGATCTTTTCAGCGGCTGCGCCAGACATTTCTAGTCTATTTTTACTCCATATGAAAGACCGGTTAGCTTCCCAGTATTCAGGATCACTGTACCATTCAGGATGAGGATGTTTCAAAACGTTTTCCTTTCGCACAACGTTGCCACTGAGGCGCGGCCTTCAGGACGTCGCCTCCGTTGGGCTTGCTGGGAGCTATATGGTGAAGTACTGGATGTAAAGAACCAACTGTTCGTTCTCCTCCACCACATGTAGCTCAATATAGTACCCGTTGTTGGTTGCCCGTTTCGACAACACGATCTGCTCTGGTGGCGGTGGCCACCAGGCACACCTGTCGTATGCGAAGTCATTCGGGTATTCAATCGTCTTGAGTGCTGCGATCTGATTGCTGAGTGACTCTTGCGCATCATCCGGGATCCGGATCTTGGCGAAAACGATCGGGTCAATTGGGGGGATGTGCTTGAACGCAAGACCCTCCGCCCCGTCAGGAAGGGTGATTCCCGATTCCGTCTGGATCTTATCCATCGCTTCGGAATCGAATGACTTCTCATCGAGACTGTACTCCGTGAGGTCACGGTGGTCACCGCAGCCTACGATCGCCATGCACATGGCAAGAATGCAAAGGTGTCTCATCTTCTTGCTCCTAA
>CAZRCS010000333.1:0-1832 GCA_964598645.1 uncultured bacterium | reverse complement strand
AAGGAGGGGGAAAATGAATAAGTTCTGTGTTTGCGTTCTCAAAGGAAGGGGGACGCCCATTAGAAGGTAAGTGTCAAGCGGGCAGAGAAGTTTATTGATTTTTTTCTTGGCGAACTGAAGAGCAATAGTAAGCGTCCCGCGCTCGGCGATTTCGTATTACGGTTTACAGAGCCTGAATGCTCCGCACCAGACACCCATCAGGATCAAGCTCTTTTCCGGCCAGGCCGGTGAGCCCTGGCAAACGCATATTGCCCCAGAAATCGTACGGTACCGTGGCATGTCCAACTGCATAAAAAGCACAGTGGGTAGTGGCTCGAAGTCCAGTCCCATATGGCTCATGCCCCGGGCAGGAACATCTTGACTGTTGCAAAATCTGTATGATGAGGTTAATATTTTAGCGGGCGGCTGCGTCAGTTAATCCAATCGGTGCTGATGGATGCAGGTCCAGTCCCCGTTCTGGTTTACTGACGCAGCCTTTTTCAATCTTAATGGGCTTACCGAAAATCCTGGTTGAGTCAAAGTCTACATGATCGCGCATGATGTAGAAGCATGCGCGCGCGAGTTTATGGGCCAGCGCTTTTGCGGCCACAATCTTGTTGGTCTTGATGCTTTTACGATCATAGAAGACCTTTGCCGGTGGGCAGTATCGTTTGGAGGAATGAGCCACCTCGATGAATGCCCAGGCAAGATACTTGTTGCCGTTCTTGCGATTGCCCCGTCCCTTGGTCTTGGCGTTTGAGATCCTGCATGCGGGTACGCATCGGCAATAGGACGCATATTCCCCCACAGTGCTGAAGCGTGAGATGTCGCCGGTCTCCATGGCAATGGTCATGGCCAGGGTGTCGCCGATGCCCGGTACGGTAAGAAGCTTCCCGAACTGGGGCTTTAGCCTGGCGGCTTTAAGCAGCGAAGTGCGGATCTCGTAGATCAGCCACTTGAGTTGATTGATCATTGCGATGTTGACCCGGGCCGACAGGGCCAGATGCTCGTTCTCGAACAGCTCGTTAATCTCCTCTTCCTCAAGCCTTTTGATCTCGTCGCCGGAAACAGGCAGGGCCAAGTTGCGGCTTACCAGGCTCTGAAAGCTGAGGATGTGCGATGTGCGCTGATGGACCAGCTTCAGGCGCTTGCGCAACAGGTCGCGCAACTGACGATCCTCGTTGGGCATGATGTACCCTTCCGGCAGGATGCCCAGCTTGAGCATCCTGGCCAGAAAGAACGCGTCATGCTCGTCGTCGGTATACTTCAACCCGGTGTAAGGTTGAAATGCCACCGGATGGGCCAGGTGGACCTTGTAGCCGTTGTCCATCAACCCGTCCACCAGCCAGTACCAGTTGTAGGTGGACTCCACAACCACGCCAACAACCCTGTCCTTGAACGGTTCCAGTACGGACAGGATCACTTCCAGCCGGTTGGGAAACTTACCCTTTAAAACCCTGTGTTCATCCTCATCGAGTACACCCACGTAGGTGTTGTTCGAGTGAAGATCCAATCCCACGTAAAGCTTCGTCTGCATGTCTTGCCTCCTTTTGCAAACTTCTCTTCCAACGTGAGATTACCCCCTCAGGCAAATCTTGAAAACCCTACTGAATAGTCAAAGAACTGAGCCTTCTATATGATTATCAGTACCGGAATTTTTGACAATCCGGCTGCAACGGCCTAAAATCATCTCTGGGATAAATCGGTTTTGTCCACCCGGCAACCATGAAATATCAAACCATCGCTACCTGCACGTTTGGTCTTGAATCCGTTCTCAAAAGAGAACTGATGTCTCCGGGCGATCATGATCTCCAGGTTCAGGACGGTAGAATCACCTTTCAAGCGGATGAACC
>CAZRCS010000332.1:0-1832 GCA_964598645.1 uncultured bacterium | reverse complement strand
CAAGCTTCCCAAGTCTGATAGAAACGATCTTCTGGCTGTTACCGAATCGGGTTCTGAACACATTCTTTTTGCCAGAACCGCAGGCAGGAAACCCACCAACGCATTTATCCGGTCCCTGGAAAAAGCAGGAACCGGATTCACGTGCTGGGATCCGTTTCCAGGCAGGATGTGGCTATGGACCAAGAGACTGGCCGGAGAGGAAGGCATCTCTTTCACCAGGGACGGGGGAGAAGCTGTGGAAGCCATAGCCTCGGGCAAGCTCGAAAGGCTGGCTGAGGTGATTACCAGGGTTGCCCTATTCCATGGAAAGGGAAAAAAGGCAGGTTCAGCTGACGTCTATGCTGCGGTAAAGGGAGTCAGGGAGACCAACGCATTCCAATTCTGTGAAGAGGTCCTCTCTGGAAAGAAGAGGGAGGCGATGACATCTCTTTCCCTTCTGCTGGGTTCCGGTGAGGAACCCATCCGTCTTCTCGCGCTGTTCTACAGTCAGTGGAAGCAGGTGGCCGGAGCAGGCGAATTGCTGAAAAACGGGGTACCGACGAAAGCCGCCGCTGAGAAACTGGGTATTCCAGTATTCCGCTGGAAGGGAATAGAGGGTCTTGCAAGGAAGGGCTGTTATGGCGCAAGCTATTCCACGCTAGAGGCTTTTGCTGCTGCAGACCATGGTCTTAAGTCAGGGCAGGACCCCCTCGTTGCCATAGCCTCCGTTGTTCTAACCTTGACAACAGCTTGATAATGAAGAAAAATAACCCAATGCAATTAAACCGCTACAAAAATAGCTCTTTGGAATGGAGGGGTAATGGCGCTTGAAAGGAAGATTCAGGATCTCCTTGGAAGAAGGAACGAACTGGCTGAAAGGCTGGGCAATCTTGAGTCCATGAAGGGAGAAACCAACCAGAGGGTTTATTCCAGGATCAAAGCCGACTATGACAATCAGCTGGGCGAGGTTTTGAATAGTCTCGGCGCTGAGAAGGGTTCTCTTGAAGACAAGGTCAGTGATCTTACTTCGAAGATCAATGAACTTGAGCAGAAGCACCAGAGCGAGTCCGATCTCGTTGAGGAGCTTCAGATAAGGGCAAAACTCCGGGAACATGATGAGAACGACCCCCAGTTCCAGAAGGAACTCGACGACGCCACCAGCTCAAGGAACAGCACCGCCGACGAACTCGACGGCTACCGTTCCGAACTTGGTGACATGAAAAAGGTTCTCAGAGACGTGGAAGACGCAACGGCCGGTAAGGCTGCTGCAGCTGCTTCTGCAGCACCTCCCAAAGAAGAGGAGTCTGACTCTCTGGACGAGCTTGAGCTTGATGAAGACATCAGCCTCAGCGAAGACGGCGACGACACCGTTCCATGTCCCTCATGCGGTCATGTGAATCCTCCACAGAAGCTTTTCTGTGAAGAATGTGGCGCTGCCCTCGACGAAGAAGAGACCCTGGAAGACGATTTCGATCTACTGGACGATTCAGACCTGGATCTCTAGAACAGACAGGTTACTTTTGGAAGGCCCCGTGATCAACGGGGCCTTTCTGCAATAAGTTCCAGTATTTCCACCGCATTCAGTGCAGCACCCTTGCGGACATTGTCTGCAGTAACCCAGAACTGGAGAATCCTTTCGTCTGAGGGGTGATTTCTAACTCTTCCCACATAGGTTTTGTTCGTTCCTTCCGCCTGAAGCGGTTGGAAACCAAGGGGAACAGTGATCACATCTGGGAATTCTGACAGTGCTTCGATAGCCCTGGCGGAGCTTACAGGGTTCTGGAACCGTACAGTTACCGATTCGGTGTGACCCACTGCAACTGGCACCCTGGCACAGGCGGGAAAGACCTGGA
>CAZRCS010000331.1:0-1836 GCA_964598645.1 uncultured bacterium | reverse complement strand
GTGAGAACATAAACCTCGCCTTCTTCAGACACTTCAATACCGAAGGGATTCCCGGGAACCTCCACCTCAGCTTCCATTCCGTAGTCTTCTCCAATTCTGTAGGACCTGAGAATGCTCCCTCCATGAATATTCGAGGTAAGCAGGTAGACGTATTCACCGTTAATTCCAGGTGCGGTATAAAAAGCATCACCTGTAACGGTAACGGCGTTGTAGAACCTTGGCGGAGGAGAAGCATAAGTGCTGTCGTCATAGACGCATAACTCACCGATTTGCTTCATTGCAGGCGAACGTTGAAGCACCGTCACGAAGTTAGAATCGCCGGGTATGGAGACCAGTGACAGACAGTCTCCTGAAACACCCATCAACCAGGTACTTCTAAATACTCCGGGGTATGAAGATTCAAGTTTGAAGAAACCGTCGGAAGTCCCCACCAGGAGTGAATCAGGATAGTAGCTTGCCTCTATAGTGGTAACAACGTAATTCGCAGAATATGTATAGGAACCGCAATAACCATTGGTTTCCAGGTGAATCTGGTTAACTGAGTTACCTGAAGAGTCCAGAACCCAGAGATACCCGGGAGACCCCCGGGTAACTTCTATCTCCACCGGAGCGGCACAAACGCTGAACTGGTCTTTGATGGTACAGCCTGGAATACTTACCTCGAGTAAGATGCCCATTGCACCGATCAGGTAGATGCTGCGTCCGAAATCGTTTTCTACAACGTCAAGGTAACCGGATGAAGAAGGCATACCCACCTGTGTTTCTTCAAGAAGTTCCCGGGTTTCAGTATCGTAGCTTCTCACGAATCCGTCGGTGCACCCTGTATAAATGCCGTTTTCAACTATGGTGAAACATCTTGTATCCGGGTCAATGTCCATGGACCCCAGGTGTTCCAGTTCAACAGCCGAATAGACGTTGAGCCCTGCCGTGTAAAGCATATCCTGCTCGGTAACACTGGTACATCCGCAGAAAACAAGCAGGATCAGAAGAGAAACCGAAGCAGCTGCTCTCACCATGAAAACACTGCTGACATAAGAAAGTGCCTTGCCGGTGACCAGGATCTGGGATTTCCCATCTCACCTGTTGGATCGCCTGAAACATGGAAGAGCTGGGTATCATAAATGTGACTGATGTTCTTCCTGTTAAAGATGTTGAAAATACCGAACATGAGCTTGAAGTCCCCTCCTGCAATATCGAAGCCCCGGGAAAAGCTCAGGTCGGTCTGCATGGAGAAGGGCATTCGCTCGGTATTCGTTTCCACGAGTTGCGAGCCTGACGCGGGAAGGGTGTAAGGCATTCCGCTTCCGTATTTCCATGACACCGTTACAGAGGCATTCTCGAAGGGGTGGAATCCTGCAATTTCAGGGCCCTCGGACTGGAAAGATCTCAATTCGACCGTGGCGCCGGCCTGATGAGTCTGGTCCCAGTCCAGGTAGTTATCCTCCCTTGAAATGTAAACGATCCCGTACTGTGCATAATTGTAACGGCCAAGCATTGAGGAATACCTTCCCTTTGCAATGGAAAGTGTATAGAAGAGCTGACCGGAGAGATTGCTTCCCGCCATTCTGGTCAGAGATGTTTCAAGCCCCCTGACATTGCCGTGGCTGTCATCGTTGGTAAAGATGTAGAACTGGCCTTCGCTGTGGTCGGTGGTGCTCACCAGACCTGTAATGTCCTTGTTGTAGAATGAAATTGCCAGATCTGTATATCTGTCCAGTTCCTGACGCATACCTATCTCGAAAAGGGTTGTCAGCTCAGGCTCGAGATCCGGATTACCGGCAATAACCCTGTAGGAACCAGTGTTGAATGAGGTCTGCAGAAATAGGCTGTTCATGG
>CAZRCS010000330.1:0-1852 GCA_964598645.1 uncultured bacterium | reverse complement strand
TTCCATGGAACTCTACCGCCTTGTAGTTAGCGCCGTCTGCGCCGAGTTTCCCGATGATTGTGAGGATCAGATCCTTGGCTGAGATTTTATCCTGGAAGTTACCCTCCAGGTTGATCTCGATGGTCTCGGGAACCCTGAACCATGTTTTGCCGGTTATCCACAGGCCTGCGGCTTCCGTCCGGTCTATGCCCGTGGCAAAGGTATTGAAGGCCCCGTAAGTGCAGGTATGGCTGTCACTGCCAACGACTATCTGCCCCGGCAGTGTAAGGTGTTTCTCCGGCAGAACCTGGTGGCAGATACCGCACCCTATGTCGTAGAATTTCTCAATTCCCTGCTCTTCAACGAATTTTCTAACCAGTGCATGCCCCTCTGCGTTCTTGCTGGTTGCAGCGGGTATCACGTGATCGAGAACGATGGCGATACGTTCGGGATACTTCACCTTTCCACCCGGGACGGTGCTCGCGAACTTGCCTATGATCGCAGAGCTGTTGTCATGGGTAAGAACCAGATCAGGTTCCACGAATACTATCTCCCCGGGCTGAACGGTTTTACCTGCCGCTCTTCCAAGGACTTTCTGGGCAAAGGTCTGTCCCATTTGTTTCCTTTCTGCAGTATTTCAAATCCCACACACCATCATTCTACTATGAACAATGCGTAAGGTTCCTTCAAGTGCTCCGAAGGTATTGCAAAAGCTTATTCTTTGTGGTTAGTGTAACACTGAAAGGGGGGAACCTGCAATGAAGACTCTCAAAGGAACCCACTTCATTCAGAAGGAGCACCCGGAGCTTCTGAAAGATGAGTCATCCCTCTCCGGAGGCAACTGCCAGTATGCAGCCTGGCCTGTAGACTCAAATGAAGCAGCAGACTTCATCAGGGAGTGTTCTGAAGACCGGGTCCAGCTTACCATATCAGGAGCAAGAACCGGAATAGCAGGAGGGGCAGTTCCAATGGGCGGAGCCGTTTTGTCAACGGAAAGGCTTCTTGGAATCCACGAAACGGAAAACCGAAGCAGGATAAGGGTTATGTGCGGGGAAACCCTGGACAGCGTGGAAGAATACTGCAGACTCAACAAACCGGGATACTTTTATCCCCCCGATCCCACTGAAACCACCGCATCCATCGGCGGAACGATTGCCACAGACGCTTCAGGCTCATCCAGCTACATGTATGGTTCCACCAGAAAGTGGATCGACGGGATCGAAGTGATACTTCCCAGGGGAAAACTCCTGGAGATAAGAAGGGGCGATCACAGGTTCACCCATGGAAGACTAATGCATCCGGAGCTTGGCCTTCTGGTTCTCCCTGCCCTCTCGAAACCTCAACCTCCTAAAAATGCCGCAGGACTCTATATAAGACCTGACATGGATCTCATAGATCTTTTCATAGGCAGCGAAGGTGAACTCGGCCTGATATCCTCTGCAGAGCTCATTCTGGCCAGGAAGCCTCATGCTGTGGCAACCCTTGCCATATTCTGCGAAGAAGAACAGTTCTGGGATCTCAGATCGGATCTTACGAATACCGCTCTTCCTGTGAGAGAACTGGAAGCAATGGTTCCTCCATGCCTGGAATTCCTTGCAGGAAATACCCATCAGACAGACCATCCCCCGGGGGATTGGGTAATTATCACCTCCATCGAGGCTTACTCTGAAGATGACCTTGACCAGGTTCTGGAGACACTAAGCGTGATGCTAGAGGAGAGAGGCATCTCCCCGGACAATACCTGGGGAGGTTTCGACGAAAATGAGAGGAAGAAGCTGAAGGAGTTCAGGCATCTCCTTCCTGAAACCATCAACAGGCTCATATCGGGCCTATCCATGAAGAATCACTCCATTCACAAGATCAGCAGCGACAC
>CAZRCS010000329.1:0-1871 GCA_964598645.1 uncultured bacterium | reverse complement strand
TACATTTGTTGTCCATCTTTAAAGCAACGGAGGACCCATGGTGACTGGCCATGCATTAAGGGTAACCGACCTGAAAAAAGCATACGGTGAAATACGGGCACTTAAGGGGATGAACCTGCAGGTAAATACCGGAGAAGTATTTGGGATAGTAGGACCGAACGGAGCGGGAAAAACCACCACCATCGACTGCATAGCAGGCATGCGAAAGCCTGATTCCGGAACCATGTCCGTTCTGGGTCTGGATCCTGCACGCGAAGGAAGGGAACTGAGAAAAAGAATCGGGCTGCAGCAGCAGGAATCAGAGCTTCCCGAGAGATTGAAGGTGAAGGAGACTCTGGAATTATTCTCACACCTTTACGGCACATCTCCCGACTGCAGCAGACTCCTTTCCCGGGTAGGACTTTCCGAGAAGGAGGAAAGCTGCTTCTCAGCCCTCTCAGGCGGGCAGAAAAAAAGACTCTTCGTGGCTCTGGCCCTTGTGAATGACCCTGAACTCATAATTCTTGATGAACTCACAAGCGGACTGGATCCAGCGGGAAGAAGACAGCTCTGGAGCCTTGTGGAGGAGTTCGGAGATGACAACAGAACCGTAATTCTTTCCACCCACTACATGGATGAGGCGGAAAAACTATGCGACAGGGTTGCCATAGTAGACAGAGGAAGGGTAATAGCGGTAGACACCCCGGAAGCCCTGGTGAAAAAATACTGCCCTGGAATGCTTCTCACCCTGGGCTGCGGGAAAGAATTCAACACGGACAATGCTCTGAAGATTCAGGGAGTTGTGAAGGCCGAGATGAACGGTGAAGAGTGTGTGATGGAACTCACCGGCCCTGATGTTGTGGTTCCCGTTATCAGAAACCTGTCGGAAGCAGGAGTTAGCCTGGGTAACCTTCACACGAAAACACCCACCCTTGAAGACGTGTTCCTCGTGGCCACGGGAAAGGAGTACTCCCATGAGTAAAACCCTCAAACTGTGTGCTCTGGAACTGAAACTCTACCTCAGGGAACCCTCGGCATTCTTTTTCACAGTTGTGTTTCCCCTTCTTCTTATGCTTCTTTTCGGAAGCATCTGGGGCAATGATCCTTTTCCAGGTGAAACCTACGGATACATCGATGCGTTCACATCCTCTTTCATAGGAATCGTTATCCTAACCGCCGCGACCATGGATCTCACAACAAATTTATCCACATACCGGGAAAAGGGCATATTGAAGCGGTTCAAGGCCACCCCTGTCTCTTCTCTGTCATTCCTCACAGGTGAGTTCATGGCGATTCTCATCATCAGCCTGCTGGGAGTGCTTCTTCTTCTTATTGCAGGGGTAATTCTGTTCAACATGCATTTCCGGGGAAACATACTGGAGGGAGTAGCCGCTTTCCTTATAAGCAGCTTCGGTATCGCCGGCGTGGGCTTCATCCCCGCAAGCCTGGCCAGGTCAGCAAGAAGCGGTACCGTCATCTCCAACAGCCTCTACTTTCCCATGCTTTTCCTGTCAGGGGCAGCGGTTCCCAGGCAGATGCTTCCGGACTTCCTGAAGACTTTCTCAGAAGTGCTTCCCCTTACCCACGCAATAAGGATGATGCAGGGTATCTGGCTTGGGGAAGGCCTCTGGAACTTCAAGGTGGAAATAGCGGTTCTGGGAGGGATGTTCCTTGTTGGAGCCTTCGTGGCCACCAGGCTATTCCGCTGGGATTAGCTCAGAATATTCAGCCTGTAACGAATATGCACGTTGAAATTCACCATCGATTTACCACTGATGAGTTCAGTACAGATGCTCTATGTTAATAATAGCTAATCTATTGACAGGTATTTTCATTTCTGCTAGTTTCAATCGGATATGAGTGTTTAACTGTGGGAGTAAACAGGTTCTTCC
>CAZRCS010000328.1:0-1902 GCA_964598645.1 uncultured bacterium | reverse complement strand
TGATCGCGGAAGTGTCCACCCCATCCCTGGGCGTGGGGTACGAAATCGCGAGGGCGGCGACCATGGGAAAACCCGTTCTGGCTCTCTTTAATGACCAGAGTGGCTTTTCCTTATCCGCCATGATTTCCGGGAGCCCGGATGTCCGTATCTGTCGCTACCAGGACATTTCCCAGGCGAAATCGGATGTTCGGGAATTTATCGCCGGGATCCGGGCCGATCCTATGTCCCTGCATGAAAAGTAACAGAAGTTTCCATTGGTTTGTGGTATCTGATGGAAAATGAGTGCCGGAACTGCCGGGGGGGAAGTTCCGAAATTTTTTTCCGTGTTATTTTAACGTAAAACTGGACAAACGTTACTTTTTGCGTTATATATCTAATCGAAAACGATAAAAGAGGCCGCCATGAAACGAAAAGTAAGTCTGCGCGTGATACGCAGGATTTCATTTTATTATGAAGCGTTGCTTAAGCTGGATCTTCCCGGTGAATCCTATGTCTCTTCTAAAAAGCTGGAGGAGATTACCGGGGTTTCCTGCAATCAGGTTCGTCAGGATTTCTTTTACCTGGGAATCTCCATTGGAAAACAGAAAAAAGGCTACATGGTTCACAAACTGATCCGGGAGCTCAGAAGGGTTCTTTCCATTGACCGCGGCGCGGATGTTGTGGTCGTTGGCGCCGGCCGTCTCGGCTGCGCGTTGGCCCAGTACAAGATATTCAAGGTCCGAAATATCAACGTCACCGCCATGTTCGATATCGATCCCAACCTCATTGGCCGGGAGCTGGAAGCCAAGGGCAAGAAACTGCTGATTTACCATGTGGATGAATTGAAGGGATACCTGAAAAAGCATCCGGAAATCAAGATCGCGGTCCTGGCGGTTCCCGAGGAAGCCGCTCAGGATACTCTGGATCACCTTCTGGAACTGGGATTCAAGGGGATCGTGAACTTCGCGCCCCGTATCCTGAAGCTTCCCAAGGAGGCTGAGGACGTTCAACTGGTCAATGATTGTATCGGAGCCTCCCTGTACAAGATCGTGTACCAGATTTACCACCAGGATTCGAACGAGGAATGACGCCCGCCGTTTCCGGGGGCTGACCCATGCCGTTGTTTTATGTGGTACTTTTTTTTCTGCTGGTACTGTTCTCCGGATTCTTCTCTTCCGCGGAAACGGCCCTGCTGTCTCTGAACCGCATTCGATTGGGGATGCGGTCCAGACAGGGAGATCGCAGGGCCCGGTTACTGGAAGGGATCCTCAAAAACCCGGATGATTTTTTTTCCACCATCCTGATCGGCAACAACCTGGTCAATATCGCGGCCGCGTCCATTACCACGATGGTGTTTTCCCGCTACCTGATTGCCGATGAGAGTATGGCAATCGTTGTTTCCACTATCGTGACCACGATCATTGTGTTGCTTTTCGCCGAGGTTCTGCCAAAGTCCTATGCTTTCCGCCGCAGTGAGCGTCTTTCCTTTCTCTATGCCTACCCCATCCGTTTTTTCAAGTATCTTTTTTACCCGATTGTGCGGACCACCTCTTTATTTCAACGTTTGTTTTTCAGAAAACCCCTGGTTGCAAGGCGTCTGACCCCCGGTGAGGTGAAACACTTTCTGGAATCCCAGACCCAGTTGTTTCGTTTTACGCCGGAAAACCTGCGGATGATCAACGAGATTATCGATATCTCCCAGAAAGATATCAAGGGGATCATGACGCCGCGGGTGAATGTCATGGCCCTTGATGAGTCCGCCGGGATTGATGAGTTGAAACGATTGATGGTGGAGAAGCGGATGTCCAGGGTGCCTCTTTATCGCGAGAACCTGGACCATATCACCGGAGTGGTGCATGCCGGAGATGTTCTGGCCGCCATGCTGAACGATCGTGATAAAAAAATATCTCTCCGGAACATGGC
>CAZRCS010000327.1:0-1908 GCA_964598645.1 uncultured bacterium | reverse complement strand
TGTCCCCTGAAGATATGGTACACCTGAGGTTCAGGCACTGATTCCATCATCATGGAGAGCTGATCCATTACCGTTCGGTGAAGCTCCCCGGGTTCCGGTCTTGGATTCCCTCCGGCTATGCCGCGGAATATCCAGGGATTTCCCCAGGCTCCCCTTCCAATGAGAAGACCCGATGCACCGGTTTCATCACGCATCCTCAGTGCAGCCGCAACCGATGTGGAATCTCCGTTGGCTATTACAGGCAGGGGAGAAGCTTCGGTTATCTTTCGCATTTCATCCAGGCGAACCTCACCGCTGAAAAAGTCAGTGCGGTACCTGCCGTGAATGGCCAGGGCGCAGGCCCCTGCGTCTGCAGCCATCTCTCCGATGTTTACAGGAACCGGTTCCCCTGGTGTAAGACCCAGACGGATCTTGAGGGTTACGGGAAGGTGTGTATTCTCCTTTGTTGACCTGACGATCTCCATGAGTCTTGGAATATCTCCCAGAAGAGCGCTTCCGCTGCTGCTCTTCAGAACCCGCTTCACAGGGCACCCGGCATTGATATCTATGAAACTGAATCCCAGGGGAGATACAAGTGCTGCGGATCTGGCGAAATCCTGTGGTCTGGCACCGAAAAGCTGAACTCCCAGGGGTTTTTCCTCGGGGCTGTAGCGGAGCATGGTCTTTGATTTGACACTTTTTCTGGAGAGACCGGCTGCAGTGACCATTTCCGTTACAAGGCACGTGGCACCGAGCCTTCTGCAGATCCTTCTGAACGGAGAATCTGTTACTCCGGCCATTGGTGCCATGGTAATACCGGACGAGTAGAACGGGATATCGTTCATGTACTCTCCTGAAGCAGGTCGGCATGGTAGGAACTTCTGACCATTGGGCCACTGGCAACAGCTGAAAATCCCAGTTTTTCAGCTGTTTTACCGTATGCTGCAAACTCTTCAGGGGTTACGTACCTGTCCACCGGCATGTGTTCTGAAGTTGGCTGCAGGTACTGGCCTATGGTAAGAAGCTTAACACCGCTCTCGAGAAGGTCTTTCATGGTATGTTCCACGTCATTTCGGTTCTCACCCAGACCCACCATTATTCCGCTCTTGGTTGGTATTTCAGGAAGTATTTTCCCAAAGGAACTGAGAAGTTTCAGCGACTGCCTGTAGGAGGCAACGGGTCTCAGCTTATGGAACAGCCTCTCAACGGTTTCAAGGTTGTGATTAAAAACGTGTGGTTCAGATTCCGCAATGATCTCAAGAGAGTTGAGGGAACCCTTGAAATCTGGTGTAAGCACCTCCACCCTGATGCCATGGACAGCCTTCTTCAGGGCTTTCACCGTTTCAGCAAAGTGGCTGGCTCCGCCGTCTTCCAGGTCGTCCCTGGTAACAGAGGTAAGAACGGCATAGCGGAGGTTCATTCTCTTTGCGGCCTCTGCGATCCTTTCAGGTTCTTCGGGATCTGGAAGAGGGGGTCTGGCCACATTCTTCTGAATAGCGCAATAGGCGCAGTTCCTGGTGCATACGGAACCCAGTATCAGGAAAGTAGCTGTTCCCCTCTGGTAGCAGTGACCGCGATTGGGACATTTCGCCTCTGCACACACCGTGTTAAGTTTAAGACTGGCAAGAATTTTCCTTACCTCTCCTGCTGAGCTGTCTCCAATAGTGGAGATCTTGAGCCACTCAGGCTTCCTTTGATGTTTCAATCAGTTCACGCCTTTCACGGGTTTCCCGGACCAGACCTGGAAGATCTGCGGAAGAGAAGGGAACCGGTTCTGCCCTTGATGCCTTTGCAAACTGGTTGTGGAGGGCTTCTGCAAGTTTTTCCCGGGTGACTTTTTCGTTGAATTCATTCACGGTTCCCACTCCGCCTGCAAGTATTTTTCGCATTTGCTCCCTTCGGACCTCGCCTGCCCCTGCGGGAAGATAA
>CAZRCS010000326.1:0-1909 GCA_964598645.1 uncultured bacterium | reverse complement strand
GTGTGATTTATGTCGTTAAGCCGATGCTGATTGAATGTTTCATCCGCGGCGAAAACTCCGAAATCGCTCCAGAATACCAGTTTATCTGCAATGGAAGCCCCCCCTGCCATGGCTGCAGTGTGGTGCTCCATTATTCCTGTCTGAAAGAAGTTATCCGGGTATTTCGAAGCGAACTGAGCGGTTTTTACGCTTCCCGCCAGATCGCAGTCGAAAACCATGGGAATGTCCTCGGGGTTGACTGCGGCTATGTCAAGAAGAGCATTTCCCCAGGCGCTTCTGTTATCTCCTCTGTGCTCAGGGCCGTAGGTAACAGGTTCTCCTGTATTTTTGGCATTATGGAACGAGGGATCTTCCGTGTAGTGAACTCGTCTGTTCGCCAGATACGAATTCCTTTCAGCCCTGAGAAGGTCCATATCGTTTTCTGCACCAAGCTCCCCAAGGGCTTTCTCCAGTTCTTCGGGTTTCAGGGCTCTGCCGTGATAGTCTTCCTTGTTCTCCATGAAGGATACGCCTTTGCCCATAACCGTGCGGGCCAGCACCAGTCTGGGTTTTTCCTGCCCCTCGGACCTCAGGGCCCTGTAGAGAGAGAAGAGGTCGTGGCCGTCTGCGGTTCTTATCTCCCACCCTGAAGCCAGGAACTCTGCTTCCAGATCCATGGGCATCACACAGCTGGTTTCACCTGAGATCTGAAGGTGGTTCATGTCGACGATGTAGGTGAGGTTGCTGAGTCGGTACTTGGCGGCAAACCGTCTGGCCTCTGATATCTGGCCCTTCTGGTTTTCTCCGTCACCGGAAACCACCCAAACATGGTTCCTGATCCCGTTCAGTCGGTCTGCCAGGGCCATTCCAACGGCAGAACTCAGCCCCTGCCCCAGGTTTCCGCTGGTAAGTTCGATGCCGGGAAGATGTCTTTCTATGTGTCCTTCGAAGTCACTTCCCGCCAGTCGGAAGGAGACCACCGCGCTGTGAAGATCAAAGAAGCCAAGTGATCCAAGAACGGAGTAGACTCCGGGGGAGGTGTGTCCATGGCTTATTACTATTCTGTCCCTGCCTGTCATGGATGGGACTTCGGGGTTCACAGAAGCCTGACTCCATAAAAGAGCATAGATCTCCAGGCTGCTCATGGATCCCCCTGGGTGCCCGCTTCCTGCGAGACTGGTCATTTTAAGGATGTCTGCTCTGGCGTTATGGCACAGCTTTTTCAGATCTTTCTCAACACTGTCTGGCAGTTCTCCGGGCAGAAAATGTGTTCTTTCAACAGTCAATTTCAGTCCTCTTTTTTCAGTTTGGCAATAACCTTCTTCTTTACATTCCCCGCAAGGGCGGATGTTTCATCAAGAAGTGCTTCCGCTTTTTCCGCCGTGGCCTTCCTGTAGGCTTCGTCTTCGATCTCCGGAAGGTTTATAAGAACGTTGTAGAATGCTCCGGTTGCGCAGGCTTCCGCAGCTGAAGCCGCCACGCCGGCATCCGAAAGGCTGGATTGCATTCCCCTGTCCACCAGTGCATCGGCCATTTTCGCGATCTTCACTGATTTCTCCAGAACTCCCAGGGGAACCTCCACCGCCCGTTTTACTGCGGCCTGTACGTCACCCTTTGACCTTGCCGCATCCATCCAGTCATTGAATGCCCTGGTGTCCTCATCGATTGCATCCAGAAGGAACTCTTTAACCTCCTGGGCTTCCGGGGCAAGTTCAAGCATTTCTTCCCAGCTGGAACGGAACTTCCTGTTCTTTACCGTCAGGTTCGCAACCATGCTGGAAAGGCCGGCTCCCACTGCCCCCATGAGTGCCGCGGCGCTTCCGCCGCCGGGGGCGGGGCTGTCGATGGAAAGTTCGTCGCAGAAATCACGGCAGGTCATTCCGGAGAGATTTACCGACTTGTCCTGTATCATGTATTCGATGATCTTCCT
>CAZRCS010000325.1:0-1913 GCA_964598645.1 uncultured bacterium | reverse complement strand
GCGTGATCGTTCCTTTTAAGGTTAACCCTTATGGTGTGCCCAACGTGGGAGAGAATGTCATCACCGGTAAGGTGGCCGTATATGTCGTTTACAAGTTTGAAGTGATCCACATCGATTATCAGAAGTGACCATGGCTGGCTGCGTCTGGAAAATTCATCCTGAAGAGAGTCCATTACCGATCTGTCCATCAGACCGGTGAGTGGATCTCTCGAATCAAGCTTGGCTTTCAAGTCAGAAGACCCTTCTTCAGGAAAATCAATGTATTTCACCCTGCAGCGTGTTCGTATAAGAGTCAAGCATATTTTGTACCACAGCATATGCGCGCATTAACTGGCGAAAGAAAATAATATACGCCTTAATGAATCTGTGGATTTTACTGCGTCGTGAAAATTGAGCAGGATGTTCCTGTTGTGGGAAAAATTTAGCGCAGGTTCAGCGGGGCGGCGATCTCCGCCCCGCTAAAACCATTTATCTGTTCTGCTGTCTTGCCCAGGAGTCCCGCAGGGTAATCGTGCGGTTGAAAACAAGCTTCTCCGGTTTTGAATCTGGATCGGTACAGAAGTATCCGTTCCTTTCGAACTGGCAGACAAAACCAGGTTCGGTGTTTTGCATGTGTTCTTCCACCATGCAGTTCTGAACCTTGATCAGTGATCCCGGATTCAGGGAATCCGTAAAATCTTCCCCGTCGGGTGCTTTCATGGGGTTTTCCCTTGCGAAGAGCCTGTCGTAGAGGCGGACCTCAACAGGGAAGCAATGTTCAGCTGATACCCAGTGAATGGTTCCCTTTACCCTGCGTCCGTCCGGGGCGTTACCTCCAGAGGTTTCAGGATCGTATGTGCAGCTGATCTCAGTGATACGGCCGCTGTCATCCTTTTTGAATCCGGTACATGTTACAAGGTAGGCATAGCGCAGCCGGACCTCTCTGCCGGGGCCCATTCTGTGAAACTTACGGGGTGGATCCTCCATGAAGTCGCTTCGCTCGATGTAGATCTCTCTGGTGAACGGGATTTTTCTTGAGCCCATGGATTCGTCCTCGGGATTAACGGTGTAATCGAAGTGTTCGGTTTTTCCCTCTGGATAGTTCTCTATTACCAGCTTCACCGGGTCCAGAACTGACATCACCCTTGGGGCGGTTTTGTTGAGCTCTGCTCGTATGCAGCTTTCGAAGAGTGCAATGTCAACGGTACTGTTCCGTTTAGCAAGACCAATGGTCGAACAGAAATTCCTGATGGCCGAAGGAGGTATGCCTCTTCTGCGCATCCCGCACAGGGTGGGCATTCTTGGGTCATCCCAGCCCTTTACGAAATCCTCTTCCACAAGCCTTCTGAGGTATCGTTTACTGACCACCGTGTAGTTTAGGTTGAGCCTGGCAAACTCGATCTGACGGGACCTGAACATGTCAAGTTTCTCCAGATACCAGTTATACAGAGGTCTGTTGTCCTCGAACTCCAGAGTACAGAGACTGTGGGTTACCCCTTCAATGGAGTCTTCCAGGCAGTGGGCGAAGTCGTACATGGGATATATGCACCATTCATCTCCCGTGCGGTGGTGTGAATGATGAACGATCCGATAGATGGCCGGATCGCGCATGTTCATGTTGGGGCTTTTCATGTCGATCTTTGCCCGTAGGGTTCTGCTTCCACCGGGGAATTCACCGGCCTTCATTCTTCTGAACAGGTCAAGATTCTCTTCCACGGACCTTTCTCTGTGGGGGCTGTTAATCCCCGGTTCGGTCAGTGTTCCCCTGTATTTCCTGACCTCTTCAGCTGTGAGGTCACACACATAGGCAAGCCCCATTTCTATGAGTCTTTCAGCCAGGGTATACATTCTGTCGAAATAGTCCGAGGCAAATCTGAGACTGTTCCATTTGAACCCGAGCCATTCTATATCGAACTTCATGCCTTCTACGAACT
>CAZRCS010000324.1:0-1927 GCA_964598645.1 uncultured bacterium | reverse complement strand
AGCGTTAGTGCGCCAAGCGAAGCTTGGTGCTTCTTACCGGGTGAGCTACTCACTGGGAGTAGCAAGTCCCAGTCGGGCAAAGCCTAACCAGCAGCCCGTATCGAGTGTTGCGCCTGTGGCGGAGCCGGTGTACGCACCGGTGAACAAAACAGGTGAAGCGTACACAGAGAACACTGCAGGCCGCAGGGGAGGCGTACTTCCCCAAAGCGATTCAGCCCCGTTAATGAAAACAAAGCAGTTGGCGACGACTTTAACGCACCGGAAGCCAGCACGAAAGAATCGCTATGGTGAGATTCTTGAGGGACTGCCGGGGTCATAGAGCGTGGCATGCAGTGAGAGAAGCATCAGGAACTTGGGAGACCCTTCAGCTTCCCTGAGGTACGGGTAGAGCATCTCAACTGAAAGAAGGATGCTTGATGGGTTGAAAGGGAGTCAGATCATCTCATAGTACTCTGAGACGGTAGGGCCGGTCACATGGGGAAGGGGATGACGGTATTATGCAGCATGCAAAGGAAACATATGCAGATAAGACAGGCTGACAAACATATGCAAACCTCCCTGCATGGAATAGCAAAGAGAGCAGCAGTCTCTCCAGGTTACAGATTCGGAAACCTCTTCAGTTTACTGAATGAGGAAAATCTTCGCTGGTGCTTTCCACAGTTGAACAGGAAAGCTGCACCTGGTGTTGATGCTGTTGATTACGACATCTTTGAAGCCAATTTGGACAAGAACATTCAGAAGATCGTTGAAGACCTGAAAGGGAACCGGTACAGGGCGAAGCTTGTTCGTCGCCGATTCATTCCTAAAGCAGGAGGTCAGCGCCCTCTGGGTATTCCCGCCATAGGAGATAAGGTGTTGCAAAAGGCAGTAGCCCTGATTCTGTCAGCCATCTATGAGGAAGATTTTCTTCCTTGCAGCCATGGATATAGACGGGGCAAAGGACCTCAACAGGCAGCTCTTGGACTCAGCAAGAACCTCCATCGCGGTCGCTACGGATGGGTAATAGATGCTGACATCAAGGGATTTTTCGACAACATGGATCATGAGTGGTTGATGAGAATGCTTGAACAGCGTATCAATGATAAGCGGTTCCTGGGTCTCATACGCAAATGGTTGGAAGCAGGGATACTTGAGGAAGACGGACAGGTGAACTACCCTGTAACCGGAACACCCCAGGGCGGAGTTGTCTCCGCAGTACTTGCCAACATCTATCTGCACTACTCTCTTGATCTGTGGTTCGAAAAGGTTGTAAAGCCACGCTGCTGTGGTGAAGTAATGCTGATCCGTTTTGCAGATGATTTCATCTGCGCATTTCAGTACCGTGATGATATGAAACGTTTCTACGATGTTCTTGGAAGAAGGCTGGGGAAATTCAATCTGGAACTCTCAAGCGAAAAGACCAGAGCAATCCGGTTTAGCCGCTTCGAGACGGAAAAGAGCAAGGTATTCACCTTTCTCGGGTTTGAATATCGCTGGAGCCTGAGTCGAACTGGCAAGCCTCTTGTCAAGATGAAAACATCAAAGAAGAAATTTCAGATCGCACTCGCTAATTTCCGAAAATGGATACAGGCAGAGCGAAACAAGCTGGGAACAGCTGCCATCATGGAGAAGCTACGGCAGAAGTTGCTTGGATACTGGAATTATTACGGAGTATCTGGCAACATCGGCATGTTGAAGGTATACTACTTTCAGGTATGCAGAATCATGTTTAAGTGGTTGAACCGGCGAAGTCAGCGGAAGAGCTGTAACTGGCACGGGTTTAATGAGATGCTTAAGCATTTCAAGATACCCGAGCCCCGAATTGTTGGATACTGGAATTGACTTATGCTTTTGTACGAAGCGAATAATACCGAGGAGCCCTGTGCGATAATACCGCACGCAGGGATCTGCGAGGGGGCTGCTGGGTAACTGGCAGTCCTACCTCGAT
>CAZRCS010000323.1:0-1943 GCA_964598645.1 uncultured bacterium | reverse complement strand
TTCAGCTATTTCTCCGTGCTCAGCAGCTCTCCTGAAAACTCACTTGCGTTCCTTACGAAAACCACTGACTGAAGTCCTTCAGACAGTTCTATGAGTTTCTTGCTGTACCGGTGTTCGTGTCCGCTTTCAGGTATCATGAGACCCATGAAGGTTATGTCGGCGTCTCCACTGTTATCTTTGATTATCACTGGGATATCAGCTCCGGATTCATTCACGATGACTTCACCCCTTGCCTTTATCCTCACCGCTTTGATGGTTTCTGCAAGACCGGTTTCAGCCTCTTTTTTCTTTGAGGGATCATCCACAATGGACCTGAGAACGATCTCCGCTTCGTTCCATACCGGATTCATGTGCAGCAGATGAGCAAAGAGCAGCATCAGGTCACCGTTGTTCTCCATTCCCCCCCACCAGATATCGATCCTTCTGTACACGTCGCGGTTTTTCAGATGGCTGAGCTTGGTGATTATGGTGCTCTTGCCGATCCTTGCGATGGTGCGCATGACCATGAGCATCAGGTCCAGTTTCACGTCATCATTGGGCCAGCCGAACATCACCGTGTTGGAACGCAGACTGCCAACCCCGTTGTTCTGAGTGACATCGATGGCCCCTATTACGAATTCCGGTGCCACGTTCACTTCGCAGAAAGCCGATACATCCTCCCGGGCAAGAACATCCCTCATGTGCTTTTCCATTTTTTCTATATCGAAGTAGTCCCTGCTGAGTCGTCCTTCAAGTATCTGGCAGGCACTTACCACCCCTCTGTTCTGGTTCAGGCAGGCGGCAAGGTAGACCATGTCGATCTCTTTTTCTATCTCCTCGGTGAAAACCGTGATGTTCGGCCGCCAGTTCCTGGGGTGAAAGGTGTGTCCCTGGAGTTTTGTCAGTGCATACCTGGTCAGGGCGAACCAGAAACCGGCCCGCACATCACCCCACCTCTTTCCCAGGGATTTCTTTCTCAGGGTGAAGTAGATGATCACTTCCACACCAATTGCCACTATGCACGCTGCAGGGTTCAGAAGGAACATCACGAAAACAGCGCCGAGAGAACCCAGTATGGAAACATACCAGGGCACATTTATGGTTGGTCTGTAGGAAGGGTCACGCACGAGTTTTTCCACTGCCGCGCTGAGATTGATTATCACGTACAGGGTGAGGAACAGTATGGTGACGAACTGTGCAACCGCATTCAGGGATCCCAGGAAAACCGCACTGAGAGCAATGATACCGGTTATCCAGGTAGCCACCGTTGGCTGGCCCTCCGGTGATAATCTGGAAAGGAACTTCGGTGCAAGGCCGTCTTCCGAGAGGGCCTGGAGTACTCTGGGACCTGTAAGTGCACTTCCGAAAGCCGAAGAAAGAATAGCACCCCACATTCCTGCGAATACCAGCACTGAACCGAACAGCGCCGTTGTTGTCCATGCTTTGACTCCCGGACTGGCAAGCTCCTCGAAGCTCGCCGAATTCGTGATGCTGAATACCACAGGCACCAGAATGTAGATCACTGCCCCGGTGAGAACGGCAAGAAGGGTTCCCCTTGGAATGCTTCTGCTGGAATCCTTCAGATCACCGCTCATCCCCACCCCGGCGGTAAAACCCGTTACAGCAGGAAAGAATATGGCAAACACATACCAGAAACCCTGTGGGGCGGTACGGTATGTGGCAACTGTCTCAGGACTTCTGAAGCCTGTGGAAAGAGCACCTGCCACAAGGGCGATCAGAGAAACTCCAACGGCTATCATTATGGGAACCTGCAGTTTCAAAGCCAGTGAAGCACTTTTCCCGGACAGGGCAGTTACAACAATGATTATTCCCGCAGTGATCGCGGGAACGGCAAATTCCGGAATAGATCCCGTCCAGCGTGAAAACAGATGCACTATTCCTTCTGCAAGACCAAAACTGTAGAAGGTAAGGCTGAGGGTTCGGCAGAGGTACAGAGGTATGCC
>CAZRCS010000322.1:0-1956 GCA_964598645.1 uncultured bacterium | reverse complement strand
GGGGACACCGACTGGACAAAGAAGATCGATGATGCAAGACGTGTCTGCGAATCGTCAGACGGCAATCCAGTTATCGCCGGTCATTCCGATCTGATAGGAACAAGGGATATCATCATCAGAAAGATCGATAACGATTCAGGATACTACATATGGCAGCGCTCCCACGGATTTCCCGATGGCGATGAAACGTGCAACTGCATTGCTCTCTGTGAAGACGGAGGTTTCGTGATAGGCGGATTCGCCTCACCCCATTCCCTGCTCCTTCGAGTGGATTCCCTGGGTCTCATCAACGGCACGGGACTGGAAGAGGAATTTACAGGGGCTTCACTGCAGATCGTTCCTTTGGCCAATCCCTGCTCCGGGAGGGAATTGGTTCTTCAGGTGAGTGCGCCTGTATCCAAGTTATTGGAAGTGATGGTCTTCGATGCATCAGGAAGGGTAGTGTTTTCCGAAAGACTGGACTCCGCAACAGGAACAGATATTGTGGAAGTGGGAAATCTTCCCACGGGAATGTATTCTGCTTTGCTTTGCTCTGAAGAGTTCGGCAGTGCTTCCTGCAGAGTTGTTGTACTGGATTGGAACAAATAGTCACTCTTATGATGACCCAGGTAGAATGGAGAAAGTAATGCTCAGAAATACATTGCTGCTGGCTGCAGCTGTTTGTGTCCT
Organism: uncultured bacterium; assembly: GCA_964598645.1. Taxonomy (GTDB): domain Bacteria; phylum Fermentibacterota; class Fermentibacteria; order Fermentibacterales; family JCC-6; genus Sabulitectum. The sequence goes on along the minus strand of CAZRCS010000322.1, from coordinate 1,287 downwards.
AACTGGGTTGGCTCACGGATCCCCCACCTGGATAAGGAACTACGACGGGGTAGGATCAAACAGCATCAGGTACGTTCTTCCCCTTTCCAACGGTCACACGGTATTCAGCGCCACCTGCTACTCTCCGCCGGAAATCGACGGAAGCTGGACTGCGGAGATCGACGAGAACGGAGACATTCTTTGGAACTACTACAATGACTATCCCCCCCTGGGCATAGCCGAAATCGATTCCGAGGGCTACATGCTCCTCACAGGCGTTGCAAGCAGCTGCAGGGTTGTCCGCCTGGATCAGTCAGGAAATGAAGTATGGGAACATCCTGCAAGCTGGGCATCAGCAGGCATAGTTGCCACCGCTGACGGGAATTTTGTTTACAAGAACGTATACAACCTGGTCAAAATTGACCCTGACTTCAACACCATATGGGACTTTGAACCCCCGGAGCCGGAAGCCATTCAGAGGCTTGGGCCATCATACTCCCCCTCGGGGGGATTCTCCGCCGCAGGAGCAAACATGGGGCCTAACTTATCCTATTTCGCCGCAGGCACAGCGGATTCACTTGGAGTGTTCAGCGCAGTGGGCGAATTCGACGAAAGTGGAAATGTCATTTATGCCCTTGGTACCTACTCCGATGTGGATGGAAACTGCTATTCTGTAGCCCAGTACTACTTCCCTTACCCTCCACCCACTTCAGATGAGTATGTGCTGCGGTTTGACAGCGACGGCGAACTGAAATGGTACCGGGAGATCGATGATCTTGTGGACATCTGTCAGTCCGCCGATGGTCATCCGGTGGTTGTGGGAGAAAACTCCCTCTACGCCGTCACAGCCTTTTTCATAAGGAAGCTGGACCCTGAAACCGGCAGTACACTCTGGAACGTGGTTCACGGGAACGGCACTGACAGTTTCGACCCGTACTGTATTGCCACGGCTTCAGACGGAGGTTTCGTCGTAGGCGGTGGTGCCTGGGATGGAATAGCAGTTCTGGCGAAAACAGATTCTGAAGGTCTGATCAATGGAATGGGTCTTGAAGAAGAGTCAGAGAGCTGCCTGCTTCAGATAGCTCCTCTTTCAAATCCTTCCAGCGGTTCGGTTCTTCTGAGGATAGCGGTACCGGGGATCTCCGGTGTAAATATATCTGTCTTCGATGCATCGGGAAGGGTCGTTGCTGAACAGGAAAGCGGCACTGTGAACGGTGAGGCAGTGTTCAATACAGGAAAACTGCCAACGGGAATTTATTCTGCTTACGCTTTCTCAGATGAATTCGGCGGTGCTTCCTGCAGGTTCGT
>CAZRCS010000321.1:0-1962 GCA_964598645.1 uncultured bacterium | reverse complement strand
AGGCACTAAGATACCTGGCTAAGAAATATAATATAGAGGTAGAGGAGAAGGAGCTTACGGCAGAAGAGATACAGAGCCAGAACGAGAGGGAGAGCATGCTGGTGCTGTCGACCTATGCCGCCAGGGTATTTGGTGAGACACTTTTTGATACGGATGAGGGGAAGGCTGTTGGATTATCATATTTTAAGGAGAGGGGTTTTCGCCAGGAGACTTTAAAGAAATTTGAGGTTGGTTATGCAATAGATAAGTGGGAATGGTTTACGCAGAAGGCGCTCAAGGATGGTTATAAGCTGGATTACCTGGTTAAGACCGGTCTGACTATCAAGAAGGAAGAAAAGACCTTCGACAGGTTTGGCGGGAGGGTTATTTTCCCGATACATTCATTATCGGGACAGGTACTGGGTTTTGGGGGACGAACACTGAAGAAGGATGATAAAACTGCCAAGTACCTTAATTCACCCGAGTCGGAGATCTATCATAAGAGCCGTATCGTATATGGTATCTTCCAGGCCAGGAAGGCTATTCTGAAGGAGGATAAGTGCTACCTGGTGGAGGGTTATACCGATGTGCTGTCGCTGCACGAGGCAGGGATAGAAAATGTAGTGGCCTCATCGGGCACTGCTCTTACCCTCGAGCAGATAAGGCTGATAAAGCGATTTACACAGAATATATCTGTTTTATATGATGGCGATGAGGCTGGTATAAAGGCCTCTCTGCGGGGTATTGATCTTATCCTCGAGGAGGGCATGAACGTTAAGGTAACACCATTGCCGATAGGAGAGGACCCCGACTCCTTCTCGAAGAAGAAAAGCATTGATGAGTTTACAGCCTATATAGAAAAGCACGAGACTGACTTTATCAGGTTTAAGACGGAATTATTACTTAAGGAGGCTATTTCAGATCCTATTAAGAAGGCCAACCTGGTAAAGGATATTGTAAGGTCGATAGCTGTTATTCCTGAGACCATCACACGCACGGTATATATACAGGCCTGCAGCAACCAGATGGAGATATCGGAGCAGGTATTGTATAACGAGGTAAATAAGATAAGGAGAGATCAGGCCTTTCAGAACAGGAACAGGTACCCGAGCCAGGCCGACCTGCCTGCTCCCGTAAAAAAGCCTGCCGAGTCTGTTGTCAGTGGCGATGGCACTGCCTTCTCGGAGAGGGAGGTAATCAGGCTGCTGTTAAAATATGGCAGCAATGAATTTGATATTCTTAAAAATGAGGAGGAGAAAACCGAAGAAGGGATCTCAGTGGCCCAGTTTATTGTGGGTGAGATAGCCGGCGATGAGCTGGAGTTTAAGAATCCTCTTTTCAGAAAAATATTTGAGGACTATGCCTTCCATATCAAGGAAGGTATTTTCCCGGGAGAGCAGTTCTTTGTCAGGCACCAGGACCCTGAGATAAGTATGATCTCGGCCGATATGTTATCGGAGTCGTATGAGCTGAGTAAGATATGGACCAGCAGGAAGGCCTATGTTGAGACCGAGGAGATGTTGCTTAAGGAACTTGTATCGGAGAGTGTCTTAAAGTTTAAGTCAGATAAGATACAGGCCATGATCAGGAAGGTAAAGGAGCAGATCTCCAGGGCCCAGAAAGAAGAGAACTCCGAACTACTTACAACACTTATGAAGGATTACTCCCTTCTTAATACCATGCTAAAGGAGATAGGGAAAAATCTCGGAGGCAGAATAATTCTTTAATGTCATTCCGAAAGACTTGCTTGCAAGGCTGAGGAATCTATACCCATTTACAATCTACTCATCCACCCTCTAAATTTCATAATTATGATAGTCTAAACTAATTCTCAACTCAGTCTCAACTCATTCAAACTATTTTTCCTTTCGACATTAGTCTATATCTTTGATCAAACTTTTTTGATTATGAAGATAATATCTGTTGTCGGTGCCAGACCAAATTTTATGAAGATAGCCCCATTTATTAAGGCAATAGATAAGC
>CAZRCS010000320.1:0-1964 GCA_964598645.1 uncultured bacterium | reverse complement strand
AAAAGCCTGAATGCCATCGTCATAGCCGACAATGGTCACGCAATGCCCTTCACAGTTAGAGCAGGACATGGTCCCCGAAAGCTGGCTCCCTTGCTGGACTAAATCAAGAGAGAAATCATATGCGTTATTCGCTTTCATAGCCCAATTTCCCGAGATATCGGAAGGAATGGAGCCTTGAGCGGGGTTCGATTGAGTTGACTTCCACAGCGTGGCGTTCCAGGGAAACGTATCAGCTGAACCGGAATGAGTATACGTGCCTTCCATATACAGATTGTCGATATTGTTCGATATGCTGCCGGAATATACTTGAGTCCACTCACCAGGGCGTTCGCGCGTGAACTCTACCAATCCACCAGAAACCGTTCCGCTTATATGGTCGACATAATTGCCCGTTACCAGGGGTATACTGCCGCCAGCCAGGAGAGGGCCGTACTTGATCAGCATGGACGTGATATTCTCCACTGTTGGCTCCGTTGATTTGCCATAGGTTTTGAGCTTATAGAGTCCAGCCTCGTGGTTTATGGCATCGGTGATTTGCGGCATGTGGCTGTAATCTCTATTGCCTAGGTCATCGATCAATTTTGCTGTATCATAATCGCTGGGAAAAGAGGCCTCAGTACAGATGCCATAATTCTCCACTAAGGTCTTGGTTAATTCTTGGACGCCGTTCTTGATAAGCTCATCCTGGCGAGCATGCAGGTACCAGAAGGACAGATCAGGAGTATAGGGATGCTCCATCTCCTTGATGATATTCATGATATGTATTATCGATCTACCACCACATCCACCCCAGCCGTCCTGGTTCCCGGTCATGGTCACGTACTGTGAATAATCCAAGCTGCTTGGAGGATTTAGCACAATATCTCCTGGATCCAAGGGGCGAGCCATCATCTGATCGTGAATCACGAGAGACGCATCGTATTTTTTATCAATTGCTTGCCTATTGAGGCCGGATAGATCCCCCAAAGCCGCATAATCTGAGAGATCGGGTGGATTATATGCCTGCCTCGTCTCGGCCTTAATTCCCGAAATAAGCTGCTCAGGGTTGCTCGTTTTGCTCGCGCTCCAGGGATACTGACCCTGGCTGTTATGGTCAAAGCTGCCTGTAATAGTCATGAATCCAGACGAATCGGACAGACTGCCGAAATAGACCTGCGTCCACTGGCCGGCACGCTTCCGGGTGAACTGAACAGTTCCGTCGGGAGATATAGTGCCACTGATGGTATCCACCGGCTCAGAGGCTATATTGGTGCAGGTCATTGTGCCTGTTATCTGGTCCCCACTTTGTTGCAGGTCCAGTATGAAGTTATAATTCGTGTTGGCCACCATATTCCACTGGCCAGACACATCTTGGGCGCATGCAAGCGAACATGCAGCCTGCATGGTAAGAATTAAAGCGAATAGTTTGCTGAGATTTGATGCAAATAAATATCTCATTAGGAGCCACCTCGAAGTCGAATCCGATAATGCTGGAGAAGTCCTCTATCTTTCAGCTTAATAGCAGCTATATTTGGTAACTCGGCTTGTGTCAGATTATTTAAAACTAATGATGTTTGTTAGCTCCCACATGTATGATGGGAATTTAGTGCCATCTATTTTAACCAGACTTATTAATAATATGACGATAAGATTCAATAATTGAGAGTCTTCCTATTGGCTCAATACGCCAGGATGAAAATTATCAAGCAACTTCAGGGACAAAAAGAGCAATTAAGCGGGAGAACGAGCTGCTTAAGGCCCAAAGTAAAAAAACCTGAGCCGCTTAAGACAAGAGTCCGCGAACTTGAAGATGAGGATGCGCATACAAGGCTTTGTTCTCCTTTCCAAATTGATTCCATAGCGTTGAGAAAAAACCAGAAACTCCGACGATCATGGTTGATGAAGGCAGATTTGAAAAAACGATTCATATAATTTAAGAAAAGTCTGGCCAAGAGCCATATTTTAGCTCAACTAACTATTTATAG
>CAZRCS010000319.1:0-1973 GCA_964598645.1 uncultured bacterium | reverse complement strand
ATAACCCTGTAGGAACCAGTGTTGAATGAGGTCTGCAGAAATAGGCTGTTCATGGCGGGCATCTGAAAGTAATGACCGTAGGTCGTGAAGAACAGGGATCTTTCGCTGAAAGGAACGGAGAAGCTGAACCTGGGACTTGCATGCATCTTCGGCTCGACATCCACTCCGCCGCCTTCTTCAAGGGAGAATACGGTTGTATTTGAGTTGAAATAGTCAAGCCTTACCCCTGCGGTGGCTATTACACCTCCTGTAAAACGATAGCTGCCCTGGGTATATGCGGCGGCGGAAAAAGGATATGCGTCCCAAAGGGAAAGATAGGATGTACCAGGAGCAAGATGATAAACGTTATACTGGTAAAGGTCATAGTAGCTTCCCGATATCCCCAGTTTGAATCTCATCCTGGGATTAGGGGTGAAATCGGCGCTCAGCATAGCTGTTGAGACCTTTGCCTTTGAATCGTGCCACACGTTCCGGTGCAGTCCATTGTAGAAAAACCCCAGAGAGTCCTCAACAAGAGCCGGAGGAGAATACTGGGTCATCCAGAAGACCGGATTAGTTCCTTCACCAATGTAACCGCCTTCCAGATCGTAGATTCTGTTCCAGTTCTGATACAGCACGTGACCTAAGGTGAAATCCAGGCTGGTCTTGTCTCCTATGAGCTGGGATAAGTTTAGAATGGCACCGCCGGTCTCGCTGAACATTGCAGGTAACGCGTAATCCTGACTCAAGGGAGGGTAAATTACCCCTTCCACAAAGGAAAGGTCGTCGTAATTTTCCCAGGCGTACTGGTTCCATCCATGCTCCCTGTAAGAGCCCAGACCGCTTATGGAGATCCTGGTTCTGGGCACGGGACGGTAAGTCAGTTTCGCAATTGCAGAACCGTCGTTGAGCCAGTTGTAAGACCAGTTTCCCCTGGTATCAGTATTGTCAGCCCCACTTGTGGAAAACTGGCCTGAAAAACTCAGGGAGACATCTCCTGGAAGATCGATACCCATGGCAGGCAGCAGATTTTCACTGAAAGGTTCAGGACCCGAGAGAGAAAACTCAGCATTCATCAGGTCTGTTCTGCACTGGTCCACGTCTATGCTTTCCATGAAGACCTGTTCTCCTGAGGAAAGCATTCCTGAGGTCATGTCACCCATTCTGCCATTCACCGTTGCTTCGAACCGACGCCCCCCCTCCTTGCCTATGAGGTCCACAAGCCCTGACAGAGTGTTGCCGTATTCGATGCTTAGACCACCGGTCATCAGTGTGGCACCGGACACCGCGGACATAGGTATGTCGAAGTTGAATCTGTTATCCATGGGAGAGCGCAGCGAGATCCCGTCGAGTACGTAATCCACCTCTCCGGCTCTGCCTCCCCTCACATGGAGTTCGCCGTCCTGCTGAACCACACCGGGCTGAGCTGCCACAACATCAACGATTCTGTTCGATGACATGGTTCTGATTTCCGAAAGATCCAGCTGATATGCTGTAGCAGGAACGTCACGGAGAATGTGGGTTCTGGATTCAATAACACGAATAACCGTAGAACCACTGGCGTCCTCCGCCAGTTCGAAGTCTATTCTGCTTGTGTTATTGCTCTGAACGGTAACACCTTCCACCCGGGAGGTGGCTCTGCCTACCATTCTTGCAATAACCGTATAGGTGCCCGGATCAAGAGCCGGAATCACGTATTCTCCCTGTGCGCTGGTCATTGAACCGAATGGCGTTCCCTCTATTATCACCGTGGCCCCCACCAGTGGATTCCCGTTCTGATCTTCAACCAACCCCGTGATAATTCCTGTGGAAGAACAAAAAGCAAAAGAAGTAACCAGTAAAAGCCATGCAACGGTGATTTTCATCATTAACCCTTCTTGATTACATACTGTTCTAATCTGTCATCATTTTACTAACCATTAAGAAAAGTACAAATCTGGAAGGTGATAGTCAATAGAGTGTATACATGCAGTTAAAGGGGAAACCCTTCGCCA
>CAZRCS010000318.1:0-1992 GCA_964598645.1 uncultured bacterium | reverse complement strand
GTTCTCTTGCCGGGCTTGTCTTTGCCCGGATAGCTGTTTTTGCAGTCAACAGGTTTTTCCCTGTGAGGCTGGACGGAGATGTGTATTGGATAGATGTGTTACCTGGAATCTTTCCCGAAGGTCTTGCGGTGGCCGTTACTCTTTTAACGGTTGCCGTATGCCTTCTTGTTGCTTTGATACCGGCTTTTTCCTCGATCTCACGCTCTCCGTCGGAAGCTCTCAGGTATGAATGACACCGCGGTGCTAACTGCATGCGACCTTCACTGTTCATACGGCAAGGGCGAAACTGTGATCAATGTTATCAGGGGTGTTTCACTCTCGGTAAACAGGGGAGAGGTGGTGGCTGTTACAGGCCCCAGCGGTTCAGGAAAGAGCACCCTTCTCCATGCTCTTGGTCTTCTGGAAAGGCCTGAATCTGGAAGAGTAACCGTTTGCGGACTCGACGGCTGGGAACTCGGCAGCGGAAAGAGAGCCTGGGTGAGGAATCGGTCAATTGGGTTCGTATTTCAGTTCCATCATCTTCTGGAGGAGTTTACTCTTCTGGAGAATACGGCGATGCCCTGCCTGATATCCGGTATGAACCGCACAGACTCAATGAAGAGAGCAGCTGACCTTCTTGACAGGGTCGGTCTCAGCCACAGGGTGTCTCACTTTCCTTCCAGGGTATCAGGCGGAGAAAGACAGAGGGCGGCCCTGGCCAGAGCTCTGGTCATGGAGCCGGACATAGTTCTTGCCGATGAGCCCACAGGGAACCTGGACGGGGCCACAAGCAGGGAAGTGGAAAAACTGATAATGGAGCTTGCATCCGAGGGCAGACGCTCCTTTCTTATGGCTACTCACAGCATGGAGCTTGCATCAGCGGTACACAGACAGCTGTTTCTTGAATCCGGCGTTCTGTCTGATGCTCGGGGAAACCATGTCACTTAAGTATATATTTGTACCTCAGGCGGCGTTCTTCATATATGCAGCCGGGGTTTTGTAAAGGGGGAGTTTCTTGCCGGACAGTTATACAGACAGAGCCAGAAAAGCTTTGATAGAAGCCAGGGCAGAGGCTGCCAGGGCCGGTCGGAGGGAAATAGGGAGTGAATTTATTCTCTATGCGGTTCTCAGCGTTGACGGATCAGGGGCATCCTCCCTTCTAAGAGGTCTGAAGGTAAAAACAGGCGAGATGCGTTCCCACCTCAGATCCAATCTTCTCTCCATCAGACCAGTCGGACAGATTGACCGCACCTCACTCACCTGGAGCAACAGGTCCAGGGCGATTCTGGCGGAATCCAGAGGGCAGGCGGCTAAACTGGATTCAGATGTGATATCCACCGAGCATTTCCTGCTTGCCATGGCCAGGATCGAAAGCGGAGCATCGGCCATTTTGAGACAATACGGAGTACACTACGAGAACCTCTTTGAAGCTGTAAAGGCTTCCGGGAGCAAAAATGCCGGTGACCCTGAGAAAACTACCTCGGCACTTGAGTATTTCTGCAGGGATCTCACACTTCTTGCTTCCGAGGGAACCCTGGACCCGGTGATCGGAAGATCCAGGGAGATTGACAGGGTGGTTCAGGTGCTGTGCCGCCGCAAGAAATCAAATCCTGTACTGATAGGTGAGCCCGGAGTGGGCAAAACCGCAATTGTGGAGGGACTTGCCCTGAGGGTTCTTTCCGGAAGAGTGCCGCTTCCCCTTTACGGAAAGAGGATAATGGCGCTGGACATGGCATCGGTACTGGCTGGAACAAAATACCGCGGACAGTTCGAGGAGAGGCTGAAGGCCCTCCTTCGGGAGATAAGGGAAGCTGGTAACGTTGTTCTCTTCATCGATGAGGTTCACTCGATAGTGGGGGCAGGAGGTGCTGAAGGGGCTATTGACGCCGCTAACCTTCTCAAGCCTGCACTTGCCAGGGGTGAATTTCAGTGTATCGGTGCAACCACACTGGATGAATACAGAAGGAGAATCGAGAAGGACGGGGCTCTGGAGCGGAGATTCCAGCCGGTTCC
>CAZRCS010000317.1:0-1996 GCA_964598645.1 uncultured bacterium | reverse complement strand
AAAACCGCCAAAACGAATTTCAAAGTGAAACCCGCCATTCTTCTTCGGATGTCTGGGTAAGGTTTGCCCCACCCGAGGCAAGAACCCCCTGGAGCCACTCCAATGACTTGTCGAACCTGTCGAGCAGTACTTCCCTTCCGTCTTCGGTGGCGATACTGAGAAGCTTGGAGTTCTTTGCGTAACTGCCCCGGGAAACCTTCAGATTGTTCAGGGGAAGGCTTACCGGTTTACCCTTTACCATGAGCTGTATGAGAATTCCCAACTGCATGTGAAATGGGGCCATTTTGCCGAGATCATGGTAAACGAACCTTCTGTCGGTAACTACAACCCTGCTCCTCACAGGAAACTTGATCTTGTTTCCCTGAAGGGTGTACCTTTTAGTATCGGCAAAAATCCTCTCGTCGGGTTCCGGTTGAAATTTCGCCACTGTATCTCCTTTCAAAGAAAGACCTGCATGATGATGTCTGACTATATAGAAGGTGCCGCATAAAGGAAAAGGCCGGCTTGAAGCCGGCCTTTTCCTGCCTGGGGCTAACTATCTTACAACCGCAAACTTACCCTGTATAAGTGTATCCGGGGTTCTCACAACTGCAAAATAAATACCGCTGCCAAAATTGGCGCCATCAATGGTAAGGGTGTTCGATCCGGCTTGAAGGTCTTCTGCTGCGGTTTCCGCAACCACCCTTCCCGACAGGTCATAAACCGCCAGGGATCCTGATACCGGACCACCAAGGGCAAAGTTCACAGAGAGGTTTCCGCCCCTGAAGGGATTGGGGTATACCCGCAGAGAAATGTCGTTGTCTGATCCGTTGCTTTCAGCAATACCCATTCCCTGACCCCAGGCGCCGTTTCTGTAGAAGGCATCAAGCATGAGGTCGGCATTCATCCTGAGGCCTTCAAGACCCCTTCCGATGACCCAGCCGCCTGTTACGTGAAGCTCGTCGCCGTCTTCCAGGGTGCAGATTCCCGTTGAGATCAGGAAGCGGTAATCAAAAGTTGGGAAGCCCTCTGCAATGGGGTTGTTGATCACCACGGGGAATGGTCCGGGGTTGGTGAAATCCATGGCTTCAGGTGCCATGGGATTACCGTACCAGTCAGCCATGTATGCAGGACCGCTATTGGGAGTTTCTGGAAAGTCCGGATGATTGCCCCACATTATGTTGTACACCTCGGAATCAGTACCTGGATCGCTCTCCCAGTTCCACCAGGAGTGTCCCAGAGGGATCGGGTAACCCCAAACGTCTGCTGGTCTTTCGATGGACTCGTCCGCCTTGACCACGTACAGATCAAGGAGTCTCCATCCGATGAAACCGTTGCAGGGTACAGAAAGATCCTGCTCTCCGGAGTCGTCTTCAACAGAACCTGCACCGTCTCCATCCCACATGTATGACAGGTTCCTGGGAACCACGAGGTAGGTGGTATCACCAACCACCTGATCGTAATGGGAATATGGCATCCCCTGGGAAAAGAGCTGGATACCTGATTCAGGGTCGGTTATGTAGAGAGTGTCTGAACCAACCACCTTGGCAAGTATTGTAAAGTGATCGCTGACTCCGTTCTGGTCAACATCGTTGTCGGGAATTCCGTCTGAACCCAGGTAGTTGTAGTAGTAATAAATGTTGTCAGGGTCAGATGGGTCCAGCGGGCTGTCGGGATTCTGCTGGTAGGTGTATTCGTCCTGGGTGCTGGCCGGTGTGCCGTCGTTGAACAGATACTCGAAATCGTATGTCCCGTTGGCCCAGATGGCATGGCCGTCGTAATACACCAAGTCGTCGATGGCACATTCAGTGGAATCTGCAATTGCAACGTCACAGTCTGCCCTGAGGGCGGGAACGAATCCGTCCAGAGCAACTCCGGGGTTTCCGTACTCACTGTGATGGGTGAAGATCATCTCCGTTGCCAGGATGTTGTCGTATCCGGTTACGTCCCACGAGAGGTTCTTCACGTTAACCATCATACCGTATGGGGCATCCTGATAGCTGCCTCCATCGTACCA
>CAZRCS010000316.1:0-2015 GCA_964598645.1 uncultured bacterium | reverse complement strand
AGGATCGGATTCTGGTGTACCATGACCACTTCCCTGCGGACCCGGAAAAGATGGTTTTCATTGAAGTCAACAGGTGTGCCGTCGTAACTTATCGTTCCGGTTGATGGCGGCAGCAGAAGGCTCAGGATGTCCAGCAGGGTCGTTTTGCCAGAGCCGTTCGGGCCCAGTAAGGCATAGATGATCTTCCTGTCAAAATCCAGTTCCGGAATGTCCAGGACGGTCCTCCCGTCATAGGTTTTTGTGAGATTTCTGATCCCGAAAAGCATCAGGCCCTGGCCCTCCCCTGGATATAGTTAAAGAAGATATTGATCGTAAACGCGATCAAGAGAAGCGCCACTCCCAGGGCCACCGCAAGGATGAACTCTCCTTTGTCATATTCCAGGGCCATTGCGGTCGTCATCGTGCGGGTATAGCCCTTGGCGTTGCCCCCCAGCATCATACTGATGCCGACCTCGGCAATGACTCTTCCGAAGGAGATAATGATCGCAGCAATAACCCCGAATCGGGCCTCTTTGAAGACCACGAGGGCGGTCTGAAAAGGGGTCGCGCCAAGAGTCATGGCGGTCTTCCTGTATCGCGTATCTATCTGGCTCACTGCGGCAATGGTCAGGGTTGTCACGATGGGGAAGACCAGAATAATCTGTCCTAACACCATGGCCGGTTGAGTGTAGAGAAGATCGAAAATTCCGAGAATGCCCCTTCGAGAGATGAAGGCGTATACGAGAAGCCCCACCACGACGGTGGGCATGGCCAAAAGTGAATTGAGGACCGTAAGCAAGGCGCGTTTCCAGCGGAAATCCTTAAATGCGATGAGAAATCCCGCTGGCACCCCCAGTAGGCTTGCTAACATTGTCGATCCAAAGCTCACTTTCAGAGAGACAGTGATAATAAAATACAGCTCCGGGTCAAATGACCACAAAAGCATGATTGCCGATCGGAAACTATCAAATAAAAAATCCATTTTTCTGTCTATGTCCTGAAATTCACGAGCATATTAAGAACAATATTCTTCCACTTCTTACACGATGTAAAGGATTGCTCGGGTCTCTTTAGAGCTTCTTGCAACCGATAAGCGCCCGTGAAAGATCGTTAGTCCAGAGACGGGCGAGAGGGCCCTATTTGGCGTCGGGATAAAAGGCCTGCTGACCGTGGATCTTATAATCGGCAATCAGGGCCTGAGCCTTGGGTGAAACGAGCCATTTTGCAAAGGTCTCGGCCCATTCATATTTCACGTGAGGGTATTTCTTGGGATTCACCGGGATGATGCCGTAGGGATTAAAAAGCAGGGGATCCCCCTCGCAAAGGATTTCAAGATCCAGCCCCTGCTTTCTCCCGAATTTATATTTCAGATAGGTCCCCCGGTCGGAGAGGGTATAGGCCTGCTTTTCCTCGGCATAGGTCAGGGTCTTGCCCATGCCCTGCCCGATGGAAAGATACCATTTTCCAAGTCCACCGGGATACGTGAAGGTGACGTTACTCTTTTTGCCTTTTTTGACAATTTCGGTTGTCGTATTTTTTATGGGCAGGCCGGTTGCCTTCCACAGGGCCTGTTCCTTGGTGTGGGTACCGCTGTCATCGCCACGGGATACGAACTTTTCCTTTGCTTCTCCGATTTTTTTCAAGGCGGGGGCCGCTTCACGCATCCCTTTGAGGCCTGCAGGATCCCCGGCCGGACCCAAAATCACGAAATCATTGTGCATCACGCCGCGTCTTTCGGTGCCGTAGCCCTCAGCGACAAATTTTTCTTCTCTTGCCTTTGCATGGACAAAGATGACATCCACATTTCCGTCTATGCCGTCCCGAATGGAAGCCCCGGTTCCCTTGGCAAATACCTTGATTTCAATGCCGGTATCCTCTGTAAATACGGGCAGCAACACATCGAGGAGGCCCGAGTTTTGTGTGCTCGTGGTGGTGGACATCTTGATGACCTTCGTTTCTCCAAAGGCCATAAAGGGAATACACAGAAAAGCAACTATACCCAGAATGAACAATCCCAATTTTCTATTGCGTAGCAT
>CAZRCS010000315.1:0-2015 GCA_964598645.1 uncultured bacterium | reverse complement strand
TCAGCAGCGATCTCCCTTGACTACAATCTTCAGTATCAGGGTTACGAGGAATTCCCAACCTACTGATTCGGCCAATGGCCTATTGACTCCCTTCTCTTTTTCTAGTCTACTATTTGCTGGAAAAAGAGGGAGGTTATAATGATTTTTCTGTTAACGGCAACTTGTCTTTTCTTCAGTTTCACGGACGGTGAAACAGGCTGTGTAAATCCTGATGATCAATTCAGCCGGGGATATGCATCAATTGAGGTTCCCGGAGAGCCGGGTATCGGTCAGTGGACGGGAACAGGCCCCTGGGGTGGTAATCTGAAAGCCATTGTTCCTTCACCATCAGACGGTGATCTGGTTCTTGCAGGGTGCGGATTTTCGATGACATCCGATGCCGGAGGCGTATTCAGAAGCACAGACGGAGGAGTGAACTGGAGTGAAACGGAGCTCTATCCTATACCGGTAAACGATCTCTGCGCCGCAGGGATCAATGCTCCCAATACATTTTACGCAGCTACCAGAACAGGGCTATATCGTTCTGAAGACTCAGGTGTTACCTGGGAAACCGTGTCCGGGATGGCCTCAAGTTATGTAATAGGCATTGGAGTAAGTACTGAAAACACCGACATTCTCATCGCAGGACTCTCTTCCAGTAACGGGGTGAGAAGATCAGACGACGGAGGCGCAACCTGGGCTGAAGTTGGTATGAGCAGCGGCTTCATGAAGGGGTTCGCCTGCGACCCTGAACACCCGGATACCATGTATCTGGCCATGTCAGGTCTCGACTATTCTCTCTACCGGTCAACTGATGCAGGTCTTTCCTGGAGCGAAATCGGCCCCGCAGGTTCTGGATGGGGACTCCTGGCGGCTCCCTTCGGCACCGGAGAAACAATTCTTGTAACCACTTCAGACGGTTTCTTTATGACAGAAGACTATGGCTTGAACTGGGATCTTGTGGTTCCCGGTGCAAGTTATGCCCCGGCGGTATGCGACGGCACGAATCTCTATGCCCCGGTAATTTCCGCAGGCGGTGTCTATGAAAGCACCGATCAGGGGCAGAACTGGACACTGAACGCCCAGGGGATAGTTGCCTCATACTGGCAGGCTGGTTGCGCTTCATCCCAGGGCTATCTTGCGGGACATTATGGGGGGATTTACCTTACACCCTCCCCTGGCAGTACATACAATGTGTCTCAGGATGGCATCAGCAACGGCTATTTCCATGCTGTAAGCTATACTCAAAACAACAATACACTTCTCGCCGGCGGTGAGTATCACGGTCTCTGGAAGAGCACCGATCTTGGAGCCACCTGGGATATCGTGTTTCCCGGACCGAGCAACTGGGTCATATACGATATTGCTCCTCAGACCGGCTTCTACTACACCGGGCAAGTGCGGTATGCCGCCACTGGTAACGGTGTGTTCAGATCTGATACCGCCGGTGACAGCTGGGTACCTGCAGGCCTGTCAGGAACGCAGATATCAAGTGTGGAGTTTGATTATGACAACCCTGATATTGCATGGGCAGGTACAGCCACCTCCGGAGTTCATTATACCACCGACGGAGGCGCCACCTGGACAGCCGGGACCGGTTTCCCCTTTGCCCTTTATCCATCAATAGAGTTGCTGGAGTTTTACAATGGAGAAAAAAGGCTTCTGGTATCCTTCCAGCAGAACGGCGAAGGGGTTTACTACTCTGATGACGGCGGAATCAGTTACACCCTTGCCCCGGTAGAAGGATCCTATCACCCCGAGGTCAGCTCCAGATGGGCCAGTCCGAATCCGTATGGCTATCTGGCCACCGACTCCGGGATCTGGCGATCTCCTGACGCAGGTGAAACATGGTACAAATGTGCCAGCACTTCAGGGCTCATGTGGGATGTTCTTGCAGATGGCAGCGGTGTAGATGTTTTCGCAGGCAGCAATGGAACAGGTGTCTACTGGAGCACCAACAGTGGGGTAACATGGCAGCCTCTGAATAACGGCATCGAGAACAAAGTTGTCTGGGATATAACCACCGGTGGAACACC
>CAZRCS010000314.1:0-2016 GCA_964598645.1 uncultured bacterium | reverse complement strand
CCTTACAGGTCTCGCTTTTTTCACTGCCACTCCTCTACACTGCTCCTGAACCGAATAAAGCGACTACCGGGGACTTAGGGGCTGAAGGCGGAAGAAAGCCGGCAGGCTTCCCTCCGCCGTCAGCATTTGTAACTTGCAACTACTTCAGGGCGACGGTTGCGCCGGCTTCCTCAAGCTGCTTCTTGATCTCTTCGCCTTCAGCCTTCTCTACGCCTTCCTTGACCTTTGACGGTGCGCCGTCTACAAGATCCTTGGCTTCCTTGAGGCCGAGACCGGTGAGTTCGCGGACCACTTTGATAACAGCGATCTTCTTTGCACCGAAGCTCTCGAGTACAACATCGAACTCACTCTGCTCTTCAGCTGCAGATTCGCCGCCGGCGGGACCGGCTGCTGCCACTGCAACCGCCGGGGCTGCTGCTGATACGCCGAACTTGTCTTCCATTTCCTTGACAAGCTCAGCAAGCTCGAGGACGGTCATGCTGGAGATCGCCTCGATAACAGCGGCCTTTTTGTCTTCACTCATTGTGTTTCCTCCGTAAGTCGCGGAATTCCTGTGAATCCCGTGTTTATTGGTTAGTTTTCTTTACTCTCGCCGATGGCGTTAACAGCATAAAGGAACTTCCTGATAACACCGCTGGTAACCATTACGAAGCCCTGGATAGGAGCATTCGCAGATCCGAGGATCTTTGAAAGAAGCTCTTCCCTGGAAGGCATATCCGCCAGACTCATTACATCACCGGCACTGAAGGTTCTTCCGGAAACCAATCCGCCCTTCATTACAGGAATGCCTTTGTTCTCCTTGCTGAAATCCCTGAGGATCTTTGCAGGAGCTACCTCGTCGATTGCATAAGCAATGGCGGTGGGTCCGTTAAGAAGGCCGAAAATGCCCTCCTCGGAATCCACACCGATGTCTTCAAGAGCCCTTTTAAGAAGGGTGTTCTTCACTACTGTGAAGGTAACCCCGGCTTCCCGCATCCGTCTCCGGAGCTCGGTCATCTGCTCCACGTTGATTCCCGTGAAGTCTGCAAGGACCACAGCTCCTGCCTCTTCTACACCATCATTCAGGTGGGAGACTACGGTTTCTTTCTGATTTCTTGTAATGCTCATTACCGCAACTCCCTTCTATCTGAGCAGCAGGCGCACATCGTTGATGTCCACCCGTATTCCAGGTCCCATGGTTGATGAGACAGCCATATTGTTTATGTATTTGCCCTTTGTGGAGGAGGGCTTGAGCTGGATAACCTTTTCCATGAAGGACAGGATGTTCTCGGTGAGTGCCTGCTCATCGAAGCTGGCCTTCCCCACGGGAACGTGAAGATTGCCGGTCTTATCAACTCTGAAGCTGATCTTACCGCCCTTGGCATCCTTGACCGCAGTACCCACATCCATGGTTACCGTACCGGTCTTGGGGTTGGGCATAAGTCCCCTGGGGCCTAGAACCCTTCCCAGTTTACCCACGACACCCATCATGTCTGGAGATGCGATTACCACATCGAAATCGGTCCATCCTTCGGTGATCTTCTGTGCAGTTTCCTCGTCACCGATAAAGTCGGCTCCGGCCTCCCTGGCCTCTTCTGCCTTGTCGCCCCTGGCAAAGGCAAGCACACGGACGGTTTTACCCGTTCCATGGGGAAGCATGCATGTTCCGCGGACCACCTGATCACTGTGCTTGGGATTCACACCGAGATTAAGTGCAACCTCGATGGTCTCATCGAACTTGGCTGTTGCCAGTTTCTTTATTGAGATCACGGTCTCCTCAAGTGTGTAGTACTTCTGCCTGTCAATTGTTTCTCTGGCTTTCTCGAATCTCTTGCTCTTAGCCATCGACAACCTCCAGGCCCATGCTGCGAGCGGTTCCCGCTATCATGCTGATAGCAGTTTCCATTGACGCCGCATTCAGGTCCTTCTCTTTTAGTTTAGCGATCTCCCTGCACTGGGCAATGGTGACCTTTCCAACCTTATCCCGGTTGGATTCGGAAGATCCCTTTGCAAGTCCCGCTGCACGTTTCAAAAGAA
>CAZRCS010000313.1:0-2020 GCA_964598645.1 uncultured bacterium | reverse complement strand
GATAGGGTGAAAGAATTGGCTGGCGGGCATCTCATTCGAGAGGACCATCCGTGAGCGCCAAGGTGTTGATTTTGAATGAAAAGCCTTCAGCTTGGAACTTATTACCGGCATTTCAAGGCTGCAACTATCAAGTTTCAGACCAGCTTTATTAGGGAATAATTTCCTGGCTCAGGCTTATACTGCAATTAAAGGGTGCCAGGGGTCAATATCCTGCAAACCTAAAGTAAAGAAATCAAAATTTTAAGGTACTTCAAATATGAGAGCAACTCATCATGTAAAGATCAGCAATCTTATCTGGTACGGATTTGTTGGGAATTAATTCATTATCTATCCAAAATTTAAAGCTTTCCTTATTTAGGACGTGATATCGGTTCCTGATGGATTTAGAATCAGTAGCTTGTCTCCATTTCATTCCCTTGATTATTTAGATAAGATCTACATAATTATGCAATATATGAATCTTCAAAGACCTGGCGCAAAAGGTCTCTATGCTCCTCAAGGTCTTTCTTAGTTAGCCTAAAATTCAACCTCCCATCCGCTCTTCCGCCTTCAAGGACATCTAAACCCGCCTCATCTAACTTCTTTGCCCAAGTTTCAATATCCTCAAGCTTGACCTGTGCCCGGACAAATCCTATCTTTGGCCTTAATGCTATAAAATTATTCACTATCTTATCTTCAATTAATCCTATATAATATTTATTATACTTCAAAGCTAAATTTGGATTAATTTCGTGCAGTATATCCAAACATTTATCAACAATTGCTAAAGAATCCATAGAACTCTTTTTCTCCCAAAATTCTCTATTGGCGGGCGGTTCAAAGGGACCCACAACCTCTTCATCCCCTAATCTTACCTCATCCAAAACTTTGATAAAATTCAAGACAACTTGATCATTTATTCGCAAGGCATTGAGCTTTAAAGCAATAAGCGGTATAAAACCATTGAATAAGCCAATGATGTTCAAGAATCGCGAAGTTATGTCTTCAGCCGCAATGACTGCACAATGATCGTATTGTGGATATCGCTTCCTCTCAATATCCCAATACTCCAGACACCGCATGATATGACTTTCATCAGTCGCCCCAAGCATAAGTTCAACTTCATATCGTTTACCTGTGTCTGGATGCCTGAGGAGAAGATCAAGGCGTCCTGTTCCTGGCTGTTTCCTCTCAACATCCCTAACCTCTAAATCTCCCAATCCAAGAATGGAAGGATCATCAACTATACGATCACGCAGCCACGCCTCGTTAAATTCAGAGCTATCTTTAAGACTAAGTCGCTCAGCCTTTATATATTGCAGCATTCTTATCCCCTCAGCGCTGCCTTTGTAGCTTCTCCCTAGAAAAAGGTTTGGATTTGCTACTTGTAGATAGTGACTGTCGAGTTCTTACGATTGATAAGTTGATAAGGACGTCCTCAGCCGACTCAGTGAGTTTTTTTCGATGCAGGTTTAGCCTGACAACCGGAGTGAAACCCTACAAGTGGACAACGAGTTGAGCAATGCCAACTCATGAAGGGAAGTACATGAAAAAGATGAGTTGGTGCTGCGACCGGGAATTCAAGATATCAATAGTATCCGAGCTTGAATCCGGCAAGCCTCCTGCTCAGATCTCCTACGAATATGGCATCTATCCCAGCTTTCCGTGATGGTGGCGGATGGGCTGACCGAGAATCCAGAAAGAGCATTCAGCGGCATTGGCAACCGGCGCAAGTACGAGGCTAGGATTGCCGAGCCAGAGAGGCTGCTGGGCCTGGCCATGCTGAATATGAAATAGTTTGCGGACCATACATTTACCAATATTTAAGAGTTCCAATTGAGGCGGCCAGTACTTGCCAAAAAATTGAAGCGATCAACTCCGCACTCCCTTGATCGCCTGCAGCTCCTGGTAGAAGGTGGCGGCGGTAGCGGTATCGCCCAGCCCCACGGTTATCTTTGGCTCTCTTGCCAGAAGGGAAGGCATCAGGGATACCACCAACCCATCTCTTTTGTGAAAAGCTCCCCGTCCCACTCCTGCAGCC
>CAZRCS010000312.1:0-2023 GCA_964598645.1 uncultured bacterium | reverse complement strand
GAGCAGGCGGGAATTGAGGTGGTGAGGGTGGAGGAAGAAGTCTTGATATAAAGCATTGGAGCTATCAGAACAGATAGCTAAATCCCACCTCCCACAACTGACAATTTTGCCTGCATTTCCGGAGTCAATTGCTTGACAAGCTCTGCATCGTATGAACCAGTGGACATTGGATCTGGTGTCATGTTGAATATCTGCCGAGTTGCTGCCGCATAAGAACGCGATATTGCAGCGAGCGACCCCTCTCGGACTGCCGGATCAACATCGGTCACAAAGATTGAAACCGTATTGTCGCTGTTGAGTACAATCTCGAAAGTGCGCAGCTGCTGCGGGAAATCCCTTAATGATGCGGTTTCAACCTCCCAAAAGCCGAGTTCAGGACGGGCGGCATCCGGGACTTTAGTGCGGTAACGATATTGAGATGACGATGTCCCGCGATCCACAGGATGAGATTCGGATATTCATGGAGTTTGGAAATCAGCTGCGCTTCGGATATTGGAGCTGCTGGGTTCCACCCCATCATTGAATCTGCCTGTTCGACGCTTATAGGTATGTGAGCTGCGATGATCATGAGCTTGCCTTCAGCCTGACCCTTATCAAGTTCTTTTACAAGCCAGTCATATCGTTCGTTGTCGAGAGAGGCATGTCCATAGCCGAGAGAATCTGGGTTGTTGAGATCATCATCCCTTTGGGTATCGTCAAGAACGATAACCTTGATCGGTATATTCGACTTCGGCTCGAAAGTATAGCAGGCGAATCCCGTCCTTACATTAGAGGGCTTCGATTTATCCTCTGTTAACACAGGTTTAAATTCTCGCGTTAATATTTTCAATCTTTATAGTCCAAATTCTTCATGATTTTGCTCCAATTTGTCTTCATGGTCGCAATTTAGCTCATTTTCTTCCATTCTTTTACATGTTTTTAGATGGCCTCCGCTAGGTTAGAGGTTTGTTTGCCAAATGTCTCAACTGTACCAGGTTATAAACGAATGCGCTCATCATGAATTTCATCCCTGCCCTGGCAACGGTAGTCACAAGGACATGTCCTGCCTTATGGGCTCGTTTCATAACCGCAAAACACCTTTCGATATGTGACCGCTTCTTGCTGATTCTCTTGTTTCTAAGGATGTCTCTGATTCCTAACTTGTGCCCCCTGGTAGCTTTCTTTATAGCCGAAGAAACTCTTGACGCCCTTTTTTTGCCCAGCTTCCTTCATTTGTTGGCTCCTCATCAGATCTTGTTGGTTTGGCCTGGCTATTAATAATATTAATAGAAATATCAAGTAAGACTTTATCAAACTTATGTTATAAAAGTCGCGTCCTGAATAGAGCCCTCTTTTACAGCATACCCTTTCTCTTCCATCTGCCTTTGAAGCTCCTTCCAAAGGTCCTTGGATTTGCCGCTCTTAATCAAACGCTCGCGAAATAGCCAAACAGTACTGAAATCGGGAACCGCCTCAGTAGTGCCAAGGAAGATTCGAAAAGAGATCCTATCGGCAACTTGTCGTTCTAATTCGGGATCTGATAAGCCAAACCAACGCTGGAGTACGAGCAGCTTTATCATTATCACAATATCGATATTGGGACGGCCTCCTAGACTGGTTTTATTCTTATACATCAAGGGCTCTAGAAACCTGAAACGCTCCCAATCGACTTGCGATCCGATATCGCACAGATCGTCTCCGAGTGCTTTAATCCGAGCATATTCTGCTCTAACGGCAAAATCAATGAGGGTCCTCATACATATTATATTATAGTATCAATAGTATATAAATATTTCGATTGATTAGTTTTTCGAAATCCTCATATGTCAGCTTGGCTGCATAATTGAGACCGAGAGCGTCTGCGTTCCCTTTATTATCAGTGTCTGTTAGAATGTACCAGACTTTTCGGCCATCTTTCATCTGGCCCTGATAAAGCGGCAGAGTTATCGTGCCAGCATCTAGATCGATCATGCCTGATCTCAACAGTTGATAGGGGCCCACGAGTTCACGCTGAACTGTTGAGGGAGCAGTCCAAAGTAAGTTA
>CAZRCS010000311.1:0-2054 GCA_964598645.1 uncultured bacterium | reverse complement strand
GAAGGGTGTTTCTCCAGCCTTCCCTGGTATTGGTCCGGTTCGCCTGGAGAAGACGCTGATGTTCAGTTTATCTTTCTGGCTTTCAATGGTTGCGTTCCGTAGATCACCCATGACTGCGGTGACAGCTGCTGGAATCCCCTTTTGGAAAGAGTAAAGCAAAAAGACCGGTCTGAACTAGGGACTGATCCCGGAAGCCATCAGATCCGTAAGGATGGTCTGCTCGCCTTTGCGTATCAGTGTAAGGTCCGATTCTCCGTCTATCATTCTCTGTGTTTCCAGAATGTCGAACATCGTTTCGGCAATATCCGGATCCCTGCAGATTTCTGACATGGCTTCACCCACTATGGCAGGTCTTACCGCTGCTGCTTTTCCGAACTCCACAGCTGCAAGCTTTTCAGCCGTACTTCTGATAATGCTTACCTGGTTTGCTCCATCCTGTTTTATGGCTGCGGTTACCTGCCTAAGGCGGTTAACCACTTTGCTCTCAATCTGATGGATCATTTCAGGGTCACGGAAATGCACCTTTCTTATGTAGATCGAGCCCAGCTTGTAACCCCACTCGTTTGACTTCGGAGTGACTTCGTCTCTAACCGTCTTACTCATTGAATGACGGTCCACAAGCATTTTCGCCAGGGGGAGGTTGCTTAAGCAGCGCACAGTGGAATTGCTTACATTGGCGGCAAGGGATCCCCTTGGGTCAACATTCTTGAAAAGGTAGGCTACCGGATCGCTTATGAACATCTCATACCAGATACCTATTCCCATTGGAGCGCCTTCTTCCGAATTCACTGGCTGGCTGCGCAGGTACTGCTGATTCAGGCGCATGTCGGTGATGTAGCGATGGCCCAGCATTCTCACTATCAGGGCTTTCCATCCCAGTTTGAACCACAGGAAATAAAACCCGGGTTCATCGAGAACCCCGATGACTTTGCCGAAAAGCACATACACATGACATCTGCGCTCATGGACTATGGTGTAGAAACCGATCAACCTGAGAATCCCAAGGAAGACTGGAACTCCTATAAGGAATCCGAAGAATGAGGCAATGCTGAAAAACATGGTCGTGCTCATGACTTCACCTCCGCGATTATGCGCCTGGCTTTAGTGAACAGTTCCAGTTTCACGGTTCTCACATAGGAGTTCATGGAGTCTTTTCCGGTTTGTTTCAGAATGGAGAGCTGGTCAGCAAGACGGCGGAGGGGTTCAACATCAGCCTGAGCGGTAAGCGTTTGAATCTCCACAGCTCTCTTTGATTCGACGATCCGCTGATCTGCAGCCGCATTTGCAAGGCTGATGTCGGAGGAAACCTGATTATGAGCTGTATTGATCGCCGCGAGGGCGGATTCCACTTCCTGGGGAGGATCTATCCCTGTAATGAGAGAAGCATCCAGGAGGATTCCATATCGGGCCTGGGAGCACCTGCACTCATTGTCCATGTGTTCATTCAGGTCCCGGAGGTTCTTCCTTAGATCATTGATCGAAATACCCTCGACGAATACAGCATCGGGCATTTTATCAGCTTCACTTTTACCGGGTGCTTCGAAGGTTGCTATTCTTTCCCGCAGTACCGACACGAAGTAGCCCATTACGTGAACTATGGGTTTCGTTACACCGAATATGTAAGCATAAAGATTCCGTTCAGAAACCTGATAACGGATCTGGCCGGTGAGCCCTGTGTTCAGCTGGTCCTTGGTTACTGCTTCAAGAACAGTACCGTTTCTGTTTGCCGATGGAGTTTCCGGGTCACGGGCCATGTTGGCTATCTTTGTGGCGATGGATACTTTGTAAATCTTTTCCCAGGGCAGCTTAATATATGGGCCTCCGGGCATTATGACCTTTACCTGGGGGAAGCAGTATCTCTGTTTTTCAGTGTCTCTGAGCACCGCTGATATTACTTCGTCATCAAGGGTGGTAAGGTTGCGCAAACGCTGGGCCCTTCCGAAGACTGTTTTTACAGCCCTTTCGTTGGGCCCGACGGTGTACAGGCCAATGAGTCCGTATCTGATAAACAGCCAGGCTCCGAATCCTATCAGAATTCCAGTAAGCATTTTCTT
>CAZRCS010000310.1:0-2065 GCA_964598645.1 uncultured bacterium | reverse complement strand
ACGGTTTTGTAGTAGGGTACGACTTCCGGTACGGGGCACGGGCTTCCGGTACACCTGACACTCTAAGGGAAGATCTGCGAAGGCATGGTCTTAAGCTCAGGGTGGTCAGTCCGGGAACCATAAACTCCGTTCCGGTAAAAAGCGGAAGAATTCGAAACCTCCTGTTAGAAGGTGATCTGGAGGAAGCTTCGAAACTTCTGGGCCGCTTGTATGGAGCAACCGGCGTTGTTTCCAGAGGCAGGGGTTTAGGCAGAGAGCTGGGTTTTCCCACCCTGAATATCAGGGTTCCCGTCTCCAAACTGCTTCCCCCCGCCGGAAGCTACGCAGCCTTCGCCGGTACAGGTTGCACCCAGCGGAAAGCGGTGGCGTTTGCGGTTCCCGGGAGGAACCTCATCGAGGTTCATGTCCCATCACTGGAGGAAGAGTTGTACGGTTCCGCCGTATCGGTTAAACTCGTTTCTTTCATAAGGGCGCCGCAGAGATGCGGATCGAACGAAGAACTGAAAAGAAAGATAAAAAGTGATCTGGAGATATCAATGGAGGTACTGAAAGAATGGCAGTAAGCAGCGAAAGAAAAAAGGAGCTTGCAATCCAGTTCGGAGGCGGCGAGGAGAACACAGGTAAAACTGAAGTTCAGATAGCTATACATACCGAAAGAATAAAGCAGCTCACAGAGCACGCCAAGGCAAACCCCAAGGACAACAACTTCCGCAGGGGACTTCTCAAGCTCGTAGGTCAGAGACGCCGTCTTCTGAACTATCTTGAATCAAGGGACGTGGAAAGATACAGAAGCGTAATCAAAGAGCTTGGTCTGAGAAGGTAGATAGCCTTGAACGAACAGCTCCGACGTGTGATGCCGGGCGACGGTCCGGGACAAGAAGTGAATGACAGAAGGAAAGTATGAAAACAATCGTTGAAGAGATGATAGCAGGACGCAAGTTAACCATTGAAACAGGCAGAATGGCCAAACAGGCCCATGGAGCTGTTTACGTTCAGTACGGAGAATCGGCAGTTCTCGTTGCTGCATGCAGTGAGCCTGCCTCCCGTGACATGGGGTTTTTCCCCCTTACCATAGAATACAGAGAGAGAACCTACGCAGCGGGTAAGATCCCCGGCGGGTTCTTTAAAAGGGAAGGGCGTCCCAGTGAGAAGGAAATTCTTACCGCCCGTCTCATAGACAGACCGCTCAGACCTCTATTCCCCGACGGATTCAAGGACGAGACCCAGGTTTACTGCCTGGTGCTCAGTTCCGACGACGAAAATGATCCCAACCTGCTTGGGCTCATAGGCGGATCTGCCGCTCTCATGATATCCGACATCCCCTGGGAAGGGCCTGTAAGTGCCATCAGGGTTGGAAGGGTCAACGGCGAGATAGTCCTGAACCCAACTGTTACCCAGATGGAAGAGAGCGATCTCGAACTTGTCGTGGCAGTCAAGGGCAGGGAAGTGGTAATGCTCGAGGGTCACTCCAGGGAACTCCCTGAAGATGTGATAGCAGAGGCCATTTCCATGGCAGCCGCTGAAGCCTCGAAGATAAACGACCTCCAGCTCAAGCTCAGGCAGACCATCGGAAAAGAGAAGAAACCCTTCGAAGCTCCCGTTCTTCCAGAGGGACTTTATGAAGTGGTCTACGAAATCGTTGCCGATGAACTCTCCAAGGTTTACGGCAGAGGCAACAAGGACAACATGGCCCTCGCCATGGAGAATTCCCGTGAAAGGGCCGCGAAGGCCGTTTGCGAGAAATTCGGCCTTGAAGAAGACGACGACGAGTACGCAAAGCCTACAAAAGAAGCTATCTACAAAGCTGAAAAAGAGTATGTGCGCTCTAGACTTCTTTCAGACGGCGTCAGATACGACGGCCGCCAGAGGACGGAAGTAAGGGACATAAGCTGTGAGGTCGGAGTTCTTCCAAGAACCCACGGTTCTGCCCTGTTTACCAGGGGAGAGACCCAGGCTCTATGTGCGGCAACCCTTGGCGGTGACCGCGACGAACAGAGAATAGATGCCCTGCTCGGTGAGTACAAGAAAAACTTCATGCTTCACTACAACTTCCCCAGCTTCAGTG
>CAZRCS010000309.1:0-2066 GCA_964598645.1 uncultured bacterium | reverse complement strand
TTGAAGGCGATGTCCGGATTATCTTCTGAGATATCCGACAATCCCATGTTGTTGATAATTTGTTGGGCCATTTTTTCTATAATGGGTTTTGCTTTTGGATCTTCCATGAGTTCACCGATGGTGGTGTTTCTATGATAGGTCTTTTTTATTTTGACCGATGAAGTAATACTTACTCTGGTTTGAAGTTTGATGTCTGCTGATGAGGCCCCGATTAATATTTGATAGTCTTCGTTTTCCACATGCCAATCTTTAATCGTTGTGTTGTAATAAGCAAATGCTCGTTTGCTCAGTTCTATGGTGATATCTTTTTCCTCATTGGGTTCCAGTTCGACCTTTGTGAAGCCTTTGAGTTCTTTTAAAGGTCTAATGATATTTGTTTCGGGTTTAGCCACATATAGTTGAGCGATTTCTTTTCCTTTCATAACACCGGTGTTTTTAATCTTAAAGGAGACTTGGAGTGTTTCGCTATCTTTCAACTCCCTTTTATCCACAGTAATATCTGAATACTCAAATTTCGTATAACTCAGGCCGAATCCAAAGGGAAACAGGGGTTCAATTTCTTTGTTTTCGTAATAGCGGTAGCCCACAAAAAGGCCTTCGGCATAATTGACTTGATCGCCTTCTCCGGGAAAATTCAAATACGAGGGGTTATGGCTTAAGCGTGCCGGGAATGTTTCGGCCAATTTCCCGCACGGATTGGCTTTACCAAACAACAGATTAGCAACAGCACTACCCATTGCTTGGCCTCCCAGATAGGCTTCCAACAATCCTTTTACAGAGTTGATCCAGGGCATTTCCACGGGAGATCCATTTGATAAAACGACAATAACATTTTCCTGTACTTTGGATACTTCTTCAATAAGTTGATTATGATTGGGAGGAAGTTGCATATGGGTTCGATCATAACCCTCTGATTCGTATCGTTCGGGCAATCCCGCAAAGATGATGGCCACTTCACTTTGTTGTGCCTTTTCTTTTGCCTCTTCAATAAGCTTGTTATCTATTTCATCCGAGTTGATGTCATAGCCTTGTGCATATTGGACCTCGGCTTTGTTAACCAATTGGTTGATTTCGTCCAAAGGCGTATCCACCTTGAAAGACTTGATATGAGAGCTTCCCCCTCCCTGATATCGCGGCTTTTTGGCAAATTCACCGATAATGGCAATTTTCTTTGAATTCTTTATGGGAAGAATGTTATCTTCGTTTTTCAATAAAACCATTGACTCTTCAGCAACCTTTTGCGCCCTTAGATGATGCTCATTTTTATCATAGGTTTGGTCGTTCTTCTTATTTTCAGTGGCCGCATAAACCAGATTTAGAATAATCCTGACGGCTTGGTCCAGGATTTCCTCTTTGAGATTTCCATTTTTAACCGCCTCAATGATCTTGTTTTCACCGATCCCGTCACTTGAAGGCATTTCCAGTTCCAATCCAGCTTTTAAGGCATCTACCCGTTCGTTAACAGCCCCCCAGTCGGAAACAACCAAGCCCTCAAATCCCCATTCATTTCTAAGGATCTCAGTTAATAATCTTGGATGTTCTGAGCATAATGTTCCGTTGACTTTGTTATAGGCGCACATCAGAGTCCAGGGTTTTGCATCTTTCACCGGTTTTTCAAAACTGGCCAGGTAAATTTCTCTGAGCGTTCTTTCATCAATGTGTTCATCCACACTCATTCTCATATGTTCCTGATTATTGGCGACGAAATGTTTTAAGGAGGTCCCCACACCTTGACTTTGAACACCTTTGATGTGATTACTTGCCAATTCGGATGAAAGGTAGGGATCTTCTGAGAAATATTCGAAGTTTCTGCCGCACAAAGGAGATCGTTTGATGTTTGCCGCAGGACCGAGAATAATAGCAATATCTTCTGATTGACATTCAACTCCTAGGGTTTTCCCAACCTGTTTGATCAAGTCTCGATCCCATGAACTGGCCAGGTTCACAGCAGGCGGAAAACATACAGCCTCAACCGTTTCATTTCCATTTTCATCATCTTCAATGACTTTTCTTAGGCCGTGGGGACCATCGGACATCATGATGGCAGGTATATTTAAGCGTTCAAG
>CAZRCS010000308.1:0-2067 GCA_964598645.1 uncultured bacterium | reverse complement strand
TCCAGGTTCCTGCAGCCACTGTGACTATCAGCGCAATGGCGCAGCACAATGCAAATACCGCGAACAGTATTCCACGCTTCCTGTGCTTAAGGACGAACTGCCCTGATCCGGGAAAGACCAGGGCAGACAAGAGTATCCCCCGAAGGGAATTATTCACTAAAGAATGCAGAAGGCAGTGGTGCCATCCCAGCTGGAGCCAAGGCTTTCATAGTCCCCTGTCATTGCGTCGGTTTTCCACAGGGAACCCTGCCAGATGCAGTAGACATAGTTGTTGTCGGCTGCCATCTCCGTTGCTCCCTCGTATCCTCCTCCAAGGCTCTCGTAGTCTCCACTCCTGGGATCTACACGGTAAAGGGTGTCTCCCTGAATAACGAAGAAGTACCTGGAAGATCCCGCGACAGCGGTTGTCCCGGCATAACTGGAAGGAAGCTCCGTGTAGTCACCGGTAACTGGATCCGTTCTGTAGAGGGTGTTGTTCTGAATAACCATGAGTGCGCCTCCGGCCCAGGCCAGGTGGGTAGTTCCGGCATAATCCCCTGGAACGGTTTCCCAGCTCCCGTTATCCGGGTCTACTGCATAAAGGACGTCGTTCTGCACCGCATAAAGCATTCCATCTCCTGCGGTGAGGGCAACGGTTCCGCTCCATGTGTCAGAGAGTTCAGTCCATGAACCGCTGGGATTCACACTGTAAAGAACGTCACCCTGAATAGCGTAAAGGCTTCCGCCCAGGGAAGTGAGCAGCTCAGTACCGCTCCAGGTTTCCGATATGGCTTCCCATTCAGCGGTTCCAGTATCCGCAATGTAAAGTACGTCTCCCTGCACCGCATAGATGTCACCTGCAAATGCAGCGGATGCCGAGAGGATCAGTACCGTTGAGATCAAAGTCCTTATCATTCTGTTCCCTTCCTTTCCCGTGTACTTATTTTCAGCTCCCTTAGAACTTTCCTGTCCAATTCCCCTGCGGAAAGACCTGGAGTTCCCCTCATTCCCTTCACCCTGTACCACTGCTCGCTCATCTGAAACCAGAGCAAAGCCCTAATCCTGGCTGTGATGAACGGATGGGTGGAAAGAAGGAAAGACGCGGAAGGTCCTGTCTTTTCCAGGTCCTTTACCTGATCCAGAAATGCAGTTACGTCGAATCTTATGTGCCTGTCAGAGAGACCGCTGGCAAGCTTCATCATAGCCCTGAATGCTGCTGTGGTATCACCTGTTGCAACAAGTCCTGCTCTATCAGCTGTTATCTCCCTGGCTCTCCAGAGAGCAAGCACCTTCAGTTTATCAAGCGTTTCATCCACCTCCTGGGGATTCGGGTAAGAGTTGTGGCGGAAAAGCGCGTGTCCCAGCTCATGACCCAGAACGAATGCCAGTTCGTTGGGACCGAATCTTTCAATAAGCCCCGAACTGACCAGAATGATTGCGTCGTCCAAGGAACTTCCGCTGCAAAACGCCTTGGGTGCACCGTCGCTGAAGACGAACAGCTCAAACGGTTTTCCTGAAATAACTGAACTCACGGTATCCATAATCGGACTCAACCCAGGGAAAAGCTCAGGTATGACCTTAACTGCAGTTGCGAGAAGATCTCTTTTGGTTTTACTGCCATCGGGGCCATCTCCGGGTTTCAATCCGTATAGAACAGGGTTATCCCCTGCAAAACGTATCTGTTGAATGAGCGAAGGGTCAGCTTTCTGCATCGATCCTTGCCCTTTCCTCTGCGATTATCTTCAGCATCTCCTCGGCCTGGTCACGAATCTGGGGATCTGTGTGTGTAACCCGGGAAGACCACTCCCGGTAAAGTCCCCTGAGATGTTTTTTCTTCTCTCTGGCTGACCAATGGGGATCCATTCCTAGAATAGCTCCAATATCCTTCTCGGAGTGCATGCCTGCGGGAAGAAGCTTGTCACGGTACCGGTTGAAGGTTTCCCTGTCTACACCAAGCATCCCTGCGATCCTGTCTATGAGCTTCAGCTCATCAGGACCGGCTGTTCCGTCTGCGGCGGCAACCTCCATACAAAGTTTCACCACATCGTAGAGATCTCCCTTGGGCAGGCTGGCAACGGGATACTGCTC
>CAZRCS010000307.1:0-2067 GCA_964598645.1 uncultured bacterium | reverse complement strand
GGAACAAGGAATAGAGTTACGAGAACAACGTTTTTCCTGTCTGCAATTCCCAGGAGGAATCCGGAGAAGAGAGAAAGCACCAGAACCGGAAATTCATACGCGGTGAGATAAACACCTTCCTTAACAGGCATCGCTGCCGGTGACACAAGCACATTTAGCCCAATAATTACAAGAATGGAAACGAACAACCTTGGCAGTATCTTGAATCCCGCCAGTTTCCATCCTGGAACGGGCAGTGTTTTCAGGTATTCGAAGGCGTTGTTTGAATCCTCCCCTGAGAACATGGAGTATGACAGTTTTGCAACAAGAGCAAACGCCATGATCATCGCTCCCGCCTCAAGGTAGTCAGAGAAGGGTTTGTTCACTTCCAGGCGACTCTCGTTGATCCAGTACACCAATGGCAGAAGCAGGCCGAAGCTCAGAGTAACCAGGGTCTGCCTTATGGTTCTTCCTATTTCATATCTCAGCATGGCGGCAGTCCTTTCTACCAGAGCTTCAGGAACTTCAGAGCAAAGAGTACAAGAATGATAAGAAGGGGAACCATCATTTTCCTGAGCATGATCTGAGCCTTGCACTCACCTGAAATGCCTGTTTTTTCAGTGAACACCGGTATAAGGACCAGCGACGGAAGCGCCGCCGGCAGGATGGTGCCGATCAGGTAGAAGAAACGATGGGCATTAAGAAAAACACCTTCTGTTTCTATACCAGCAGGTACCATCACATGGAAGTAGAATCCGAAAGTCAGCTTCATGGTAAGCACAGATCCGAAGCCGGACTTCACAAGGAAAAGCACCGGTAGAAGAAGTGCTGTGACCAGGAATGGATTCCTTCTGTTCGAAACACCCAGAAGGAACCCTGAGAACAGAATGATCGCAGGGAGGAACAGGGAGTAGAGGAATTCACATACCCCGTCCATCTGCCAGTAGAATACATTCGATTTAAGCCAGGGGCTGAAAAACACAGGCAGCATCACTAAAGCCCTTGGAATGATCTTGATTGCCAGAAGTTTGGCTTTCCCGAACGGAAGGGTCTGCAGGTATTCATTGGCCCTGTCCCTGTCTTCCTCGTCGAAGATCATGTAGCCCAGATAGAGGGCAAGGAATGGAAGCACCAGCATCAGACCCCAGTTCAGGTAGTTACCAAATTCCTGATTTTCCACCAACCGAGCCTGGTTTATCCAGTAAACCACTGGAACAAGCGCCAGAAATCCAAGGATGGTGAATGTCTGCCTTAGTGTGGCTATGATCTCCTTCCTAAGCATTTCCGCCCCCTGTGTAACATCCTTCCATGAGCTCCTGCAGTATCTCCGGAAGGGGTTTGCCCCTTGATTGTACCAGATCTTCCACAGGTTCGTTAAGCGTGATCCCCCTTCCGGACAGAAAGATCACCCTGCTCACCAGGTGCTCAATTTCTGAGTAGTTCAGGTTCACCATGACCACCGCGGGGCCTTCATCGGCAATCCTTTCCACAATGGATTCCAGTGCAAGGCTTCTGAGGTAGGGGTCCACCGAATGGAGGATCTCGTCCACGAGGAGAAGCCTGGGCTTCGTGGACATCACAAGGGAAAGCTGGAAGAGGGCGTGCTGGCCTGTGGACAGGTTCTCCACCCTTTCACCCTGCGGAATCTTGGCCCTATCCAGCAGGGGGAGGGGAGAAGGTTCTACACCGAAGGCATCCCAGTGAAGTCTGCAGATATCGCGTACCTTCATGGATCTGTAGATGCTGAGGCTGTCAGGCAGATAACCGATGTATTTCCTCGGATCCTTAACTCCTTCCCAACCGTACTCAACGGTTCCCGCTGAGGGGTGGAGAATGCCTGCAAGAACCTTGAGCAGTGTGGATTTCCCCGTTCCGTTGGGTCCTGTGATCATGAGTACTTCTCCCTCTTCGAACTCCAGGGAGATGTTTTTCTGGACGGGAGTTTTTCCGTAACCGAAGGTTGCATTGCTGAGTTTTATCATTTTAAAATTTCCCTTCCAGCCTGTTTCTAACCGCATCCATGATCAAGTCAGGGGATGCTCCAAGCTCCACCGCCTTTGCAGTGAACTCTTCGGTGATCTCCTTCAG
>CAZRCS010000306.1:0-2069 GCA_964598645.1 uncultured bacterium | reverse complement strand
GGGAAGAAGGCAACCGATGCCCATGGGATCAGATGGAGTTTCTTGTGTAGAGCCTGTGGTAGTGGCCCTTCTTTTCCATGAGGCTTTCGTGGGAGCCTGTTTCCACCACTGTGCCCCGGCCCAGCACGATGATCTTGCTTACGTGGCGCACGGTGGAGAGACGGTGGGCAATGATGATGGTGGTTCGGTTTTCGCTCAGTCTGAACATTGCTTCCTGGATGAGACTTTCCGATTCATTGTCCAGCGACGAGGTGGCTTCGTCAAAAACCAGTACGGAGGGGTTTTTCAGGAAGACTCGGGCAATGGATACCCTTTGTTTCTGACCGCCGGAGAGTTTCACCCCGCGCTCTCCCACGTATGTGTCGAAGGTGTCCGGAAGGGTTTTTATGAAATCGTATATGTTGGCGTTCACGGCGGCTTCGATCATCTCCTCTTCGGTTGCCATTGGTTTGCCGTACATGATGTTGTCTCTTATGGTGCCGTCGAAGAGGAACACGTTCTGCTGAACAAGCCCGATGTTCTCTCTGAGAAAGCGCTGTTTCAGGTCCATGATGTTGTGGCCGTCGAAGGTGATGGTTCCCCTCTGGGGCTCGTAGAACCTGGGAATAAGGGATACGATGGTGCTTTTACCGGCTCCCGATTCTCCCACGATGGCAACGGATTCTCCCTCGTTCACGGTGAGGGATACATCTCTGATTATCCAGTCTGGTGAAGATGAGTACCTGAACCATACATCATTCAATGCGATTTTACCCCTGACAGGGCTGAATGAACGGGCGTGAGGACGATCTGCAATGTCAGGCTCTATGTCCATGATTTCAGTGAACCTCTCGAAGGAGGCCGCCCCCTGATGGAACTGCTCCGTGAAGTTCATGAGCCGCTGGATCGGGTTCAGAATGATGTTCACGTACAGGATGAATGCAAGGATGTCACCCGGGGTTATTCTGCCCTGGAAGTAAAGCCAGGCTCCTCCGGCAATAACCGTCAGGTAATACATGTCCGACATGAATCCGAATCCAGAATAGAATACACCCATGATGGTGTACATCTTTTCCTTTGCCGTGCGGAAGTGTGTGTTTACAGTGTCGAATTTGGTCATCTCCAGGTCTTCATTGGCGTATGACTTGACTTCGCGTATGCCCTGAACCGAGTTCTCAACTGCGCTGTTTATGTCTGCTATCTTTTTTCGTACGCTGCGGAAACCCTTCCGCATTTTCCCGCCGTACTTGATGCCCCATAGAAGCATGAAGGGAATGGGCACGGTGGCTATAAGGGCAAGTGTACCGTTGAATCGAAACATGAAGAAGAACGACCCCACGATGAGGAAGATGGATAGTATCAGATCCTCCGGCGCATGGTGGGCTACTTCCGATATCGTGTTAAGGTCATTGGAGATCCGCGACATGATGTGGCCTGTTTTCGTGCCGTCGAAATAGGTGAATGAGAGCTTCTGAACATGCCGGAAGATGTCTTCCCTCATGTCATACTCCATACGGACCCCCAGAATGTGACCCCATTTCATGCGGATGAATTCACAGACCATTTTAACCAGATAAATAAGGATCATCAGCAGAAAGTAGATGATCATTCCCCTTGCGTTCCTGTCGGGGATGTAGTCGTTCAGAAGGGTTCGCACCATTGAAGGAATCAGTATTGCCAGCCCGGAAGAAACAAGGGCCACGGAAATATCGACGCAGAAAAGCAGTTTATGGGGCTTGTAATAGGAAAGGAATCGCTTAAGCATGGATACTCCGTATTCGAATTTGCTGCGGGACGAGGGCGTAATATAGCGGTTTTCATCCCTATGAGCCTATTCATGCGCAACTTAAGACATGGCAGGCAAAGACTTAGGCTGAACTCTCTCCAGGGCGGCTCATTTATGAAATTCCCGCAGTTTCATGCAAACAGAGCATCGGAAGGAATTCTCTGAAACCGGTTCTCCTGAGAAATCAGACAAATGCCTATGCAATGTTACAAATCTTGTAACAATGATGGTTGTATTTGTTACAAGTAATGTATTATGATCAGGGTATAGCACAGGAGGTAACAGTGTTTCAGAGGAAAGTAAT
>CAZRCS010000305.1:0-2128 GCA_964598645.1 uncultured bacterium | reverse complement strand
GAGAACATCGCCCGGAAGACCTTCAGGCGGTTCACCGGTGGCATGGGGATAAAAAAGTGATGTTCTTTCTCAGTTGGGGTGCAGAAACACTTGAGGAAAGTCTGCTTTATCTGGCGGACTGCATAAAAGACCAAAGGCAGACACGAAGGGATCGTTACAGGTTTGCAATCGAGGACAATGACACAGCTTCAGTAATGGGCTGTGCAACCATTCACTGGCGAGGCAGGGGAAGTAACGGTGGAGATGGACGGCTTGGCTGCTTCCTTGCAGAAGATTTCCAGGGTAAGGGAGTAGCAAAAGAAGCGACGCAGCTTCTGATTAAATTCGGGTTTGATACCCTTGGGATGCACCGCATAAGCGCAACATGCCTTTCAGAAAACAAAGCCTCTGAAAAAGCACTGAAAAAACTCGGGTTCGTTTACGAAGGAACAATGAGAAGCCACAGCTGCAGAGACGGCGTCTGGTTTGACCGTCACTTCTTTTCAATTTTAAAAGACGAGTGGAGCGGTTCCTGACGGGTTCATCCCTTTCCCATTTCTTGACGGTTGCAGAATCAGTCTGTATGCTCTTTTTTGGGTTTGAAGGATTTTCCAGCAGAAAGAGAGAACCTGTATTCAATATCAGGAGATCAATATCAAATGCTCTTCCTGCTGTGGTACAGTTCAATTAAAGGAGTAGCCTATGCCTGACATCAATCTTGTTTTGTCAATTCCCCAGGGTGCGATCACCGCCACGTCACTGGGAATAGACGGTCTTGCGCGCCACCGCAGCCCCGGTTCCGGAAAACACTTTAAGGGGCGTAAGCTCTTTGCTGATCTTGCGGTAAAGGACTTAAGCCCGGATTTCGAGTTCCTTGACGAGGGCAACTGGAGAAATGCAGAAGAAGACACGAAGTCAGCTATTGCTGCCGCCGCAGCCGGCAATCGAACGAAAACAGCCCTCTCGAACAACGCATTCTCATGCACTCCGATTTCCGCCTACAAACGGATGTTCCTTGTGAAAACAGGTGGAGAAACCATGGAGATGGAACATGGGGAACTGCTGCACTCTTTCAAGACTCACAATTGCCACGAGGAAATGTCTCCGGAACAGGTGGCCGCTGAAGCCGGAATTGACAACCAGCCCGACCTTCGACCCCGCCTCTATCTGGTAATGTGCCCAATTGAGCTTCTTCTGTTTTCTAACCTTACCCCTATCGAATATGCATGGTATGCAACTCACCGGCCTGGCAAAGTGTTCAGACAGGTCGTTTTTACAGAGCTGAACACTGAACAGACACACATTGCTGCTCAAAGCCGCTACAGAGATGCCCGTAATGAGATAGAATCCGACCCGGACAAGAAGACAAAAACAGTTGTCGGCGATGACTGCATGAGCGAAATCCCCTTCCATACATGGATGGGATACAGCCGGGAGACAGAAGGTGGCCTTTACGTCGCCGACCGCAAGCATATTGATCTGTGGAAGTTCCCCGAGGAAATTCCTGCGATCTGGGAAAGAACCAGGGGCTAAAGTAGAAAGTAACACTTAAGAGGGATAATATCGGCTTATCTGCTGGGATTCCTTTGCCCGGAACGGGTAGAACCTGGAACAGTTCTATCTGCTGAAATGGATGTTGTGACTCTGAATGACTATTTCTCTTTTTGTATCCTTTTTGGCCGTTTGTCCTCTTTCTTCTGGTCCTCCTGCATTTTCTTGGCTTTCTTCTGCTTGAGAAGTCTGCTCTTGTCTTTCTTGCCGCCTTTTTCTCCCATTTCAGTTATCCTTCCTCTATTTGATTCCTTGATCTCTCTAATCACACTGTTAACCTACCAGCTTTTCAAAGCAAACGCTCAACCCTCTTGTCCATATTCTGCCTCTATCTGACAGGTTTTTCAAGTATCTGGAATCACTTCCCATACAATATTCCTTCTCTGTACTGTCTTTAAGATCTCACAGAAAAAGAGGACACGATTCCAGAGGCGTTGCATAAGGTACTATTCAAAAATGTAGCGGAGAGCATGCTTCGTTTGAACCTGATTATCGGGCGGCTGCACCCAATCTGTGATATAGTACTTACCCCTGACAGGTGAAGTATCCTATGAAGTGCTTGCCTTCAGTTAACCACAAGTCTCTTCCCCGGGACCAG
>CAZRCS010000304.1:0-2130 GCA_964598645.1 uncultured bacterium | reverse complement strand
TCCATTGATCCCGTGTTGTCTTGCGGCCCGGTGTGCAGAGTGAACATCTGAGCACAACTGAATAAGGTCGGCCTTCTGACCTGTTTCCGCTGATGGGATGCTTAAGTCCAGTTTTCTTATGGCGTGAGGTTATCCGGGGTCTATTGTAGTGTACCGGATTCCAACGAGCTCCAGCTGTTCATCGGGTTCCCCGCTGAAGAAGAAGTGCACGTACCAGTATGAGCCTGTGCTGATCATGCACGAGAGGCTGTCGGAATGGAGGTTGAAGCGCGGTGCACCGAACTGCTGGCAGCTGCTGAGCTCAGCATTACGCAGAATACCGGGAATATCCACCTCGACTGAGCTGCTGTAGGGCTCTTCTGCGGGCTCTTCCCTGCACCATCCCCGGCCGTCGTAAATCACCGGTATGGGGATACCGCCTGCCAGCTCCTGAATTGAGTCTACCCCGGTGCTTCCCTGCCCGTCACCGTTGATCCTGTCGGATGAGACGTATTCAACGGTCAATGGTGAGGATATCCTTACGCCCTCCTTCTCCCTTCCGAAGAGAATCAGCCTGTATGCAGCGGATGCAGCGGCTACAAGCGGGGCATCTTCATACCCGCCGGGGGCAGATCCGTCCACATACCCCGCAGGGATCCATCCGCTTCCATCGGTGGCATCAACCATGTACCACAGATCATAGCTGACGGGGTCGTGATACTCATCCATTACCCTGAGTTCGGTACCGAAGGACAACTTTGCCACGGACTCCGAACGGGCGGAATGGTTCTGGTACAGCTCGGCTCCCAGCACATGCGATACCCACACGCTATCACAAAAACCCGCAGAGACAGATACCATGACTGAAGCGGTGAAGAGTATTGATCGAAACACCGGGTTCTCCTTCAACTGTTGGTTTTCCAGGCACTATAGATCTCGGTTTCAGAATTTCTCTTGGCTTTTTCCATAAGGGAAAAGGATACTCGACTGTGGCAAAACCCGAGATCTCAAATCTTACCTGAAGCTGGTCACAGAACTGCCGCAGAACACGGATTCCTCCGCTGAAAGGCAACATATGTGAACAGCGATTTTCTTCAGACAGAGACATCCTTTCACTGGCCCCGGTCACGTTGGAATATGTATTATAGCCCCTGAGCATAAACCTTACGAATCTTTTGAAAGCAGCTTTGCCAATGAACTACTCAATCGTTGTTCCGAATTACAACGGTAAGCATTTTCTTGAGACCTGCCTATCCTCTCTTCTACCCCAGGTGGATCGGCATGGGTCCGTTGTGCTGGTAGACAACGGGTCAACGGATGGATCTGAAGAGATGATAAAAAGAAAATGGCCCGGGATAACATCAGTCTATCTTGGCGAGAACACCGGTTTTACCGGTGCAAATAATGCAGCTGCAAGATCTTCCGATTCCGATGTCATCATTCTTCTCAACAACGATACAAGGGTCGGACCGGGATGGATTTCAAGCATACTGGAACCGTTCAAGGATGAAACGGTGGGTGCCGTGACCAGTTCCATGAGAAGGATGGGGCAGATCTCGGAAATGGACTCGGCGGGAGGGGGACTCGATACATTGGGGTACTCCTTTGACCTGGGAAGGGGAGATCCCGCAGAGAAATGGGATTCAGTTTCTGAGGTCCTTTTCCCCTGCGGAGGAGCGATGGCACTACGAAGAAGTGCTCTTGATGATCCCGGCAGTATTTTCTGGGATAGGCTTTTTCTATACAATGAAGACGAGGATCTGGGGATAAGGCTCTGGAAGAAAGGCTACAGAGTTTTGTATCAACCCTCTGCGATCGTTGAACATGTCTTTTCCGGTACAAGCCGCAGCGGCAGTCCTATGAAATACTTTTATTGCACACGGAACAGGCTGCTGGTCTTGAGAAGACACCTGGGGAAGGAATTCCACCGTTTGTCGGGGACCCTTGCCGTCTGGGAAGCTCTGTCCCTTTCCTACCTTCTTTCAAGGGGAGACATCCGCCTGTTCAATGCTGTACTTAAAGGAGTTCGTGAAGGATTCAGAGCTGCCGTAGAAAGTTACGGAAACGGTGAGGACGGCTGCAGGCTTCTTTCCAGATTCATGATACCTACCCGGGGAACAGCGATCAGAAGGAAACTGGGCATATCCGTTG
>CAZRCS010000303.1:0-2144 GCA_964598645.1 uncultured bacterium | reverse complement strand
CACAGAAGTATTAACTTCGCGGAAATTGTATTTTAAGGATGAACTATTTTTCTGCCGAGAATCTTTCAAAGTCATTTGGTGAACAGATCCTTTTTGAGGGACTAAGCTTCGGACTGGCACGGGGTGATAAAACTGCTCTGATAGCCCGCAACGGGACCGGCAAGACAACCCTCCTCAGGATACTTATGGGTAAGATGGATTCCGACTCGGGTGAGTATACTTTTCGCAGTGGTATAAAAAGAGCCTTCCTTGAGCAGGCTCCCGACCTTGATGGTTCACTTACTATAGATCAGCTTATCGCTACTACCAACACTCCTGTTCTTGCAGTAATAAGGTCTTATGAAAAGGCCCTGGACGATCATGCAAAAGATCAGAGCCCGGAGGCTGACACAGCCCTTCAGCTGGCTACAAATGAGATGGATCGGGTCGATGCATGGGATTATGAGAGGCGCCTGAAGCAGCTGCTCGACCTGTTCAGGATAAGCAACACAGCACAAAGGGTGTCTGAGCTGTCAGGTGGGGAGAAGAAAAGGCTGGCCCTGGCCATGATACTGCTCGATAAGCCCGATCTGCTTATACTGGATGAGCCTACCAACCACCTCGATATAGAAATGATAGAATGGCTCGAACAGTATCTGTCGCAGTCAACACTTACCCTGCTGATGGTTACCCACGATCGTTATTTTCTCGACAGGGTGTGTAACCGCATAATAGAGCTGAGCCAGGGTAAGATGTATCATTACCAGGGTAATTACGGACTCTTTCTGCAGAAAAGGGCCGAAAGGGAGGAGATCACCAGGGTGGAGTCAGCAAAGGCCGGACAGCTAATGAAGAAGGAGCTGGAATGGCTTAACAGGATGCCCAGGGCACGTACCGGTAAATCAAAGGCACGGATTGATGCCTTCGATGGGATAAAGGAGAGGGCTAATATGCTTGTCGATGAGGGTGAACTGACGCTGCGCGTTAAGTCACCGCGACTGGGATCAAAGATACTGGAGATTGATAATGTCAGTAAGTCTTATGGCAGCACAAAGATACTCGATCATTTTAGCTACAAATTTGCAAAGGGAGAGCGGCTTGGCATAATCGGCAGGAACGGAACAGGTAAGACAGCTTTTCTGGATATTATCACCGAAGCAGAAGCTAAGGATCAGGGCACCATCGACAGGGGTAAGACGCTTCAGCTGGGCTATTACCGACAGATGGGTATGGAGTGGAGAGCCGATCAGAGAGTAATTGATGCAGTAAAAGAAATTGCTGAAGTAGTATTAATGGAAGATGGCCGTACAATATCGGCATCCCAGTTTCTTGAGCACTTTATGTTTACCCCTGAGGCACAGTATAAGCTGATATCAAAACTCAGTGGGGGAGAGCTGCGCAGGCTGCACCTGCTGACCGTACTGATAAAAAACCCTAATTTTCTTATCCTTGATGAGCCCACCAACGACCTCGATCTCTTTGCGCTTAACAGGCTCGAGGAGTTTTTACTTGCCTTTAAGGGCTGTCTTGTTATAGTATCGCACGACAGGTATTTTCTTGATAAGCTTACCGATCATATCTTTATTTTTGAGGGAGGGGGAGAGATAAAAGATCACTACGGAACATACTCCAGCTACCGGCCAGCACGGGAGAGGCAGGAGCTTAAGGAGAAGGGCGATTACAGGCGTAATGCAGAGAGGCAGAAGAAGCCGGCCATAAAGACAAAGCTCACCTTTAAGGAGCAGCAGGAATATACTCAGCTGGAGGCAGATATCGAGGACCTGGAAAACGAAAAATCATCACTCGAAGCTGAGCTCAGCACGGGTGGACTGCCTTATGAGGTGCTCGAAGAAAAATCAAAGAGAGTAGCTGAAATAATTGACCTGATCGAATCAAAACTCAACCGCTGGCTGGAGCTGGGAGAGTATGTAAACGACTAGGGGCTTATCACAACCCATCCACCCTTCGTCCGCCGTAGCTTCAGCGTAGGCTGAGCGAGGCCAGAGGCCGACGAGGGATCTATTCACCCATCCACCCTCCACCTATCCACCTTATAACCACTTCGCCCTTGCCACTTAGCTCTCTTCCACCGCTACAGTCTGGCTCCTCGCTAAAGCTTGCCACTGGCAATCTTATTTACGCTCGTCCCTGTCGTTGGTCGTTTG
>CAZRCS010000302.1:0-2149 GCA_964598645.1 uncultured bacterium | reverse complement strand
GAGCCTTTATGAGCATGCTGGGTATATCGCTCTTAAATGAGATTACCGGTGAGGGCACTATTAATCTCAGTACCGGTGAGATACTCGATACCCTTAGGGATAAAATTATCTCAGCCCTGCACCAGCAGGGTAAGGATGAGCAATCGAGCGACGGCATGGATATAGCACTGTGTAAGTATACAAGGAAGGATAAGAACCTGGAATATTCGGGAGCCTTTAATCCCCTGCTCCATTTTAGTGGAAATAAACTAAATGAATTAAAGGCCGACAGGCAGCCTATAGGCTTCTTTGAAAAGTCAAGGAAGTTCAGCATGCAAAATATCAAGATCAAAAAGGGAGATTCACTATATCTCTTCTCCGACGGATACTACGACCAGTTTGGCGGACCAAAGGACAAGCGCTACTCAACAAAGAAACTTAAAAGCACTCTTACCGGCATAGCAGATATGCCTATGAAGAAGCAGATGGAGCAGCTCGAAGAGAACTTCCAGCTATGGAAGGGCAATCAGAACCAGGTTGACGATATTATTATACTAGGCCTGAGATTCTAAGGTTCAGGCCTGGGAATTAAGGAATACGTCTCTAGAAGTAGTTGGTGTATTTACCCCAGAGCTCATCACCAAGCAGCCAGTATCTCTCTACTGCCTTTTCGGCTATCCCGATTGAGTATTTTGTAAGCTCAGCCTTAGCCCTGACCTCATCCTTTTTATAAAGCTCTGTCATTCGCTTCTCAAAAGCCTCCTGGTCGGCAAACAATTTATCTTCCATCCTGCTCCATACAGCCTCAATGTCCTTACTCATAGGCTGGTAGCGCATATAAGAGAGCTGACTCACCCTCCTGAAGGCCCACCAGGCACAATCACGTCTGAAGCCCCTCCTGCCGTCTACCATATATGATTCGGGCATGGAATTTATACCGCAATAAAATGGAAGGTGAGGTGTGGTACAGGGATTATCATAACCCAGCCATACTACTCCGCCAATTGCATCGGGCATCCAGTTCCTTGACTGAGTTATCTGCACGTAAGTTGCCCTGGGACAGGCAATGGTTCTTTCTCGTGCAATGCCAAAGAGGCTGCGCATATCGTTACTCATAAAAGGATTTGCTACAGGGCTTTTAATATAATCACCATGACGATCGGGCGACATAAGCGAGGCAGTCATATCGTAGGGTGTACCCTGGTAATAATCCCTGAAGATAGCCAGCACATCCTTTACCGATAATTTCTTATCCGGTTTAACAGAGAGAGGAAAGTTTTCGCTGTTTGGATCCAGATTAAGAGATGGAGCTACAAGGCTCAGTGCTCTCCATTCCCTTCTGCGCGATCCCATACTCGTACGGTTGGCATAGACATAGCAGAACTCAAACTCCTCACCACTGTCGGCACTCCAGTAGCCCATTTCCTCGGCAAGTGAGAATACATTATCTGAAGCCATATAGTTATCAGGATCGTCGAGGTCTATTGTCCTGATACGGCTTGCATTTGCAGATACACCAACCTCATCATCAGGTATGCGCACTGCAGCCCATACTGCGCCAACATTACCTTTTCCCGGTCCAAGTATTTCGAAATGCCATGTCTCATCAGGGTCGGCAAATGTAAAGCATTCACCCACATCGTTATAACCATATTCTCTGGTAAGAGCATCTATAACCATGATTGCCTCGCGCGCTGTCTCAGCCCTCTCAAGAGCCAGCCGATACAATTCAGGACAATCGATCAGTCCCTCAGCAGAAACAAGTTCACGCCTGCCTCCGAATGTTGTTTCGCCTATTGCCAGCTGGTGCTCATTCATTACGGGGTAGGCTGTATTTATATAGGCATATGTTTCTCTTACCTGTTTTATATATCCTGCCTCAATTGCATCGGGATCGTTGGGACTGCCTGTACGTTTTGGCTCCAGATAAACAGGTGTCTCTGAGCCGGCCTTATGTTTTGCTCCCGGCACCAGGTTTATCCATGTACGGTCGGTGCCGCTATCACAGGTATGAGATGTCATGGTAGATCCGTCAACAGAAGCATTCTTGCCAACTATAACACTGGTACAGCTCTCAGACTCAATGTACTGAGCAGTGAGTGTTGTGCCAAGCAGTAAGCTAAGTGATAATAATAGTAGTTTCAGCTTATTCATGGTATATAAAGTTTTG
>CAZRCS010000301.1:0-2151 GCA_964598645.1 uncultured bacterium | reverse complement strand
CTTCAACCACGGCCCACATGGCAATGTAGCTGGTTACGGCAAAGGAGGCTCTGAAGCCGTCGGCCAGGGTCGGGTCCCCGCCGGCCATTCTTATCTCAGCGCAGGCAATCACTGCGCAGTTGAAGAAGGTTATGAGAAAATAGTTCAGGAAGTAGAAGAGGAAAGCCAGTACAAGGAAAGCAGCCTGATTCTCCGCATACATCTGCTCGATGCTCTGCCCTGCAGCGGACACGGGGAAATAGAAACTGGCACTGACCAGAATGCACAGGATCCCTGAGATGGCCGGGAAAAGTATAAGCTCCTTATCTGCCATCAGTACATTCCAGCTTTTCTTGACGGCATCAAATGTCTGGCTGAAAACATTCATGAAAACTCCTTCACTTATTGCAGAGAGCAGTGTTATTTCATATTCTTATCCCATGAAAAATAACGAAATTCTGTCGCTGGAAAACCTCCCCTGGAAAAAAATCTGCCTGCTGTCCCATTATGCCTCGGTGAATTCCGGTTTCGTATCTACATTGGAAACCCTTTGCGAGAAGGGTGTTCTTCATTCGGTCATGGGGCCCCAGCACGGGTATTGGGGTGAAACCCAGGACAACATGATCGAGTGGGAAGGATACATTCACCCCAGGTACAATGTGCCGGTATTCAGCCTGTACGGGAAGACCAGACAGCCTTCTGAAAATATGCTCAAGGGGTCTGACTGTGTTTTGATAGACCTTTGCGACGTGGGAAGCAGATACTACACCTACGTGTACACAATGGCTCTCACCATGAGGAAGTGCGCAGAGCTTGGAATTCCGGTGGTTGTCGTGAACAGGCCGAATCCCATTGGGAACACCAGGGTTGAGGGTCCCATACTGGACACTGAATTCTCTTCCTTCGTGGGTATGTACCCCATACCTGTCCGTCACGGTTTATCCCTCGGTGAGCTTGCGGTTTTTTTTGCAGACCAAGACGGGATCACAAAACCTGTGCTGATGGATTTCGAAGAAAATCCGAAGTGGGTCATGCCCTCGCCGAACATGCCCACGAGGGAAACAGCTCTGGTTTATCCCGGAATGTGTCTTCTGGAGGCCACGAATATCTCCGAGGGCAGAGGAACCACCAGACCTTTCGAGCTTTTCGGAACTCCCTGGACGGACCCATGGGAACTCTGCGGAGAACTCAACGGGTCAGTTTTCATGAAGGGAGCAGTGCTCAGGCCACACTTCTTCATTCCCACCTTCAACAAGCATCAGGGTAAAAAGTGCGGAGGTGCGCAGATCCATGTTTCCGATGAAGAGTCCTTCAGACCTTTCCTGGCTTCACTGGGAATACTGGAGTACATGTTCAGAAGCGCTGAAACCAGGTGGAATCAGCCTCCCTATGAGTATGAGTACCATAAGATGCCCATAGATATCCTTGCAGGGGGAACCCATGTAAGGGAAGCCGTAAGCGCTGGAAACAAGGATGAACTGGTGTCGCTTTCATATACCCCGGAGGAAGAGTGGAGTCTCTTTGACAGGTTCGTCCACCGGTAATCCTTTATCAACGGCATTCCCTGTATATTTCAGGCTGCACACCAATCCGGAGGGAAACTTGAGAATAGCTTTTTTTTCAGATGTTCACGGCAATCTTCCCGGGCTGAAACAGGTTCTTCACGAAATCAAAGAACGAGAGATCGACACCGTGGTGTGCCTGGGAGACCTGGTTCAGTACGGCCCTGAGCCGGAAGAATGCATAGAACTGTTAAGGAATTCTGAGATCGACTGTATCCAGGGAAACTGCGACAGAGCAGTTGCAAGAAGAAGGAATACCACCGGGGAAACCTTCGAGAACCCCCACTGGACAAATATTGCAGCCTCTTTTCTTCAGTGGACCTCAGAGTCAATATCCAACAGCAGCAGAAAGTGGCTGAAAAACCTTCCCGAGGAACTCAGGTTCCAGGTGGGGAAGAAAACCGTACACTGTGTCCACGGGCTTCCGGGCAGACAGTCGGAAGGTCTTCCTGAGGATGCCGCCGCAGAAGTCTACGACGCCATTCTGAACAGGTCAGGCGCAGATATTCTCGTTTGCGGCCTAACGCATACTCCCTCTATAATCAGGCGTCCTG
Organism: uncultured bacterium; assembly: GCA_964598645.1. Taxonomy (GTDB): domain Bacteria; phylum Fermentibacterota; class Fermentibacteria; order Fermentibacterales; family JCC-6; genus Sabulitectum. The sequence continues at coordinate 56 of CAZRCS010000301.1, read as the reverse complement.
AGGGACTCATTATCAACCCCGGTTCAACGGGAGGCGGTACCATTCCGTCAGGCGGG
>CAZRCS010000300.1:0-2155 GCA_964598645.1 uncultured bacterium | reverse complement strand
TCACGTTAACCATCATACCGTATGGGGCATCCTGATAGCTGCCTCCATCGTACCAGTCGTCACATGCATACCAGGACTCTTCCGTGGCAATGGCGCCGGGGGTCTGGTATGTCATGGGATATCCGTCGCTGGGCCAGAGTTCCCAGTCACCATAGTCGGCGATGCTTGACCACTTGGCTGATGAATCAGGAAACATTGAAGTAATCTCACCGTAGCAGCATGTCCAGATACTGCCCATCCACAGGTGACTGTTACCGGTTCCCGCAGGCCATGCCATGGATTCATAGTTACCATCCGGGTCTGCCCAGGAGCCAAAGTTCATAACAGCGGATGTAAGGTTTGCCAGTGAATGGAAAGCCCATTCCAGATCCGGTCTATCATCGGTTCCTGTAAAACCTCCCGATGAGGCTTCAAGGCTTCTGCCAGTTGCTGATAATGTAATAAGAAGCATCATCAGCATAACCAACAAGTGACATAATCTCATATTTCAACACTCCTTTCTGTATCCATCCTCGTTTTCAAATACAAGTATCGATATTGAACTGTTTAATGTCAATACCAATAATAGAAGATCCCAGTATTGATTTTCCCGAATCCCGCTTCATCCAGTTTGCAGTAGCCTTTAAAAACCATATCTTCCAGAAGCAGTACCGGCCAGAACAGGGGGAAACATGGAGAACGTATTCTATCCGGGAGAAGACATCAGACTTATCAAGGAAGGTAATACTGTATTTTCCGGAGCCCTTCTTATCGCAGACATATCGGGTTTCACCGAAATAACTGAAACCCTTACCCTGGGTGGCCGGGAGGGTGTTGAGGAACTCACCGCCCTTTTAAACCGCTGCTTCGACTCCATGCTGGAAACGGTTTACGATCATAGAGGTTCTGTTATTACCTTTTCCGGAGATTCAATACTGGTAAGGTTTTCGAATGCGGATCTCGGAGCCGGATGCGGAAAGAAACTCATTCAGGGCCTGAGAGATTTCCGCAGGGTGGTGATTCTAGGTAAACTATTTTCAATAAATGCAAAAGCAGTGGTGGGCGAAGGAAGTTGGAATCAGTACATAATCGGCTCTAAAAACCATGCCCATGTACTTGTTTCAGGGGGTCTGGTAAGAGAACTTGCCCAGAGGGAACGCCATGCATCTCCAGGAGAAGTGATCGTGTTCAAAAACAGTTCAGAACCATCACAGGAACGGTTTCCTTCTCCGGAAACCGACTCGGAATCATTCCTGTCCCCCGGTTCAAAAAGACTGTATGGAGAGCACAGACCTGTTACCCCCGTTTTTGTTACGGTAAAGCAGAAGAATAACCGACCGTGGGGTGTAAACAGATTCCAGGAGCTTTATCTGCAGATTCAAGATGCAGTTGAAAGGCACGGAGGACATCTTCATCACATTGACGACCTGGTCTCCCAGGGGACCAGACTCATGGCCCTTTTCGGAGCCCCTGTATCCGAAGGCCGTGACACCCTTAATGGAGTTCTTGCCGCTCTGGAGATAGTTGAAAATGACTCGGAGTCCTTTGTTCTAAGCTGCGGAGTTGATTCCGGATATGCCTTTTCAGGAACCATAGGCAACCTGAACAGGAAACAGTACACGGTGATAGGCGACCCGGTAAACACCGCCGCCAGACTCTCCGAGGCTGCTGCTCCAGGTGTAGTTGCGGTTTCTTCCGGTGTAACGTCAAAAACATCGGCAGATATCGACTACGGCAAACCAATGAAAGTTTCTCTTAAGGGGAAAAAGGATTTCAGGGAAGCCTTTCCTGCTACGGGAAAGAAGTCAGGATCGCCCATAGAACCCTTCATTGGGCGTCATAAGGAATTGTCACTCCTTGAGAGCATGGCAGGTAAAGGCAGTGGCTGTTTACTGGTGACAGGAAGCGCCGGTGTGGGTAAAAGTTCCCTTCTCAGAACATTTTCCAGCAACCTGACGAACATCGGCATAACGGTTTACCGCGGTTTTGCCGGTTTGCAGCAATCCGGTACCTCCATTCTTTCCAGCCTGGTTATGAACATCTGCAAAATAGAACCTGGGATGACGGAAAACGAAAAGATCAGGAAATTCGACGATGCTCTGGTGAGAACCGGCAACCCCCAGCTGGTCCGCAGAAGGGTCTTTCCCGGAAACATGATCCTTCGTCTGGACATTGA
>CAZRCS010000299.1:0-2176 GCA_964598645.1 uncultured bacterium | reverse complement strand
GGTGGTCCGCGATTTTTCGCAGAGAGACATCTTTGAAGTACAAATCGAGCGTGGTAGTCACAATGCGCGGGTCATACTTCATGCCCTCAAATCCTTCGTTTGGCACGAATTTCCTCGCGCATGACTTGCAGAAATAGACCTGCTTATTATTGGCCTTTCCGTACTTGATGATCTTGGATGATCCACAGAACTTGCAGGCAATGCCAGGTTTAAGCGAAGTGGCGAATACTGATTTCTCCTTATGATCTTCTTCAAGCTTCTTGGAAAGTTTTTGCCACAAAACAACCGCATGGATGTGTTTACAAGTTACATGTCGATACTGATAATCTGGGCAAGTACAGTTCCACGAGTTGGCATAGGACGTTACTATATAATTTAAATCTTTGCTTTGAGACGGGATTTCGTACTTGTTTTGAGACAATTGCTTAGGCTCAATTCCATTCTCAATAAGCTGATGCCCGCGCAATAGGCGCTTACTGTATTCCGGATTCTCCGATTCGTCCCTCGTCACAATCTGCACATATGTACATATTAACATAAATAGTTTGTGCTTGTGTACATAAGTTTATATGTATAAATGTGCTAATAATCTCATATGGGAAGACTTGTTGTGGAGCTTGATGAGGCTCTAGAGAAAACATTCCGTGACGAGGTTGCGAGGCGATTAGGGATGAAGAAAGGAAATATCAAAATCGCTATTGAGGAAGCAATAAAGATTTGGGTGGGAGAAAAGTATAGATAGTTTTAAGGGGAGCATAGTGACATGAGATCGGGCAATAGCACTACAACGAACAATGATGGAAAAAACGATCCGCCCGAAATCGTGTATAAATTGGATGATGGGGACATTTCTTTAAAGAAAGCCCCTGCACAACTTGTGGCGAAAGTGCTATTTAACATGCAGGGACTCGTTTTCTCCGTTGCAGGCTCAAACGATGGCAGGAGATCAAAAAAACTTGAAGATCTCTATTCTTTGAATGTGGGCTTCGAGGCCGGATCTCTGGAGATGAAATTTTCTCCCGAGGACTCACAGGTTATTTTGAGTGATCGTGTTATTGAAAGGCCACAGACTCCGACTTTTCTAAAGACCTCTAGACTAATAGGCTATTTATCGGAAAAAGACGCGACCGATGATTATATTAAATCTAAAATAGAAAAGCAAATCGAAGATCCAAGATCGAGGATCAAGGTATTAAACTATCTCCGAGGTTTAATACCATTGGATAAAAGAGCCGAAATAGAGTTTAAAAATATTAACGGCGATTCTCATCACGCCTTTAGTCTCAACGATGCGGTTTTTAGGGGGAGAGTTATAAGATTCCTCAACGAAGAAAAGAGAAAGTATGAAGTCGAAGTCTCTGGTGTGATATGCAGAATCCGAGATGATGATCCTCCGAGCTTCAGTGTATTGGATTGGTCTGGAAATATAGTGAAAGTTGAGATGCCAGATGATAAAAGACTCCAAATATTAAACTATTTAGCAGACAAGGTGCCGATAAGATTAGTCGGCATTGGGAATAAGAGAAAGGGAATCGAAGACCTAGACGAAATAGAGCCCTACGCAAAAATTACTATTAATTCTTTGGAGGATATCAGTCTTAAATCGCCCATAGTTGCAGATCTATCCTACGAAAAATCGGAGGAATTACCTGATTATTGGGTGGTAGGAAATGATGAATTTGGGATATATGGCGTAGATGATACTGTTGACAAAGCAATAGAGATGTTTAAGAGTGATTTGCATGATGATTATATCGCCTATAAAGCCATCCCGAATGATCAGCTGAGCGACATGGCACTATCTCTAAAAAAGAAACTCATAACCATCTTCGAAGGATAGTGGTGAAATAATGCCAGAAAAGAGAGTGAATATTGATAAAAGCCTAAGAAAAAAAGGATTTCGAAAGACCAATCAAGGCAGCCACTTCTATTATATATTGATCGTTGATGGAAAACTCACAAATATAAGAACAAAAATGAGCATGGGCTCACAGCATGCAACAATAGGCGATAATCTTCTATCCAAGATGTCCAAACAGCTAAAGATGAGAAATCCCGGGGATTTTAAGCATTATATAGAATGCACTTATTCAGAATCTAATTATATACATTATCTTAAAAGTGAAGGATGTGTATAATTATAGTGGCGAATGTTACTGCCATAAAATTTTAAATA
>CAZRCS010000298.1:0-2205 GCA_964598645.1 uncultured bacterium | reverse complement strand
CGGGACAGAATTCCCGTTCCGCAGCCAAGTTCCAGAATTCTGCTGCATCCGGTTTTTCCGATAACATCGATCAGTTCACCTGCGATCTGCTTCTGGTGTTCAGCATAGCTGTCGTAGCGTTCAGCCGCCCTGGAAAACCTGGAACTTACCAGGTCTCTGTCAGGAATCGTTAGAACCGGCAAGGTCATTCACCGCCTTTACCACAAGGTCTGCTTCAGTAAGGGGAAGAAGGTGGCTCCCCCCCCTCACTGTTATGAGTTCTGCCTTCTTCAGTACTGAATTCGCGATGTATTCTGCCACTTCGAAGGGCACTATCCTGTCATCTGTGCCGTGGATGATCACGGTGGGCACCCAGGGTGCCGGACGGGCTATGTGATTGAACATGATGGCGAGACCTGCTGTGAGTTCATCCATTGAGAAGGAATCCGCCATATCGAGAAGTTCATTGATAGCTGAGTCCGAAGCGCCGCATTCCCTGAAGAATGAAGTCAGGTAGCCTCTCCTGCTTCTGGACAGCATCCTTGAGATCATGGAACAGCGTTCCGGTTCTATACCTGGTCTGTTGCCTTCAAGGGCAAGGCTGGTCATTGAGGAAACCAGTACCATTCCCTTTACCTCGGGCCTTTCTGAAATGTCCATGGCAAGCTGACCTCCCATGGACCATCCTGCAAGAACGCATTTGTCCGGAAGAGTGAAATCACCCTGAAGGAAAGAATTCCAGCAGAGAAATTCCGGATCGCGGAGTCTGCCGGCAACATTTTTCCATATTCCGTTGTTCGTTGCCCAGCCGTTGATCAAAACGATCTTCACAGCAGGTCTCCCATGAGCGCAAGCGTTTTCCCGATGTCTTCTTCGGTGTGTGCCAGGGTTATGGAGAAGCGGATCCTGGATGTTCCAGCAGGTACCGTTGGAGGTCTTATTGCGGAAGTGAGTATGGAAGCTTTTTCCAGAGAAGCAGAGAACTCAAGGGCCCTCAAGGGTTCTCCCATGATTAGAGGGACTATCTGGGAGCATGAATTGCCCGTGCATCCTCCAAGATTCTCAAGGCTTGTACGGAATCTGGCGGAGGTTCTGAGAAGTTTTTCCCCAATCAAGGGTTCTTCCTCAAGAATTTCAAGTGAAGCCAGGGCGGCTCCAACTGAACCTGGAGGCAGCCCAGTGCTGTAAATGAATGTCTTTGAGCTGTTGATCAGGTATTCTCTGAATTTTGTGGAGCAAGCGGCGAATCCGCCGTAGCTTCCAAGAGCCTTGCTCAGAGTACCTGTTAAGATGTCCGGTTTCAGCCCAAGCGACCTGCAGATACCGCCGCCTTTTCCATAGACACCTATTGCATGGGCTTCATCCACCACCAGGAAGCAGCCATGCTTTTCAGACAGTTCAAAGAGGTGGGAAAGCGGCGCCATGTGGCCATCCATGCTGAAGAGGGAATCCGTTACGATTATTTTTCTGCCCGGCGTGCTGTGACCTTCGAGCATTTCTGAAAGGTGCCCGGTGTCGCAGTGACGGTATCTCCTTACCTCCGCTCTGGAAGCCTGAGCCCCTGCCACCAGGCTGGAATGGTTAAGCCTGTCTGAAAAGATAACATCGTTTCGTCCTGCAACTGTCGTGAGAACTCCAAGGTTGGCAAGGTATCCGCTGCCAAAAACCAGTGAACTATCCATCCCGGTAATTTCTGCCAGCTTATCCTCCAGGGTGTGGTGCAGTTCGAGGTTTCCCGCCATGAGCCTGGAACCTCCTGAGCCTGTTCCATAAAGCTCTATTGCTCGTATGGCGCTTTCCTTTACCCTGGGATTCCCGGAGAGGTTCAGATAATCGTTTGAAGAGAAGTTTATCAGCTGCCTGTTCCCTGTCTTCAGTTTACGAAGCAGTCCCCGGCGTTCCAGATCTTCAAGTTGTTCTTGCGGAAAGCTCATGCTGTGAAGCCAGCCCTGGCTATGAGTTCATTGTCCCGGACAAGGGAGCTTCCTTCGGTTGTAAGCAGCTCACCTGTCATTATCCCCGTCGCACCGAAGGAGAATATTCTCTCTTCGAAATCCCCGAAGCCTGAGCGACCGGCACATATTCTTACCTCCCAGCAGGGATCGAGCAGCCTGAACAGTGCAATGATTCTCAGCATTTTCTCCAGGGGCAGTTTTTCCGGGGTTATCTTTATTCCTGATACCGGTACGAAGAAGTTCAGTGCAACGGAATCCACTTCCAGTTCTG
>CAZRCS010000297.1:0-2207 GCA_964598645.1 uncultured bacterium | reverse complement strand
ACCCGGTGCCACGGTATGTCAGTTCCTGCGGGTATGGCCCTCATTGCGTAGCCCACGGCCCTTGAAGCCCGGGGATTCCCTGCCAATTCAGCTATCTGGCCATAGGTCATAACTGTTCCCGAGGGAATACCGGCTACTATCCTGTGGACCGTTTTGAAAAATCCGTCCATTTTTCTCCTTACACACCCAGAGACACAGAAAATATATTACCCGGGTCGGCAGCGTCAGGGAAGCAGGTGAAAAACCTGCGCGGCCCCGCCGCTGTAACCGGTTACTGAATCGCTGAGGCCATTGCGGAATAATCCGTGAGAAGGCGCGGTTCGTTATTTCCGGAAGCCAGAAGACCTTCTGCCGGCGTTTAACTTCACCTTCGCGGGAAGGGTGGGGGGATATTCCTTCTCATTTTTTCACGCGGCCGAATAACGGGAGACACAATGATCTCGACAGGAATCGGCCTGCTTCTTCTATCGCTTGTATCAGGGGATGCCCTTGTTATATGCGGAGGGGATCTGGCGCACATCGACACTGAAACGGGAACGGTAACCCAGTCCGTTGGAGTTCTGCACACCTACCCCAATGACGTTGTCATACACGACGGCTATGCCTTCGTGGTCAACTCAGGAGTTGATTCCGGCACTCTCCAGAGGTTCGAACTTTGCAGCTGGAGCCTTACGGAACTGGGAATAGGGGCAGGCTGGAACTGCTGGGCATCGCTGCCTATTGAAAACGGCAGCCTGGCGGTAACGGCATCCCTGAACAACTCCATCAGCATAATAGACCCTGAATCAATGACTCTAAATACAACCATAGACGGCATAGGCCCCACGCCTGAATGGATGGCGGAGAAAAACGGACTGCTCTACACTGCCTGCGGAGGCTGGGGAACCGGTAACTCCATAGTGGTACTGAACACGTCATCGGGAACCGTCACGGACACACTGACAGCAGGCACCAACTGTCAGTCCCTTGCCATAGCTGAAGACGGCAGACTCTTCGTGACCTGCAGCGGAACCTACGGCAATGATGATGGAAGTGTGGTCGTTCTCGACCCTGAAACCGGAGCCACCATAGCAAACCTTCCCGTTGGAGGTTTCCCTGCATACTCGGTTGCGGCAAACGGAGTTTTCTACACCGCAGATCCCTGGGGCGGAGGCGTCTTCTCCGTGGACATGGAAACCCTTGCTGTGCTTCACGATACGAATGACCCCTTCTGTTCAGGAGGCAACGGCCTTGCAGTAGACGACCAGGGACATCTCTGGATAACCGACTCCATGAACAGTGAGGTAAGGGTGTACGACAGCAGTGAAAATCTGGTGCATAGCTATTCACTTGCAAACCCCGGGCCCATTGCCGTTACAGGCTCATTCATGGAAATCCAGGGTGGAGATTACACAACCGTCCCTGGAATTACAGTGTCCCCCAACCCGGCAGTAAGTTTCATTACCCTAACCGGAACACAGCCGGGAGCCGTTGTCAGGGTTTTCGACTTAACCGGAAGGGTCGCGGCTGAAACGCAGTCAGCTGAGAACGGAACGGCGTCCCTCTATCTTCCGGATCTCACCCCCGGGCTTTACACTGCAGTCAGCGGTGAATCCGCCGCACGATTCACGGTGACCGCAAGATGATATTTCTTCTGATACTCTGCCTTGCAGCGGATCCATGGGGAGACGCTTCACCCTTCGTGGAGTACGGAGAAGGAGCGGGATACGGCCAGAGCTTCTACCCTGAAAACATTCTGGGGCCTCCGGACCCGGATGCAACCCCCCAGTCCCCTGCGGTGGGGGAAGATGAGCTTCTTACGCTGGGGCAAAGCGGCATTGTGGTCATCGAGTTCACTGACAATACCGTCGTAGACGGAGAAGGGCCGGACTTCACGGTCTTCGAGAACGTGATGGATACAGGAGCAGGCTACTTCCGCGAGTGTGCCTTCGTGGAGGTGAGTCAGGACGGTTTAAACTGGACCATGTTCCCCTACGATACGGAAACCTTCGAAGGGCTTGCGGGGGTCTGGCCCACCACAGGAGATGACCCCACGAACCCCGGGGTATCAGGCGGTGACCAGTTCGACCTCAACGATCTTGGAATGGACTGGATAAAATACGTGAGACTAACCGATTGCGGTGACGAAGTTGATGACGGCGGCCTCTTCGATCTGGACGCGGTTGCCGCTGTGAACTGGACAACCGGTATTCAGCCAGAGGTGAACA
>CAZRCS010000296.1:0-2210 GCA_964598645.1 uncultured bacterium | reverse complement strand
GCTTGGAGATATACGGCGGAGGGATAAATTTCAATCAATGAAAATTATTGATCCGGAGGAGTTGTACTATTCTTTGTGAATTCCCTTTTTTTGTGAGTATGGTAAACATATTCTGATGCCATTGGGCCCTTTTTATTGGAAAAGGAGAATATGAAAAAACGGGTGATGTCCGGATTGGGATTGCTGCTCCTGTTGAATGGCGTGCATGGATACGGGGCTGAGGGCCTTTCTTATCAGGTGATTGCCATAGTGGATCGTTTTATTCAGTCCACCCGGGAACTCAATGTGGCCATGATGATGGTGGCAAAGGGTCAGAAAGATACGGATGCGCGCAGTGCAGCCATTCATGCGCTGAAGAGAATGGGATGCCTGGAGTACGAGGACGAATAGAAAAACCTGTATGTCCGCATTGAATTACTGGATCGCAGCAAGCAGAAACTGCATTGGCAATTCTTCTCAGAAGAAAAAAATGATGGACTATAAAACCTTTCAGGGAGGCCGAAGAAGGATGACCTGGTTCAGACCGCGGGCAATGGTACCTGGTTCTGGGAGATCAAACACGATTTTCCCGCCATGGTGACGCCCGGAGGGGGGCCAGCAGCGCATATCGGCACCAGCCACATCCATTCCCGCGTGGACATCACGACCCGTGAGGAGTGACGCGGGAAACCGGTCAGCGGTTGCGGATGTGGGCGATGGCGTCGTCGATTTTGGCGCCCATGTCCTCGGGAAACCAGTGACCGATATTCGGGGTCACGATAAACTGGTACTGCAGACCCGCTTTCTTGAACCGGTCCGCCATGACGCGCTGATCCTTGATTCGTCGATCCAGTTCAGAGGTGATGATGGTGCCGCGGATGCCGCGGTGGCGGGCCGCAACGATCTGTTCATCCGTCAGTGACTCCGGAACCGGCAGGCACAGTACGACAAACCCCTTTACCGGGATCACATTGTCCATGACCAGCTGCAGGGAAGCCATTCCTCCTGAGGAGAATCCCCCGATGAGGACTTCACTGGTCAGGGCATACTGCGTGGATACTTTTTTGTACGCTTCCGCGATTTCACGATTGGTGGTGTCCCGTTCCTCCCAGGAAAATCCATCCATGGAGACCACCTGTGAAGACTGCGGGTAGGCAACGATAAACGATTGTTTCAACAGGGGTGAGGTCCATTTGGGCATGAAACCCTCGAGGTTGCCCCCACCGCCGTGCAGGGCGATGAACAGGGGGTATTTCTTTTCCTTATCAAACCCTTCGGGTTCAATAATTTTCAGGATCGGTTTTGCCGTGGCCTGGACCTGGGCCCGGAGCTCTTCATTGCGGGCCTCCAGACGGGAGAATCCCTTCAATTTACGAAAGGGTTCCAGAGCCGGATTTTTCAGCATCCAGATGTTGAACCACTGTCCCTTTTTATGTACGCGATTCATCGCGGCCAGACCCTTTTTGAAGTTTTCCAGCTTCATGTAGGTGATGGCCAGGTTCCACCCCATGGCCGTGGCGTGGTCCGGAAAACGGTTGAAATTCTTTTCCAGTATTTTTGCCGCATCCTTGTATTCACCGGCCTTGTACAGTTTCATAAACTCAGCGCGGACATTTGTGTATGCGTCATCCGCTGCACAGATTGGATTCGCGACCAGAGCCAACAGAATCAGGGCAATCAGGATCTTTGCTTTCATGGTGATTCCTCCCCATATTTTCGTTTTGAATCTGCTGAAGATACGGTTGGCCCCGGCCAAGGTGACACCGGGTTATGAGAAGTAATGAATTCCTGATGGGTCTATTTTTATGGTTCTATTACGTTTCCTGTGGGTACACACACATTGGTGATTGGCAAGAAGTTGCGATAGAGAGTGCCCGCAGGGCATAAAGCATAAGCGAAGGCAAACGGCAGGTTCCGGGGCCCCATGGGCTGAGGCAGGACGGCCGAAGGCAAAATGATGCCCCGGATTACATCCCAAACAACCACCGGGGTCATTTTAGTCCGCCAAAGACCGCAATGGGTCTGAACCGAAGTGGTGAGCGGTGACTTGTGCCCGAAAGGGCACTCTAATAAAGCCTTTCCCATTTTTCTAATTGTGATAACCTCGTAAACCCACACTAAATGGAAGAGAACCATTTTTATTTTCAACCCTGTTGTGAAGAACTTTGGTGGCTGGGATACGTATTGCAAATATATGGGCAAACCCATATTCTGAGGAGAGTGATATGAGA
>CAZRCS010000295.1:0-2218 GCA_964598645.1 uncultured bacterium | reverse complement strand
TCGTTATCGTCTGAATGGGTTACGAACATGGAGCCGTCTTCAGTGGCACCGGGGGTAACGATGATGGTGGTGCAGGCAAAAGACATTCCAGTCAATAAGGCAATACTAATCAGGTATCTCAGCATGATCCCCTCCATTGATGATTTACTCGGAATATACAGCGAAGGTGTTTCCCTGCAGAAGAAGCAGGAATCCTATGCCGAGCTTCTCTCGAACCATCCTGAGGTTTTCCTGCAGATAGATACAAGCATAAGCATAACAGGCACCTCGATGAGTACGCCCACCACAGTTGCCAGAGCCGCTCCTGACTGAAGCCCGAAGAGCATCACGGCAGTTGCGATCGCCACCTCGAAATGGTTGGATGCACCTATCATGGCAGCAGGAGCAGCATCTTCATATCTGAGTTTGAGCAGTTTTGCCGCAACGTAGCCCAGCGTGAAGATTAAAACTGTCTGAATGAAAAGAGGAACCGATATCCAGAGAATGGTAAGGGGGTTTGCAAGTATTACTTCACCCTTGAAGCTGAAAAGAAGAATAAGAGTCAGAAGAAGGGCGCTTATTGTAACAGGAGTTAGAACATGAAGGAACCTGGTTCTGAACCACTCTTCACCCTTTGCCGCCATTATCCATTTCCTGGAGAAGTACCCGGCTATCAGGGGAAGAGCAACATATACTGAAACCGAGAGCAGCAGCGCCTGCCATGGGACCGGCAGCCTTCCCACTCCCAGAAGAAAGCCGCCAAGAAGGCCGTAGAGTACAAGCATTGTAAGGGAGTTGATCGCAACCATGATCAGGGTCAGCCCGTCGTTTCCTCTTGCCAGGTACCCCCATACCAGAACCATGGCGGTGCAGGGGGCTATTCCCAGCAGGATGCATCCTGCAAAATAGCTTCTCCAAAGGGGTACCTGCAGCATTTTTACCCCTTCGGATAGAACCACCGTACCGCTGCCGTAGCTTGCTCCCACAGGCAACTCCAGTCCGAATGGCATCTTTACCAGATCCACGGCTTCGGTGCCTATGAACCCCTTGAAGAGGACTCCCAGAAACAGCATTGCAATTGCGTACATCGTGAACGGTTTTATGCACCAGTTAATGAACAGGGTGAGGAAAACCGGCTTGCCCCTTTTCCCTGCCTGTAAAACCCCTGTAAAATCGATCTTTACCATTATCGGATACATCATGAAGAACAGGCAGACGGCTATTGGTATTGACACAACAGGTGCACCGCCCACTTTGAGAGACATTCCATCAAGAGCGGATGCCACCCCTGGAGCGGTTTTCCCCAGAAGTATTCCCGCTACGATACACAGCCCGACCCAGAGTGTGAGATATCTTTCAAATGGATTGGACATCTTTCGCCGGGTAACCGTGTTCATTTGCTGATTCCTTCCGTTTTTCAGTTTCCGCAGAGTGACTGTGATGTGATTTTCTTCAGCGTTTTCAAATCCTGTGCTGACTGTGAAGCTTCTCTCATACCCGCTGCAATCCACCTCAGCAGCATTACATTATCAGGGTTGTCGCCAAGGGAGTAGTGAACCCATTTCCCCTCCCGACGACTTTCCACCAGGCCAGCGCGAATGAGAATTCCCATATGGCGCGAAATGGTGGCACCGGACAGCTCCAGAAGTTCTGTTATCTGGCAGGCACATAGCTCCTTATGAACCATGAGGGCATTCACTACTCTCAGCCTGCTGCTGTCGGCGAGTGCCTTTGTTACCAGAAGAATTCTCTCCATTGGCTCCTCCTCAATTGCATATTTAGCTAAGTGACTAAATAATGAAATACGCCAGGGAGGTCAATTACCTTCCTCATTGCACCTGTGCATGCTGGTGTTTATGTATCCTCCTGGAGGTTTATGAACTCTGATCAGATAACCGTCACTGTTTTACTCGGTCTTATGGTGATTCTTCTCTATTCCAGGAAGCTGTCGCCTCCGGTGGTCTTTATAGCGGCAACAGCTGTTCTCGTCTTCGCGGGAATACTTACCCCGGCACAGTCCATGGCGGGTTTCGCCAACCAGTCCATTGCCGTGATGCTCATTCTCATAGTGATGAGTCAGTTGATCTGGCGCACCGGTTTCGTGCAGTGGATATTCGAATCGCTGATTAAACCATCTAACAGGTACAGGCGGTTTCTCTGCCAGATGATGCCCTTCGTCGGCGGCAGTTCCGCATTCATGAACAACACTCCGGTGGTTGCCATGATGATTCCCTTCGTC
>CAZRCS010000294.1:0-2222 GCA_964598645.1 uncultured bacterium | reverse complement strand
TATCTGGACAGAATGATCCGATTTTATGAATCGGGATTTCATTTCAAACAGGCAGCCTGGGCGTTTCGCGAATCGGGCGATCTTCTTCTCCGGCGCATGGCGGCTCATTCCGCGCTGGATCACTTCCTGAGATCCCTTGAAATTGAGGGGAAAGGGCCGACCGCCGGGCGGAGCAGCCTGGGAGTCGCAATTTCCATGGGCATGATGAACAAGCCGGGACTGGAGGAGAAATACCTGAAGAGAGCATTGGACAATGCGCGGAAATATCATCTTGATTTTCTGGAAACACGTGCCCTATCGTTGTATGGACAGATGCTCATGGAGAACAATCGCCTGGATCAGGCACAAAAATATCTTCACTTGAGCCTTGAAAGTGAGCGGAAATCAAAGAAATATGTGTGCGGGCGTGATTCTCTGTTTCGGCTGGCTTTGATTGAAGAAAAAACGGGCTCAAAGACCAAAGCGATTTCAATCCTGAAGCGGGCTGTTCAAACTGGAATTCGCGAAAAAGATATGGCCGGAATGCTTCCAGTGATCGCTTTTCTTGCTGACCGCCTGATCGTTTCGGGAGAGATCAAACAATGCCGGAATCTTCTGGTGCAAATGGATGTTCTCTTCGCGCCCTACCATCCGCACTATTTCCTGTACCATTATCTACGGGGACGCGTATGTGAACATCAGGGAGAGATTGATAAAGCGGCATCATTCTACACACATTCTCTGGATTCATTGCGAAAGAGGCTTCCGGACTTTTCCTTCGGTTCACGTTCCTTCTGGCGCGAATGGCTGCATTCTCTGTACAATCATGTGATCCTTTTCAAGTTGTCCCGCTATGAATCGTCTCCAGAGAGCAACTTTCTTGTGGATGCGATACGCCTGCATGAAGAGAAGAATCGTTTGATCACAAGCTGCATTGTCCGCAGGGGCAGCCGGGCCCTAAGCCTGATCCGGGAGGAGAGACGGATTCAGGCACAGTATGAACGCTATTTGTCTGATCAGGCCGTTTCCCATGATGACCTTTCACGTGCGGGCTCTGGAATGGATCGGTTGTTGAATCAATACAGGGAAATCAGAGAACTTCTGACAGAGACAACGGGGATGTACCCGGCCGGCGTCTCAAGCCGATTCAACCTGGCTCTTTTTCAATCTCATATTTCTGAAGGGTGCCTGGTGCTTAAATTCATGTTGCTCGAAGAGAAGGTTGCCGTGGTCTGCCTGAGCTCTACTCACATCCATCTCCAGTTTCTACCCGGGGAACGCAGGAATATGATCAATGATGTGATTCGTCTTGTGGCGCCACTTGATGATTTTTCACGTGGGCGGGTGGACTATCTCAGGATTCATTTTGATCTCCCGCTGGCCCACGCCCTGTATGAGGTGTTACTGGGGCCAATCAAGAAGAAACTTGAGGGAATCCGGGAGCTGGTTCTGATCCCGGATGGAGACCTGTTTCGACTCCCTTTCGACGCATTGGTGACAGGATTCAATCGGGGCGGATCTTCCACTGAGGTGATCTTTTCAGAGTATTGCGCCGCCAATTACTTGATTCAGAAGTACAGTCTTTCTCTTGCCTCCAGTCTGGAGAATCTGGATCGTGATTATACTTTTTCGGAAAAAAATCCAATTGATATTGCTGCTTTCGGAGGCCCTGTTTTTTTTGGAGGAGACGGGCCTGCGGGCTCCCGGGAATCGATGTTGTTGAAGGGAATGAGTACTTTACCGGCTTCACTACGGGAAGTTCGTGCGGTGAGGGACCTGTTTCCCAGGGGATCGTGCCGGTTGCTGATCGGAGAATCTTTTACCATAAACAATTTTCGTCGCTTTGCACCCAGAGCACGAATTATACATGTGGCGACTCACTATATGCCCAACATGGAATCTCCATGGAATTCCGGGTTAATTTTTTCGAGAGATCCGTCAGCCCCATCCGATTCTCTGTACTTGCGGGCCAATGAGGTCCAGCACATTCCGCTCCAGGCGGAATTAATCGTGTTGAGCGCCTGTGAAAGCTCGGATCAGCGGATTCTGGGGCTCACGGGGATGGCTGGAATGCTGGCGGCCATTTCCGAGAACGGGGTGCGTGCGGGGCTGGTCAGTATGTGGCCGGTGGATGAATATAGTTCAAGGATTTTACCGACTTTTTATCAGCAGTACCGAAATCATCGTGATTCCCCCAGGGCGTTGAGGCGGGCGAAGATGGAGATGATACAATCCGAAATCAC
>CAZRCS010000293.1:0-2225 GCA_964598645.1 uncultured bacterium | reverse complement strand
TATTACCTGGCAGGCTACTGATGAAGCCAGTAATTTTTCTCAATGCCAGCAGGAAGTACTAGTAACCGATGATGAAGATCCAACATTTACTGTACCAACAGATGTCACTATTGAGTGTGGCCAGAATATTGATGACCTTGGAATTACAGGAGATGTCACGAATGAAGATGATAACTGTGCTACGATATTAGATGCTACTTATTCTGATGATCTAACTGGCCTTACAGGATGTGGGGGGACAGGTACTATTACAAGAACCTGGACCTTAAATGACGGAAATGGAAATAGTACCGACAAAGATCAGTTAGTTACAATAGAAGATACCACAGATCCTGTATGGACTAGCGATCCATCAGACCTTACCCTTGAGTGTGACGGTACATCAGATCCGGACGGAGATATAGCCGCCTGGTTAGCCTCTTATGGTACAACGGGCGTAGCAACAGATGCATGTGGTAGTGTCACTATCACTAATGATTATACAGGACTTAGTGACCTGTGTGGTGCTACCGGCACAGCCCTTGTCACCTTTACGGCAACAGATGAATGTGGGCGTACGACCGATCGCACGGCAACAGTTACAATAGAAGATACCACAGATCCTGTATGGACTAGCGATCCATCAGACCTTACCCTTGAGTGTGACGGTACATCAGATCCGGACGGAGATATAGCCGCCTGGTTAGCCTCTTATGGTACAACGGGCGTAGCAACAGATGCATGTGGTAGTGTCACTATCACTAATGATTATACAGGACTTAGTGACCTGTGTGGTGCTACCGGCACAGCCCTTGTCACCTTTACGGCAACAGATGAATGTGGGCGTACGACCGATCGCACGGCAACAGTTACAATAGAAGATACAACAGATCCTGTATGGACTAGCGATCCATCAGACCTTACCCTTGAGTGTGACGGTACATCAGATCCGGACGGAGATATAGCCGCCTGGTTAGCCTCTTATGGTACAACGGGCGTAGCAACAGATGCATGTGGTAGTGTCACTATCACTAATGATTATACAGGACTTAGTGACCTGTGTGGTGCTACCGGCACAGCCCTTGTCACCTTTACGGCAACAGATGAATGTGGGCGTACGACCGATCGCACGGCAACAGTTACAATAGAAGATACAAGGCCCCCAGTTATAGTTTGTCCGGCAGATACTACTATAAATTGTGAAGAGGATAGTACTCCTGCTAATCTTGGAATTGCAACGGCAACTGATATATGTAGTGACCTTGCTGATATTGTTATTACCGTATCGGATGTATCTACCCAGGGCATTGATCCAGCAGTATCTGACTATTATAATTACACTATTACAAGAACCTGGAGAGCCACAGATGATTGTAACAATTACATTGAATGTGACCAGATTATTACTGTTCAGGATACTACAATGCCTAATATAACCTGTCCCGGAGATGTAACTATTAGTTGTGAAGATGACAATTTACCAACCGGCACAGGTACTTCCACGGCAACAGATAACTGTGCACTGGGTGGTAATATTGATATTGATTATTCAGATGTAATTATTCCCACAGGAATACCTTCAAACTATGAGATTAGAAGGACATGGACCGCAACAGATCCTTCCGGAAACCTTAATACATGTCTTCAGGTTATAACGGTTCAGGATGTTACAGCTCCTACAGTAGTATGTCAGGACATTACAATTTCTCTTGACCTTAATACTGGATTATATACGCTTGATCCAATTCTTGTTGATGGAGGTAGCACAGATAATTGTGATAATGATCTTACATTAACCGTCAGCAAAACGGATTACAATTGCCTTGATCTCGGAGCTAACCTGGTAATGTTATATGCAGAAGATGATGCCGGTAATATTGATAGCTGCCAGGCTACTGTTACAGTCCAATATGATACTCCACCATTACCACTTGTTACAGTTACTGATACCATTTTATGTAATGATAGCCGAGCAGAGATTGTTCTTGACAACACTTTCCAGAATATTTTATTTACATGGACTGTTTCTGGCGATGCGGAGATAACAGGCTATTCTGAAGAAACACAGGCATTACCATTTACAATTGCTGATAGTCTGCATAATTCATCAGATGAGGTTAAGAGTATTATTTATACTATTACTCCATATACATATGGTTTATGCCCACAATCTGATCTTTCAGTAACGATCTATGTAAACCCGACCCCAAGGTTTGAGGTCAGTGTGACAGATACTATAGTATGTG
>CAZRCS010000292.1:0-2231 GCA_964598645.1 uncultured bacterium | reverse complement strand
TCAGTATTTCGCAGGCAGCCACCGAATCAATGCGGCCTTTCCTGTCACTTCTGCCAAGAAGGATGGCTGCCTCCATTGAGGAACAGACCTCGTTCACAGTTTCAACACCATAGCCGCAATCCCTTATCCTGTCTGCAAGTTCTTCAACTTCAGAGCTGAGTTCCGTTGGCTTGCCCGAGGCGGAATACGGAAGTCCCAGAATTATCCTGATTTCGCCATACTTTTCAGAGAGTTCCGATATCCTCTGGAGGATTGCGTCCCAGCTGCCCAGAATTGGTTCCGAGGGAAGGATCACTTCCTGTACGCACACGGCTACTCCTGTTCTCTTCCTCCCGTAGTCAAGTCCGATGAGGACCATCAGAAAACCCTTCCGGAGAGGTTTTTTATTCCAGCTCTGTACATTATCACACTGACAATGGTTCCAACGGGCAGCATCAGGAAGAGAATGGAATTCCGTACCGGAACCGCCAGCATCATTTCAGTGAAGTTATCTGTCATGTACCTTCTTGTCACAACTGACAAAACGGTAACTATGAACAGAACGAAGGCAACCGACACAAATGCGGTGATTATTCCCCCCTGCCCGCTGGAAAGGCTTACTGCGCTTCCTGCTCCTCTTCTTAGAAAGATACATCCAAGGGTAATATTGATCGTACTTAGAACGAATGCGGTAATAAAAATACAGGCAACCGATTCGATCTGAAGAAGAAAACCGGCACCGATGCTCATGCTGGAAAGCCAGGCGAGAACACTGGCAGGAATAACCGAAAGAAGAAGAGTCTGAACCCACTTCGAAGTGTACAGAAGCTTCCTTCCCCCTGGGAGCTGGATCATAGCGTGAAGTCCCGGAACCTCCATGCTGGGAGCGGGAAAGGCGAAGCGTACCATCATGGTGGCCATGACGAAGGCGCTGAAGGAAATGTTTATAAAAATACCCACAGCCAGCCAGTAGGGGTTTCCGAAATCAATGGGAAAACGGCTGAGGTTCACAACGTAAATACTGAACATCCCTGCAAGCAGTCCCAGCTGACTCCACTGGACAGGATCTCTGAGGAATATCAGCACATCCTTCTGAAAAACAGTGGAATGCCTGCCTCCATCTCTGAAAAAAAGAGTGGACTGGTAGCGAAAGGAGATGGCTTCTGATCTGTTCCATGCTTCCAGATACTTTCTGGATGCCAGCAGAAGGGCCAGAAAGCCCAGAAGAATGGCCTCTGCTGCAAGAATCAATGCCGAAGATACACTGCCCTTTACCATCGCCCGAAGGAAAAGGGCATGTGGCCAGTAACCGGCATTCTGGCTGGGAAGGCCTGATACGAACTCCTGGAGCCCTCCAAGTTTCATTCCCGGCGCCTCCTGGATCACCAGGTCGCCGCTGGTTCCGCTGGCAAAGAAGAAAAGAGCACCACTACCTGCGATAAGGGCAATTCCCCCAAAGAGTTTCCAGCCGTTCATCCCGCCAAACCGGCTGAGGATAACCGTTACGATGGTTCCTATGGAGGTCCAGGCCAGCAGCATGAATGGATACAGAAAGAAACCCAGTACCAGATGAACCTCGCTGAAGGCGAGTCCCCTTGAAAAGGCAAGAAGTATCGGGTAACCCATTAGAAGCATGGTCCAGCCGGCATTGAACCAGCTTTCGAGAACGGAAGAAACTGCCAGGGAGGAGTATCTGACAGATGAAGCCAGAAGCAGCGTGGTTCGGGGTGAACGATACAGGGAAGAGTTTCCGGTGATCAATGATGAAACGCCGACGAAAACGCCAAAGGCAAGGAGCGCCATACCGAACAGCCTTGACGCAAGAGCTGTTCCGAAACCGTAAAGTTCACTGTCCAGAGATGAAAGGTAAACGAAGAGCCCCCGGAACATGTGGTAGAAACCAAAGGCCATTACTCCCATGGTGATAACTCCGGCAACAAGTTTCAGTCGGTTGTTCTGCCATTCCTCAGCCATCCCCCCGGCAAAAGCCCGGAGCTGCATGGAAAGCAGAATGGATAGATGTCTTATCATGCCCTAAGATACAACCTGAAGTATTATGTGAAACAGCTGAGTCAGCAGGTGAAGGCTGCGAGTATCTCACCGAAGAAGATGATGTGATAGTCCTTCTCCGGGTAGGCCTTTGCCCCCGCGTCGGTTACAAAACCTTCCGGATCCATTGGCTGACGGTAGATCTTCCTGCATTCAAGGATGAGGTCAGCCTCATTGTAGCCGGGGGAAAGAACGGATTCCGA
>CAZRCS010000291.1:0-2247 GCA_964598645.1 uncultured bacterium | reverse complement strand
TTACGAGCCTTACCACATCAGAATTGGCCCGGCTCCATATCTGCCTCAGTGCAATACCCTGAAGGAAGGTTCTTCTCATCTGCCCCGTCTCAGGTGAGGGAAGAGAATCGTATCCCTTATGGAAGGAGAACCGGTGAGAACCATTACAAGTCTGTCCATTCCTATTCCCAGTCCGCCGGTGGGAGGCATTCCCGTTTCAAGGGCATACAGGAACTCCTCATCGACTACGCCCTTCCGGTGCAGGCTGTCTGCAGCCTGGGTCTCCAGCACATGGCGCTGATAGAGGGGATCGTTCTGCTCGCTGAATGCATTGGCAAGCTCCAGTCCTGCGATGAAGGCCTCGAATCTCTCCGTGAGTCTGGGATTCCCGGGTTTCTGTTTGGCCAGGGGAGAAAGTTCCACCGGGTAGTCCGTCACGAAACAGGGCTGAATAAGACCCGGAGTAACGAAATGGTCGAAAAGCTTATCAAGCAGCGTCGGCTTGTCTGTGATGTCATTGCCCAGCCCAAGTTTATCTGCCAGGGCCGAAAGCTCCTTTACTTCCCAGTCGAAGAGTTCCTCTCCGCTCTTTTCATGAAGGGCGGGGATGAAGGGGATTCTTTTGAAGGGAGGGCTCAGAGAAATTTCATGTCCCTGGAACAGAACCGTTTCTCCCGCACCGGAAGCATCCGCCGCAGCCTTAACTATTCCCTCGAATCTCTCCATCATTCCGTTGTAGTCGGTCCAGGCTTCATACAGCTCGAGCTGGGTAAACTCAGGACTGTGAGTTCTATCCACACCTTCGTTCCTGAAGTCCTTACCTATCTCGTAAACCCTGTGCATACCCCCTGACACAAGCCTTTTAAGGTAAAGCTCGGTGGCTATTCTGAGGTAAACGTCTTCCTCCATGGAGTTGTAGAAACTCACGAAGGGTTCTGCTGCGGCCCCGCCGTAGATCTGCTGAAGAACTGGTGTTTCCACTTCAAGAAAACCATTGGCATCCAGATAGCGTCTTGCAGCCGAGATGATCCTGCTCCTGGCCTTGAATGTGCCAAGAGACGATTCGTTCAGCAGCAGGTCCAGGCATCTGTGCCTGTAAACGAAATCAGGATCACTTACCGCGTCGTGGACCTCACCTTCGGAATCAGTTTTCACAACAGGCATGGGTCTCACTGCCTTGGTAAGAAGCAGAAGCTCTGAAACCTTGACTGACAGCTCGCCGGTTCTCGTAATGAAAAGAGGTCCTTTAACCCATATGATGTCTCCCAGGTCGAGATTTCCCAGAAGTTCCCATCCCTCTTCTCCAAGAACACCTCTGTTGATGAACAGCTGAATCCTGCCTGTGGGGTCTGTGATGTCGCAGAAAACTGTTTTGCCGTGCTTCCTCTTGGCCATGATCCTGCCGCTTGTGGCCAAAGGCTCTTCCGTCTCACCTGTGGTTCTAAGGGATTCTATCGATTCCCTGCCAGGTGTTCTGGGTGGATAGGGGTCTATCCCGGACTCTCTGATGGCAGCCAGTTTTTCCAGCCGCCTTTCTATGAATTCGCTCTTTTCAATTGCCATTCTATTTACTCTTTCTCAGGTATTCTTCAATGAAGTCCTGGATTTCCCCGTTAAGGAATCCCTCTACGTCTGAAGTCTCCATGTCAGTTCTGTGATCCTTCACCATCTGGTAAGGCTGGAGAACGTAGGACCTTATCTGGTGCCCCCATGACACGTCGCTCTTCGTGCCCTCGAGTTTCTCCCTTTCCTTCCTGCGTTTTTCCTCTTCCAGCTCGTAGAGCCTTGCCCTGAGAACCTTCCAGGCCAGCTCACGATTCCTGTGCTGACTACGTTCGTTCTGGCACGAAACCGCGATCCCTGTGGGTAAATGGGTAAGTCTCACCGCACTTGATGTCTTGTTGATATGCTGCCCTCCTGCTCCGCTCGCCCTGAAAACATCGGTTCTCACGTCATCGGGGTCTATGTCCACCTGGATGGAATCGTCGAGATCCGGCAGGGGAAAAACCGAGGCAAAGCTTGTATGGCGCCTGTGATTCTGATCGAAGGGGCTCTTTCTCACAAGACGGTGAATACCCTTTTCTGCGCTGAGATAACCATAGGCATAGGGCCCTCTTATGGCCAGAACAGCCTCCCTCATTCCAACGCCATCTCCCGGTGAAGTGTCCAGCACATTAACTTCGTAGTCCTGTTTCTCTGCCCAGTAGATGTACATCTTCATAAGCATCTCGGTCCAGTCATGGCTGTCGACACCGCCGGCTCCGGATC
>CAZRCS010000290.1:0-2273 GCA_964598645.1 uncultured bacterium | reverse complement strand
GAATGCTGGTCTTTTCAGCCCTCTTTATCATCATCATGATATTCTGGCAAAAAGGTATTATGGGACGAAATGAATTGACCTGGAATGCGCTTTATCGAACCATGCTGAGGTTTAAAAGGGGCAGTGACCATGGAAAATAAACAGAAAAAAGACATCATGACCATTGACAATATGACCATGCGTTTTGGTGGATTAGTCGCCGTTGAAGATTTTAACGCGGCCATTGAACAAGGTGAGATATTGGGATTGATTGGACCCAACGGTGCGGGAAAAACAACCATTTTTAACGTGATAACAGGTGTATATAAACCCACACACGGACACGTGTACCTGGAAGATAAAATTATCGATGACTACGAACCGCATTTTATTACTCATTTTGGAATCGCCAGAACATTTCAAAATATTCGATTGTTTAAAACTATGACAGTTATAGAAAACCTTCAGGCCGCCATGCATTATGAATTGGCCAATACAAAGCCCGATAAGGTCATGAATAAATGGAAAGGAACGAAAAAAGGCGCTACAGATTTGTGGTTTTGGAAATCCATATTTAAACTGGGTTACTTTAAAAAAGAAAAAGAACAGCGGGAAAAGGCCGAATTTATTCTGGAAAAACTGGGTATGTTAAAACATAAGGATGAATCGGCCGGATCACTTCCATATGGCGAGCAGCGAAAGCTTGAAATAGCAAGAGCACTTGCAACAACACCAAAACTGCTGCTGTTAGACGAACCGGCAGCAGGCATGAATCCCTCCGAATCGGTTGCGTTGATGAACCTCGTCAGAAAAATTCGCGATGAATTCGACGTAACCGTATTTTTAATCGAACATGACATGAAATTTGTCATGGGTTTGTGTGAAAGAATCATCGTTCTGGATTACGGAAGGGAAATCGCCATGGGAAAACCCGAAGAAATCAGATCCAACCCCAAAGTTATCGAGGCTTATCTTGGAGAGGAGTGGAAAGATGTCGTCATCAGCTGAGGTAATGCTTCAAATAAGAGATTTCAGTATTAATTACGGACCCATTAACGCGGTGAACAACATCACCATTGAAGTTCCCGCCGGTAAGATCGTCACCTTGATTGGCGCAAATGGTGCAGGTAAAACCTCCACACTTGCAGGAATAAGCGGGTTGGAGAAAGTCAAAACCGGAACGGTGAAATTTCGTGAAGAACCCATCACCAACATGGCCCCGCATAGCATTACTCAGATGGGTATCGTTCATGTACCTGAAGGACGGCGTATCTTTTCAGGATTAACTGTCAAAGAAAACTTGACCATGGGTGCTTTCAACAGAAAAGACAAACAGGGCATTAAAAAGGACCTGGAATGGATTTTTTCGCTTTTTCCCATATTAGAGGAAAGGCTGAACCAGCCGGGAGGTACCCTTTCAGGAGGTGAGCAGCAAATGCTTGCCATCAGCCGAGGTCTCATGAGCAATCCGAAACTGATGATGCTGGATGAGCCCTCTCTGGGACTTGCTCCCCTGCTGGTTAAAGAAGTTTTCGAAGTCATTGAGAAGATAAACAAAGAAGACGGTGTAACCATCCTTTTAGTCGAACAAAATGCCGCTTCGGCATTGTCCATTTCCGATTATGCATACGTTATCGAAACCGGAGAAATTATTATGAAGGGTGATGCAAAAGCCCTTCTATCAAACCCGGATGTGCAAAAGGCATATCTGGGAATGTAACAACTTTTGAAAAACCTTCCTTGAAAAGTGGCAGATGAGTTTAACTCATCTGCCTTTTTTACAGTTTCTTCCAGCAATACTCAAAGCCGTTGTCATCTTTAAACACAATTCCAAAAAGGGCGTTCTTGTTCTCAGCAAACTGGTCATATTCCTTGTACATGGCGATATCATTCAGATAAATCTCATGATATTTTGAATCCAACGCCTTTTTACTGGAACAAACGTACAACATCTTATCTATAATCAGTCCGATTTGCTTTCCCGTTCTCTCACACAGCCAATAAACTTCAAATCCCATCTTTCTCAGCAAATTTGACATCCAGTCAAAATCTCCCTTCGTGGTGATGGAATACCCCGTCTCCGGGTCAACAACCTGGTCATTTCCCGGATATACAGTCTCCTCAAGGCGGAAAAGCTTTTTCATAATCTGTTTGATGGTCTCTTTCACTTTACTCCCCCCTTTTTTCTTTTCATGAATCAATCCTATCATGATCAACGTGAAGAAAACGTGAAGCATGATTTTTGTAAGAAAACCTAACAACATTTCGTTATATATAGTACAAGAAAGTAAGTT